>JAYRMX010000149.1:0-8229 GCA_041912475.1 Myxococcota bacterium
AAGCGGCCGCGCAGTGAGGCCGTCTGCGGCCGAGCGAAGGCCGCTGCCGGCGAGCGCAGCGAGCCGATGCGGCTCGGGCAAGGCCGCGAAGCGGCCGCGCAGCGAGCGGAGCGAGCGAAGGCCGCTGCCGGCGAGCGACAGCGAGCCGATGCGGCTCGGAACGCGTGGCTACGGCGCGGGCGGTGGCGGCGCGGCTTCGCGCCGTGCGGTGAGCGCCGGAACGAGCTTCGCTTCGAGCACGCCGGCCACCACCTCGTGCCCCGCCGGCGTGAAGTGGTCGTCGAACATGCGCTCGCCCGCAGCGAGCCGGCGTGCGAGTTCGGGCGACGGGTCGATCATCGGGATCCCGAGCTCGCTCGTCACGCGGCCGAGCCACGGCTTCCAGGTGGATTCGACGGGCAGCTCGCCGCTGAGCTGCTTCTCTCCGTGCGGGACGTAGAGCACGTAGAACGCCACTCCACGTGCGCGCAGCTCGTCGCGCCAGCGCGTGAGCACACGGCGCCCCATCTCTTCGGCCTCCTCGCGGGTTTCGGCGGGCCACGTGATGGGGAGCGCCATCGCGTCCGGAGACCCTCCCGCACGCGGCTGCCCCGGGCGCGTCTCGTCCTCGGCCTGCACGCGTACGCCCCGGTTGTGAAGCAGGACGAGCCGCGACCAGACGAGCTGCGCGAGGCGCGAGTGCTGCTGCACGAACTTCAGCGCGCGGCGAAGGACGCCCTGTTCGCGCGGGTCGCGCATCCAGCGCACCCGGAACCCCGGCTCGTCCTGCGTCAGCTCTCCGAAGGGCTTGAGCTGCGAGGTCTGCCGGCCCTGGTTGAGCGAGTAGAGGTTGTCGCCCGGGTCGTTCTCGACGAAGACGTAGACGACCGCGTCGAGATCGTAGAGCGGCCCGTAGACCTTCTCGGCGAGGTACGAATGGAGCGTCCCCCAGCCCGAGATGCCGAAGCCGAGCGTCTCGACCCCGCGCTTCGCCTCGCGATCGCCGAGCAGGCGGTAGAACATCTGATCGCGCTCGACCTGCACGCCTTCGACGTACGAGTCGCCGAAGAAGCCGATTCGCAGCGTGCCGGGCGGCTTCTTGCGCTCGTGATCCGCGTCGAGAAAACCGTCCCGGTTCGCGACGCGCGCCGTGCGTCGCACTTTGTTGTAGACGACGGTTCCGTCGTGAACGCCCATCCCGAGCTCGGGGTTGAAGGAGCCCGAGCCGTAGACGCCCGCCGGGAGCAGCGCGGGGAACAGGTGCAGCGCGACCTCGATCACGACGAGGACGGCGACCATCGCGAACGCCGAGAGGGCGAGGCCTCCGAGGATCTGCGCGACGCGCCGGGATCGAGGCATGGCGGCGCAGTATGCCACGGCGAAATAGGAGTCGCGGGGGGCCTGCTGGCCGGCACTCGCGCAGGGCCGGGGCTCTCACGGCCGGGCGCGCGCGTGGGGCGCCGTCCGCGACCGTGGCGCCGCACGCCGGCCCCCCCTGCGCTCCGCCGCTGCGTGCGCGCTGCCGCCTCGCGAGCCTGCGGCTCAATCGCCCGCGTCGAACGCGCCCTCGAGGTGGCGGAGCGTCCAGCGTCCGGCGCCGTCCGCCTCGCAGCAGATGACGTCGAAGCGAACGCGCCGGGCCGCGGGCCGCGCCTGCGCGAGCCATGCCGCGGCGCCGCGGACGAGCCGCGCGCGCTTGCGGGCGTCGATCGCCTCCTCCGGCATGCCATACGCGCGCGCCCGGCGGCTCTTCACCTCGACGAACGCGAGCGTCCCGCCGCGCTCGGCGACGAGGTCGAGCTCGCCGCCGCCCGCCCGCGCGGTGCGCGCGAGCACTCGCCTGCCGGCCGCTTCGAGGTGCGCGGCCGCGCGCGCCTCGCCCTCGGCGCCGAAGGCGCGCCGGCCGTCCGAACCCGACTTCTTCACGGTGAGCTCCGCGGGACGCGGCGAGGTGTCGCTACAGTGTACGCCCGGGAGGTCGGGTGGGCACGCTCTTCGTCGTCGCAACGCCGATCGGCAATCTCGAGGACGTGACGCTGCGCGCGCTGCGCGTGCTGCGCGAGGCCGACTGCGTGCTCGCCGAGGACACGCGCCGGACGCGCATTTTGCTGCAGCGACACGGCATCGCTGCGCGGCCCGTCTCGCTCCATGCGCACAACGAGGCCGCGCGGACGGCCGAGGTGCTCGCCCGGCTCGCCGCCGGCGCGAGCGTGGCGCTCGTCTCGGACGCCGGGACGCCCCTCGTCTCCGACCCCGGCGAGCGGCTGGTGGCGGCCGCCGCGGCCGAGGGCCACGCCGTCGTTCCGGTGCCCGGGCCCTCGGCGGTGCTCGCCGCGCTCTCGGCGTCGGGCCTTCCGACCTCCACCTTCACGATGCTGGGCTTCCTGCCGCGCCGTGCCGCGGAGCGCGCGGCACTGCTGCGCCGCTTTCGTGCGTCGCCCGACACGCTCGTGCTCTTCGAGGCGCCGGGCCGCGTTGCGGCGACGCTCGCGTCGCTCCGCGACGCGCTCGGCGAGCGCCCGGCGTGCGTCGCGCGCGAGCTCACGAAGCTCCACGAGGAGATCGTCCGCGGCCCGCTCTCGGCGCTCGCGCAGCGCTTTGCCGCGGCGCCGCCGCGCGGAGAGGTGACGCTCGTCGTCGGCGGCGCGGCCGAGCCGGCGGCCGGTGAGGACGCCCCGCCCGACGACGCCGCGCTCGACCGGCTGATCCGCGACCGCGTCGCCGCGGGCTGCTCGGCGCGAGACGTCGCGGCCGAGGTCGCGGGGACGGGACGCATGCGAAAGCGCGAAGCGTACGCGCGGGCGCTGCGGGCGCGCGGCGAGTCGTGACGCGAGACGCCTTTGGCCGCTGGCTGCGAACCGTTCGCCATCTGCGCGTGCAGCAGGCGGCGGGGCAGGTCCGCCTGCGCCTTCGCGGCGACGCCGCCCCCGCGCATCGCCCGGCCGCCGCGCCCGCGCTCGCATTCGAAGCTCCCGCGACGCCGTTTCTTCCCGGGCCTCCGCACGCCTTCAGTGACGGCGCGCGGCGCTTCCGGCTTCGCAACCGGGAGGTCGCGTTCGCCGAACGCGTCGACTGGGACTTCGCGGGCGAGGGGCCGCTCTGGGCGTACGACCTCCACTCCTTCGGATGGGCGCGGCGCGCCTCGCTCGCTCCGGGCGCGCGTCGCGCGCTCGTCCTCGACTGGATCGCGCGGCATCCGTGCGGCGTCGGCTGGAGCCCGCACCCGACGAGCCTTCGCACGCTCTCCTGGCTCGCGCTCCTGCTCACGCCCGGCGCGCTCGGCGCGGGCGACGCGGCGCGCGGCGAGATCCTCGCCTCGCTCGGCGCGCAGACCGGCTTCCTCGCGAGCCGCCTCGAGACGCACCTGCTCGCGAACCACTACCTCTCGAACCTGCTCTCGGTGACTCTCTGCGGTGTCGCGCTCGAAGGGGGCGGCGCGGCCGGCTGGCTCGCGCACGAGCGGAAGCTTCGCGCCGAGCTCGCCGAGCAGGTCCTCGCCGACGGTCTTCACTGCGAGCGCAGCCCGATGTACCACGCGTGCCTGCTCGAGAACGTCCTCGACGGCGTGAATCTCGTCGCCGCGAAGCCGGGCCGGGTCCCGGATGCGCTGCGCGAGGCGCTGGCCGACGCGGCGGCGCGGATGCTCGGCGCGCTCGCGGTGCTGACTCACCCCGACGGCGAGATCGCGCTCTTCGCCGACTCGGCCTTCGGCATCGCGCATCCGCCCGCGGTGCTCGCCGACTACGCGGCGCGGCTCGGCGTTGCGCCGAGGCCGCCGCAGCGGCCGGGCGTCCTCGACCGCGGCGGCTACGTCCGCCTCGAGCACGGGCCCTTCGTGCTGATCGCGTCGGTCGCGGGGCCGATGCCCGCGCACCAGCCCGGCCACGCCCACTGCGACGCGCTCGCGTTCGAGCTCTCGGTGGCGGGCGAGCGCGTGGTGACCGACACGGGCGTCTTCGAGTACGTCCCCGGGCCGCTGCGCGACCTCTCACGAGCGACACGCTCGCACGCGACGCTCGAGGTGGGCGGGCGCGAGCAAGCCGAGGTGTGGGCCGCGCACCGGATCGGCGGCAGGCCCGTCGTCACGCTCGATCTCGTCACGCCGGGCGCGAGCGCCGCCGCGCGCTGCGCCGGCTGGGCGACGCCCGACACGCGACACCATCGCGTATTCGAGATGCATGACGACGCCGTCGTCGTCCACGACCGCCTCGAAGGTCGCGCCCGCTCCGCGCGCCTCGCGCTTCCGCTCGCGCCCGGGGTCGAGGCCCGGATCGATGGATCGCGCGCGCGGCTTCGCCTTCCCGGCGGCTCGTGGCTTCGCGCCGAGCTCGACGGCGGCCCGGCGCTGCGCGCCGAGCGCGCGCCGTACTTCCCCGAGTTCGGCCGCCGTATCGAGCGCGCAGTGCTCGTCGCAGAGGCCGACCCGTGGCCCGCGACCACCCTCCGCATCACCCGCGCGCGCACGCTCGGAGCCGGCGGCGCTCCAGGAGGCTAGCGCTCGTCGATCCGCGCATGGCGCCGGATGCATTCGCTCGCGAAGCGGCCGAGATCGCCGAGACGCTGCGTGATGATCGCGCGGACGATGTCGAGATCGAGGCGCGTGTAGTCGTGCACCGCGACGTTGCGGAAGCCCACCATGCGCTTGAGGCTCGCGGCCAGCTCGGGGTCGAGCATGTCCGCTCCGGCGAGCAGGTCGAAGGCCTCGCGGCTGTCCTGGGGAATGCCGAGCCGCTCCTTCCGGACGAGGTGCATGGCGAGGTCGATCGAGGCTTCGCAGGCCCGCTGAAGGTTCAGGATGATCGAGTCCTGCCGTCGCAGATCGTCCGTCAGATGGGAGTCATCGCCGCCGTGCTCCTCGCGGACGCGCCCGATGCAGCGTTCGATCACGGCCGCCTTGGCAAGGACCACGTCATCCAAGGACGCGCCCTCGCTTTTTCACGTCGTCTAGAATGCCGCGGCGCTCCTCGTTCAGCCGCGCATACGCGGCGAGGGTCACGGCCTCGAAGAACGCACGTTCTGCAGCGCCGCGCTCGAAGAGGACGAGCCCTTCGTTGATCACCTGGAGTCTGAGGACGGTCGGCGCGGTGCGCAGGTCGACGAGATCGACGGAGCGGTGGAGCAGAGCGGCCAGCCGCTCCTGCAGCTCGAACCGCGTCACGGAATCGACGTCTGCACGCGCAAGAAATGCGAGGTCGACGTCGCTCTCCGGATGCATCTGGCCGCTCGCGGCGGATCCGAACAGATACACGACTGCCAGGTCGGGCAGAGCTCTGCGCAGAATGCGGATGGCCGATTCGAGGTCCACGCGCGGAGCGTAGCGAAGCGCCGTTCGGGCTCACGGCCCGGATCGTGGTCGAGTGCTAGTCCGGCACCGGCCGGCCTCGGAATCGGGCGGCGAAGAGGCGCAGGAACTCCAGATCCTTCGGCCGGCCCGCGGCTTCCTTGGCGCGCAGAAGCTTTTGCAAGCGGCCCACGCGCACCTCGACGCCGCCGATCTGGAAGGCCACTGCGTCCGATGCGATCTCGGAGAACGAGTAGCCCGCCATCGAGAGCATGAGGTCGAGTGGCATGGCGTCGGCGTGAATCGCCTGAATCGTCGCCCCGTGGCGCAGGACGCCCGACAGCACCGTGTCGTCCTCGACATCGACGAACGGTTCGCCGTCCGCCTCGAAGGAGAATCCGACGGCACGCAGCGCGTCGAGAGCGCGCCTCAGGTTGGATACGTCCGGGCGGAGCAGACAGTCGACGTCCCGGGTCACGAACGTGTCGCCCGGATCCGCCGCGAAGGCGTTGATCCCGCTCATGCCGACGATGACGAAATCGACACGCGCTTGGCGCAGCGCCTCGAACGCCAGCGCCGCCGGATCAGCCGGCACGCACCGAGTCCGCCGGACGAAGTGCGGCCCAGAAGCGGAGCGCCGTGAGAGCGCCGCGGAAGACCCAGGTCTTGTCGCTGCCGGGACGATTCCAGGGCTGGCGCTCGAGCCAGCGGGCGATCTCGACGAGCTCGTCGGACATCGCCGGCAGGGTAGCGCGGACGCTGCGGCCGGGTGCGCTCTACGCCGGCAGGCCCGTCACGTCCTTCGGCTTGCGGCGCGGGCGGCCGCGGTCGTCCATCTCGAAGACGTCCTCCCAGCGGTGCTGGTTGGCCCAGCGCGCGGTCTTCGCGATCTCGGTGTCGAAGATCACGAAGCAGCCGTCGCAGAAGTGCTTGCGCAGCTCGGGCTGCGCGAGGACGACCTCGGGGTTCGAGACGATGCGGCGCGCCTTGCGGTACTCCTCGCCGTTCCAGACCTCGGCGACGCTCGTGCGGAACACGTTTCCGAACACGCGCGCGTCGCCGCCCTCCATGTGCTGCGCGGCCATGCGGTGCTCGCAGCACGGGATCACGTCGCCGTTGTACTTGATCACCATCGAGAAGTGCGGCCAGTAGCACTGCGGGAGCGCGCGATTCGGGCGCGGGGCGATCGTCGCGTAGTTCTCGGGCTCGCGATCGGCGTAGTTGTGGAGCGCGCCCCAGAAGTCGGCGAACTGCTCGGCGCCGATCTCCTCGGCGAGCCTTCGCGCCGGCTCGACCTCGTCGAGGTTGTGCTGGTACTTGATGTACTGGATCTCGATCTTCGGAAACTCGCGGCCGAGCTCGCGGCGGATCTCGGCGACGCGCCGCAGGTTGTGGATCACGCGGTCGATACGGCCGCCGACGCGCGTCCTGCCGTACTTCTCCTGGCTGAGGCCGTCGACGCAGACCGTGAGGTGCGTAAGGCCGCTCGTCACGATGCTGCGCAGGCGCTCGTCCTTGAACCCGAAGCTGAAGTTCGTGCTGGCGTGCACCTGCAGGCCGGCGTCGCTCGCGATGCGGCACATCTCGTCGAGGTCGGGGTGCGTCATCGGGTCGCCCCAGGTGTAGAGCGAGACCGTCGCCGTTCGGCCCTGGATCTGATCGATGATCCGCCGGAACTGCTCCACGCTCATCTTGTGACCGGGCGCGAAGCGCTGGCGCTCGAGCAGGTCGTTGCCGTTCGGGTCCGCGTGGACGCAGACCGTGCAGGAGAGGTTGCAGATCGGGCTGATGTCGATCTTCACGACGCCGGGCAGGCTCGCGACGCGCTCGCGCTTCGCGGCGAAAAGGAGGCCGCCGATGGCGTAGTTCCAGAGCTGGCCGAGGCGAAGCCGCGCGAAGAGCCAGTGGCGCCGGCGCCACGTCGTCTCGAGCATCACGCGGGTGTTCATGACTGCTCCGAATTGGGTCGATGGACCGGCTGGCACCGCACCCATGCCTCGGCGGGCTCACGCCAAGGGAGTGTGCGAGACTGCCACACGGCAAGGATCCGATCAAACCGGAGCGCTGTGCGCTGACGAGAGAGGCGAGTGTCTCCACTGGCGGATGCTTCGGCGGGATTGGTGTTGACTGCGGGCTCGGCCCGAGGAGTGGAGTCCGAGGCCGCGCGGCTGCGGTAGGCGTGGCACTTCTGCGATTCCCGCGTTTGCGTGGGCCCCCTCCGGACGGTCCCTCCGGAAGCTGCTTGGGCTCGGTCGATGGCCGGCGGGCGGGTACGACCGGGCTGTGCTGCGGCTCCATCGCACGCGGGGCGCGACCGGCTGGAGAGCCGCCGCTCCTTCCTCCAGGCTGTTGGCGTCTTCGTGCGACTCAGGCAGATCCACCTCCTCCCGTCAGGCGCCACTCGGCCCACGTTCGAGGAAGCAAGACGCGCCTCATCGGCGCCACCCGGCGAGGAACTTCTGCGAGAATGCCGGAGATGAAGAGTGTGAAGATGAAGAGCACGATGCCCGTCGCGATGGATGAGGCAGATCCAGCGTCCACGACCCAACCAGCGGGTGTGATGCGAAGCAGCGCTTGGAACACGAGCGAGTGAATCAGGTAGACGATGAGAGAAGATCGACCGAGCCAGCAGAGCACTCTGCTCCGCGACAGCGCAGGCGAAGAGGCTGCGATCGCGAGGAAGGCCGTCACGGAGACCGTGTCAGCAAGCAGCAACATCAGCGGCGTTGCCAGCGAATACACGTTGAGCGATGCGAGATTTACTCGCCCGCCGACCGCGAGAAACATCAGCATCGTTCCAATGGCGAGTGCCCCGGTCAGAGTGGCTGTTTGTTGGAGGTGCCCTGCGTACCGCCGGTGCCAGAGCTCGGAGGCGATGAGTCCGAGAGGGAAGACGTACACGACGATCGGTAGGTTGAGCGGGATCAAATTCCGGATCTCATCGGGCAGCATGCCGACGAAACCGTGGA
>JAYRMX010000150.1:0-7527 GCA_041912475.1 Myxococcota bacterium
GGGGAGAGACAGCCGAGCTGGTCCCAGAGTGCGACGTCCATCGCGAGGCCCCTCGCCGCGGCCGCGAGCGCGGGACCGCGAAGCGCCCCCGGCCCGAGCGCGGCCACCGAGACGCGGTGGCCGTAGGCGACGAAGCGCTGCGGCGGCAAGACCTGCGCCGCGAGCGCGGTGACGGTCTCGTCCGATCCCGTCGCAGCGACGCAATCGGCGTCCAGCAGGGCGCCCATGCGCGGGCCGTCGTCTCCGTCGAACGACACCACCTCGAGCGCGTCGCCGAGATCGGCGTCGGCCGCCGCCAGCGCGCGTGCGAAGACGCGCGCAGTCACCGGATCGTGATGCGCGGTCTTGGCGATCACCGGCGAGCGAAGCGCGAGCGGCGCGACGAGCGAGAGCAGCGTGGGCGTGGGAAGCGCGCCGCCGAGAACGACCGCCGTCACGTCGTAGCCGCTCACGAGCGCGGCGCCGGGCGGCCCGAGCTCGCGCTCGGCGAGCGCGCGCAGCGCCGCCGCGTCCCAGCGCTCGAGCGCGAGGTCGAGCCCGGCGCGAACGACCTCCGGAGAAAAGCCCGTGGCCTCCGGCAAGTCGGTCTCGAGACGCACCCGCCCGGGCGTCTCGGGGTTGCGGAAGCTCTCGAGGACGAGGCCGAGCACGTCGATCACTTCGCGCGGATGCCGCCGGCGAAGCGCCGCCGCGCCCGCACGAAGCCGCCGCACCGCCGCGGCGATCTCGTCCGGCGCCGGCGCTTCGTTCGTGCGCGCGTGCGTCACGGCGCGCCCGGTGCGCGGCGGGCGAGCATCGCGTCGGCCGCGACCGAGCAGCCCCGCGCCTCGGCGCCGGCCGATCGGCCGAGCACCTCGAAGCCGTCGCCGGCGCGCCGGCCGAGATCGGCCGTCTCGATCGCAATCACGCTTCCGCTGTTCGCGAGGTCGACGATCACGATCATTCCGGGCTCACCGTCGGGAACGTCCTCGCCGCTCACCGGGTGGACGATGCGAACGCGCGCCCACGGCGGGCCGAGCTTGCGGCGCGCCTCTCCCGGATGACGCAGAACCGTGTCGTAGAACTGGCTCCCGAGCTCCGTCATGCCGTACTGGTTCACGATGCGGCCCTCGGCGACGCCGAGCCGCGACTCGATCTCCGCGTAGAGCGCGTCGCGGGAGACCTCTCGCGAGCGCCCCTTGAAGCCGCCCGTCTCCATGATGCGCGAGCCGTGCGGGAGCACGAGCGTCTCCCGCCGCTCGGCGAGCGCGTCGAGCAGATGGACGAACGAGAACGCCGTCCCGCACAGCGCGAGCCGCTCGTCCGACGCTGCGGCCGCCCGAAGCCGCGAGAGGAGCCCGTCGCAGTCGAGCCTTGCCTCGCGTACGTCGAAGCCGCTTTCGGGCGCGCCGAAGATCGGGAGCAGCGTCCCGAACATGTGCGAGAGCGACGAATCGGGTGCGTGCGCCGGCGAGGGGGCGAGGATGCGAAGCTCGATGCGCTCTCGCGGGGCGAGGTCCGGAAGGACGTGCACGCGGAAGGTCGGAACGAGCGACGCTTCGTAGATCGCGAGCGTGTCGAGAAGGAGCTCGCCGCGGCGGTCGGTCGAGGTCCCGCTCGTGCGGAAGACGTGCGCGGTTCGCTCCTCGGGAAACGAGCGCAGCGCCACCTCTTTGAACGCCCCCGTCGGAACGGGCGGGATCTCCCGCCACGAGCGGACGTCTCGCGGCGTCCTGCCGCGCGCTTCGCAGAAGCGCCGGTACGGCGCGCAGCGCTCGAACTGGAAAGCGAAGAGATCGAGCGCGAGCGCGCCGAACCGCGCGTCGTCAGCGGGCCAGCGGTCGGGCGCCGCCGGCTCGCGCATCCACGCGAGGAGCCGCGCGTCGAGGCCGGCGCGCGCCGGATCGGGCCCGGCGCTCTCGGGAGCCCGAGGCCTCAAATCGCCTCCGCGAGCAGGTCGAGTGCGCCGATCAGCACGTCGGCCTCGATCGTGAGCGGCGGCGTCACCGAGAGCACGCGGCCGTCGTCGCCCGACGGCACGACGATGACGCCGCGGCGCAGCGCCCGCTGCGTCGCGGCGAGCGTGCGCTCGGAGCAGTCGAGCTCGACCGCGAGCAGCAGGCCGATGCCGCGGACGCCGGCGACGCCGGGGCGGCCCGCGAGCCGCGCGCGCAGGCGCTCCAGCGCGAGCGCGCCGGTCTCGCGCGCACGGTCGACCAGCTTCTCGTCCTCGATCACCGCGAGCGATGCGAGCGCCGCAGCGCAGGCGGGCGGGTGGCCGAGGAAGGTCTGGGTTCGGAGCGCTTCGCCCGCCGAAGCGGGCCACGCGTCCATCACCTCCGCGCGGCCGACGCACGCCGAGATCGGCATGCCCGACGCGAGCGCTTTGCCCACGCACAGCAGGTCGGGCACGACGCCGTCGTGCTCGCACGCGAACCAGCGGCCCGTTCGCCCGAGCCCCGTGTAGACCTCGTCGGCGATCAGCAGCCAGCCGTTCGCATCGCACAGCGCGCGAAGCGCGCGCAGGAACCCCTGCGGCGGGATGCGGTCGCCGCCCCGGCCCTGGACCGGCTCGACGATCACCGCGCCCACGGGCGCCGGGCACTCGCGCGCGGCGCGAACCACGTCGCCCGCATCGGGCCAGCGGGCGAACGACGTCGCGTGAGGAAGGCGAGCGGCGAACGGCTCGCGGAACATCGGCCGCCAGGTGACGTCGCGCGCGCCGAGCGCGAGGCCGTGGTACGAGCCCTCGAACGCCACGACGCCCGCCCGGCCCGTCGCGAGCAGCGCGGTCTCGAGCGCGGCCTCGACGGCGTCGGACCCCGACGAGCCGAGCACGGCGCGCGCGGCGCCGCCGCCCGGGAAGCGCCGCACGAGCGCCTCGAGCAGCTCGACCTTCACCGCCGCGGGATGCACGTCGCCCATCGCGTGCAGGAGCCGCTCGCTCTGCCGCGCGACGGCCTCGACGACGCGCGGGTGCGCGTGGCCGGCGGCCGCAACGCCGAAGCCCGCCCCGAGATCGACGAAGCGGTTGCCGTCCGCGTCCCACACGTTTGCGCCGGCGGCGCGCTCCCAGAAGATCGGCGGATCGGGAGCGAGGCACGTGACGTTTCGGCTCTCGGTGCGCGCGAGCCGCGCGGCGAGCGCACGCGAGCGCGGGCCCGGCACCTCGGTGACGAGCGCGGGGAGAAGTGTGCGGGGGAGGGACACGGCCGCAGTGTAGCCACGCTCGCCGCGGCCGGGTCCGGCGGGATACCTTTGCGACGATGGCGACCTACGGGGCCGAAGAAGAAGCCGCCGCCCACGCCGCGCGCATGCGCGCGGGCGTGCTCTCGCTCGTCGTCGGCGCGCTCCTCTTCGCGGGAAAGCTCTTCGCGTGGCGGATCACGGGATCGGCGGCCGTTCTCTCGGACGCGCTCGAGTCGATCATCAACATCGTCGCGGCCGGCGGCCTCGTCTACAGCCTCGTCGTCGCGGCGCGGCCGGCGGACGAGACGCACCCGTACGGCCACGGCAAGGTCGAGTTCTTCTCCGCCGGCGTCGAGGGCTCGTCGATCGCCGTCGCGGCGATCGCCATCTTCTGGGAGGCGATCGGCGCGCTCGTGCGCGGCCCGCGCGTCGAGAACATCGATACAGGCCTGGTCGTCCTGCTCGCGACGGCGCTCGTGAACGCCGGCCTCGGCGGGTATCTCGTTCGCGTCGGCCGCCGCCACCACTCGCTCGCGCTCGTCGCCGACGGCAAGCACGTGCTCACCGACGTCACGACGACGGCCGGTGTCCTCGCGGGCCTTCTCGCCGTCCGCATCACCGGCCTCCATGTGCTCGACCCGCTCGTCGCGATGGCCGTCGCGCTCAACATCCTGGTGACGGGGTATCGGCTGGTTCGCGAAGCGGTCGGCGGCCTGATGGACGAGGCGGACCTCCCGCGCCTCGATCTCATGGTCGCCGCGCTCGAGGCCGAGCGCGCTCCGGAGTGGATCGACGTGCACACGCTGCGCGGCTGGCGCTCGGGACGCGTCCAGCACGTCGACCTGCACCTCACCGTACCGCGCTACCTCGACGTCGAGCGCGCGCACGCCTTCGACGAGGCGGTCGGCAGGATCGTCTCGCGCGCGACGGGGCTCCCGACCGAGGCGATCGTCCACTTCGATCCGTGTCGGCCGCGGCACTGCCACGACTGCCGCGTCGATCCCTGTCCCGTGCGCTCGGCCGCCTTCGAGGCGCGCGAGCCGCTCACGCTGCAGCGCGCAATTCGCGCTGGCACCGGCCGGCTGGAGCCGCTGCCGGATCCCGCGTGACCGAGCTCGCCTGCGTCGCGCTCGGATCGAACCTCGGAGATCGCGCGGCGCACCTCGAGCGCGCGCTCGCCGCGCTCGCCGCGACGCCCGGAATCGAGATCGTCGCGGCGTCGTCCGTCTACGAGACCGACCCCGTCGGCCCGCCGCCGCAGGGGCCGTACCTCAACGCGGCGGCGACGCTTCGCACCACGCTCCCGCCGCGTGCGCTGCTCGCGCGCCTGCTCGCGATCGAGGCCGGCGCCGGCCGCGTGCGCAGCGGCGAGCGAAATGCCGCACGAACGCTCGACCTCGACCTCCTGCTCTATGGCGCAAGACGCATCGACGAGCCGGGCCTCACCGTCCCGCACCCGCGCATCGCCGAGCGCGCGTTCGTCCTCGAGCCGCTCGCCGAGATTGCCGGCGAGCTCGTTCACCCCGTGCTCGGCGTCCGCATCGCCGAGCTCGCCGCGCGCGTTCGAGATCCGGCCGCCGTGCGGCGAATCTGACGCACGACGTGCTGCGCGGCCTCCGCACGAGCGGGCGCGGGTTCGGCGGGATCGCGCAGGAGCGCTTCGACGGCGAACCCGCTGCGCGCGGTCAGCGCGTTGCCGGCGCGCTCTGCGGCAGCCACCAGCGCGTGAGGCTGGCCTCCAGCGCCTCGAACGGCTCGGCGCGAACCGTTTCGTCTCCGCCATGCGCCGCGAGAAGGAGCCAGCGGCCGCCTTCGAGGCGATAGATTTCGAGCGTGCGCGCGAGCGGATCTACGAGCCAGAGGTTTCTGGCGCCTTCTCGCGCATAGATCGGAAGCTTCTTCGCACGGTCGATGCGGCCCGTGCCCGGCGAGAGAACTTCGCAGATCCAGTCCGGCGCGAGCGAGAACGACGGGGCGTCCGGCAGCACGGCCATCCGCTCCTTTCGCCACGCCGCAACATCGGGGACGAGCACGTCCTCGCCAAGGTGCAGCTCGGGCTCGAGCAGCACCCACCAACCACCCGGCCCGCGCGACGCCCCGCCGGGCTCGCCGAAGGCGGCGTCGAGCATCGCGACGATCCGCGTATGCGCGTACGCGTGAGACGACGCCGGACGCGGGCTCGTGAAGAGCTCGCCATCGAGGATCTCCGCCACCAGATCATCGGGGACGCGGCGGAGGTCGTCGTACGTGGCGCGCGGGCGCGGAGGCTTACCCATGGATTGGCTTCTCGCATTCGGGGCCGACATCTCGGGCTCCCGGGACCGCGAGGCGAGCTGCGCAAGCGTACGCGAGCGCAGCGGCGTGCGCGAGCGCCGAGACGGCGGGTCGCACCGGCATTCAGGCGGGCGCCCAGATCCCCCGGTTCAGAAGGAAGGCCGCGATCGGAACGACGGGCACGCCGGCGAGCCCGCAGGCCGATGCCAGGGCCAGCTTGTCGGGGAAGTTCCGGCGGTCCTCTGTGATCACGCGTGCAAAGCAGTCCTGCAAATTGAGGTGATGCGCGAGCGCAAGTACGTAGGGGTCGGCGGGCTCGACCCCCGGCTTGTCCGGGGCAAGGAGCTTCTCGACGCCCGGTATCGCAAGAACGTGGCGGAGAGCGTCGAAATCCGTACCGTGCCTCGTGGCTTTCTCCGCGTTTCGCTTCACGAACTCGTACGGAAGGTCGGGGTCCCCGGAACTCGTGATCTTCACGGTCTGGCGCGCGAGCTCCTCGCGGACCTCTCTTGGAAACACGAGGGTACCCGCCTCTACGAGCTCGCCGAGCCGTGCGTAGATCTCGGCCTGCCTCGCCCTCGGGATCTGGAGGCGCTCGGGTCGCCGGATCTCCAGAATCGAGCAGGTGTCCATGACCCAAACCTCGGCTCGCTCAGCGCCCCCGCTCGACACGGCGCGCGACTCAGGCTGCGGACGTCAGTGTTTCGAGCATTTCGACCTCGGCGTCCGCCACGTCGAGGTATCGGAGTGCGTCATCCCGCGTGATCACGTCCTGGCGTACGGCATCCAGAAAGACCCGAGTCGCTCGAATCCCGTACTCCTCCACGCGGATCTGCGGCCTGCGCCTTCCGCCGGCAGCGGCTCCGCCTCCCCGCTTTTTGTCGGCGACAGGGGGGATCTGCCGGTAGAGGGGCCACGCCGCGGCCTCGCGATCGATCAGCCTCATGACGGCAGCACGCAGACTGACGTGAAGCTTCTTCGCGAGATGAGAAGCGGGGCCGAGCCCATCGATCTGTGCTCCACGCTTCCACGCGAACTTCCGGGCCAGAAGGCTCTCGGCAGCATCCCAGGGCAAGAGGAATGCTGCGGCAAACCTCTCGCACCAGCGCTCGACCTCGTCGGCTTCCTTCCACGCCTTCGCGGGCTGCGTGCACATCGAGTTCGTGCGGGTCAGCAGGTGAGCGTACTCGTGGAACATCGTGAAGCAGCGCGCCTGAGCATTGAAGTGCGTGTTCACGGCGATCAGAGGGGCCCGCCGATGCCAGAGGGAGAAGCCACGGACGGCCTCTTCCCCCATGGGCAGGAACAGGACAGACACACCTCTGTGTTCGAGCGCCGTTCGCCAACGCCGCTGAGCCTCGAATTCCGACCGCCAGCCGAGCTGCTCCTCCACGGCAATCCCGAGCTCGCTGCGAGCGGCCGCAGCGGCCTCCTCCGGGTCTCGTGTGATGGAGCTTCTGCGGAGCGCGCGGACGTCCTCGCCGAGCTCCTCCATGATCCACGCAAGCCCGCGCTGCAGGCGAGCGGCTTCGCGGATGTGGAGGAGCTCGTCGGGCGACGGCTCCCGCCGCTTTGCGCCGGGAGGCGAACGAAGCTCGACTTCGACCTGCGGGCCTTGCGGCGGCCGTGGCAGGAAGAAAACTGCTTCCGGGCGCTTCAGGAAGGCCGCGAGCTGATGAAACTGGGTGAGGTTCGGCGTTGCCTGGCCTGCGAGCCACGCGTTCATGGTGCGCCGGTCGACTCCTGCGGCCTCGGCCACGGCACCCGCCTCGTGGCCGGACTCGTGGATCGCCCACTCGAGAACCTCGGGCGTGATCGGGACGGCGGTGAAACGCGACATCGCACCTCCTAGGGTCCCCCGTTGGCTCCGCCCTGACAACTGCCTTTCGGGCGTGTCAGGGTCGGTCACGCCGCTGGTCGTTGCTCGATCCTGGCGCCGCTCCCAAGAGGCGTCTCCGGAGCCGTCCTCTCCGGGAAGGCGGCCGCGAGCCGGGAGCAGATCCTCAGCGATCTCGAAGAGCGCGTCCGCAGGCAGGAGCAGGAGGGATTCGATCTCGACGCGATCACCGCGGCCGATCTCGAAGA
>JAYRMX010000151.1:0-5128 GCA_041912475.1 Myxococcota bacterium
CCGGGGGGCGGCCCCCCCGCCCCCGGGGGGGCCCGCCGCCGCCGGCGGGGGGGCCCGCGCCGCCCCCCCCCCCCCCCCCCCCCCCCCCCCCGGCCGGGGGGGCGGCGCGACCCGCCCCGCGATGCCGAGCGCGAGCGCGAGCGAGGTCCAGAGCTCGCACAGCCATCCCACGGCTTCGACGTTCGCCGGATGGAGCAGAAAGAAGGCCGACCCGGCGCACGCGGCGCCGAACGAGAGGCCGGCCTGCGCGAGCAGGAGCGCGAGGAGAACCGACGCCGCGACGTGCGCGACGACGTTCGTGAGGTGATACGAGAGGTTCGTGAGCGGGATCGCCGTCTCGTCGAAGAGGAGCCTCCACTGCGCGGCGTGGGCGATCGCGCGAAGCGGCGCGTAGTTGTTGAGCGAGAGCGTGGCCTGACTGCGCGGGTCGAACACGACGCCGATCGAGCCGGGCTCGAGCCCCGTCACCCACGGGTTCAGCAGGTACATGGCGTCGTCGGAGATCGGCCCGCCCGCGAACGACGGCGCGTAGACGAGCGTCGCGACGACGAGAAGCGCGGCGGCGAGCGCGGCCCACCACGTACCGGGGACGCGCGCCTGCGACTGGGGACCGATTTCGGGCGCTCGCGCGTCGGCCATCCGCTCCTCGGCGGCGGCAGTATATCCCGCCGGAGGCAGGGCACGCCGAGGCAAGAGCGCGCGGCCGCGCGCCCGTCACCGGCGGCGCAGTGCGCCGGCAGCGGACGCGCGGAAGCGGACCGTGGCGGCTCGGGGCTCAGCTCGCGCGGCGCCTCGCGGCAGCTCCGAGCGCGCACAGCCCGGAGAGCAGCAGCGCGGCGGTCGCCGGCTCGGGAACCGCGGTGATCGTGCTGGTGCCGGAGCCGATCCGCGTTCCGTCCGACCACGCCATCACGCTGAAGCTGCCGCCCGTCGCGAACCACGCCGAGTGCGGCTCCGCGAGGCCGTCGAGGATCCCCGTCGTGGCGTCTCCATTCACGAACGCAGCGACCGCATCGAGGCCCGGCTGGATCACTTCCCAGTCCTGCCCCGACGTCGCGAGCGCGATGGCGGCGATGAGCTGATCCTCGAGCGTACTCCGGAAGAGCGTTCCCCACGCGATGTTCTCGGCGAGCGCGGCCGCCGTGTCGTCCATCATGAGGACGACGTGCTGCTGGCCGGGCGCATCGCCGGGAAGATCCTGCGTGAGGCCGATCAGGAGCGAGCTCGCGACCGGATTGTCCCTCGGGAAAGGATTGGCCAGCACGTTCTCGTTGTCGGGATACGCCTGGAATGCCCACGTGGTCCCGCCGTCCTCGTACATCATGATGTTCGTGACCGCGGACCAGCCCGGATCGATCGTGACGTCGTAGGAGGTGAAGTACTGCGTCGCGGCCACGGTCGCGCGCGCGGAGGCCGGCGCGAAGGCGAACGCGAGAGCGGGGATCAAGAACGCGAGGCGCTTCATCGAGGTCTCCTCATCCCGAACAGCTTCCCGGCCCTGCCGGGACCGCTCGAACGGCTTCGAAAAAAAAGAAGGGGACCGCTCCGCGGAGCGATCCCCTTCCCATTCGCCGTCGATTCTATGAGGCCGGGCGGCAGGTGTCGAGGGAAAAGCGCCTCGGGCCCGCCGCGCCGGGCGAAGTTTCCTGCCACGCAGCGACTCCGCTCGCCACCTACATTGTTGTACGTACAGTTCGTCTCCCGCCGCCCGGCCGGCCACGGCCGGGCGGGCTTGCCGCGCGCAAGGAGGCCTCGATGCTGCTGGAATCCCTCACCCTCGCGCGGCCGCGCCCGCTGCTCGCCTCGTCCGCTCACGGGCGCCGCGTGGCCACAGCCGTCGCCCTCGCGTCCGCCCTCCTCGGCTGCGACGTCGCCGCGCCGCCCGCGGCGCCCGGCGCCTGCGCCCCGCCGGCCGGCCTCACGCCGCTCGCCGACTGCCTCGACGCCGGCCGCAACGCGGTGGTCGGCAGCGCGTCTTGCCCGAACGCCATCCTCACCGGGACCGACCTCACGGGCGCGAACGCGGCCGCTGCGATCACGATCGAAGCAGGCGCGCGGCTCGTCATCCCCGATTCGACGACGAGCCTCGACACGACCGGAATCGACGTGTCCGGCTCGCTCGAGATCGGAACGGCCGAGTGCCCCGTGACGCCCGCGAACCAGGTGACGATCCGCTTCCTCGGCGCGAAGCCCGCGAAGTGCGACGCCAACGCGAGCCCGATGGATCCCGACTGTCACCGCAAGGGGATCGTCGTCGAGAGCGGCGGCTCGCTGCTGGCGTACGGTCAGAAGGGTGTCGTGCCCGCGGGCGGTGTGAGCTGGACGCGCCTCGCGCTTCCGGCCGGCCCGGCGAGCCACGGCCCGGGCTCCGGCGCACGCGCGCCCGTCACGGTGACGGACCAGGTCTTCCTCGCCGACGACGTGTCGAAGGACTGGCGCGACGGCGACTGGGTGGTGGTCGCCACCACGAGCTTCGCGCCCTACGACTCGGAGTTCGTGCGCCTCGCGGGAGCCCCGGCGCAGGCGCCGGCCGGGAGCCGCGCGCCGCTCGACCCGCAGACGGCGCTGCGCGCGTACCACTTCGGCGGCCTCGCGCCGGGCGAGGGAGAGGCCGGCTTCTTCGACGGCAAGGCCACCAACTACGGCGTCGAGGAGCGCGCCGAGGTCGGCCTCGTCAGCCGAAGCATCAAGCTCACCGCCGAGATACCGGCCGATGCCGCGAGCGCCCACTGGGGCGGCGAGATCCGCGTGCTCGAGGGATTCGGCCGCGTCGAGCTGCGGGGGATCGAGATCGAGAACTTCGGCAAGGACCAGCTCGGCAGCTACCCGCTTCACTTCCACAGGGTGGGGACGCCCGCGAACCCGCCGGTCGTCGACAGCAACAGCATCCATCACAGCTACAACAAGTGCATCGTCCTTCACGACACCAACGGCGTCACGATCGCGAACAACGTCTGCGCGAGGATCGTCTCGCACATCTTCTACCTCGAGACCGGGAGCGAGGCCGGCAACACCTTCACGAAGAACCTCGGCCTCGGCGCGATGCAGAACATGTTCCCGGCGTACGTGTCGCAGACCTGGAGCGACGCCGCGAAGGCGTGCCTGTCGAACGCGCCCTCGCCCGGCTTCGTCCCGCCGACGCGCGACGCCGTGAACGCGCACTTCTGGATCGGCGACTACCTCGCGAACCCGGCGCTCTACCCGGGCGGAGCGCCGCCTCTCGCCTACGACGGCCTCTACGTTCCGAACACCGACGATGCGCAGGCGAACTACGTTCGCGGCGCGTGCTACGCCGCGAACGGCGATCCGCAGACGCCGAACCCGACGCCGTGCGACGCCGATCATCCCATCTACCTCGAGCCCGCGTCGGGCTTCTGGATCACGAACCCGACGACGAACCTCGCGGGCAACTCGATCGGCGGATGTCAGGGCTCCGGGCGCGCCTTCTGGTACCTCGCCACCGACGCGAACTACCGCGAGCCGCTCGGGACGTTCCAGAACAACTTCGCGCACGCGTGCAACAGCGGGCTCGACACGGCGAGCGACGTCGGGATCCGCTCGCAGAACCTCGCGCCGCAGAACGGCGCGAACCAGGACCTGCTCGCGGTCTTCGACGGCCTCACCGCGACCCGCAGCCGCTTCCGCGGCACCTGGCTCCGCCCGAACTGGAACGTCGTCCGCGGCGCCCGCTACGCGACCAACTACGAGAGCGTCTCGCTGGTTTCGAGCGGCGGCACCGAAGGCACGGCGCCCGGCGCGTGGGCGATGCTCTCGGACTCGGTGCTCGTCGGCATGAGCGAGAACAATCCGGGCCGCTTCGGCCCGTGCACGAGCCCGAACGGCGCGGGCTGCCTGTGCGAGCTGCCGAACGCCTTCACCGGCCAGGGCTACCCGACGCCGCTCGCCAACTTCCAGGGCTACATGTACTACGACGGGCCGGCACGGATCGTTCGCAACCGCTTCGTGAACTTCCGGACCGACATCTCGTCCGAACTCGACCAGAGCGACGCGGCGTACCTCTCGGCGTTCTCGAGCACCAACACGATGCGCTTCGACGCGAGCCTTCCCTTCCAGTACGAAGGCGACACGGCGATGGGCTGGATCCAGTCGAACCTGCAGAGCGTTCCGCCGACCCAGTACACGCAGGGGCTCGTGTTCTCGAACGTCGATCTTCGCCACCAGGTCTACACCGAGCAGGTGAATCTCGGCGGCTTCCTCGACGGCGACAAGAACACGGTGATCCTCGACAAGGACGGGACGCTCACCGGCTACGCGGTGACGGGTCCGAACGGCGAGGCGCGCCGGCACAAGTTCCCGGTCTCGCTCAACAACCTGCCCTTCCTCGGCGCCGACGACGGCGCGTCGGCCGCCTTCCCGGACAATCCGAGCACGGTCGACGAGTGCCTCTCGACCGGCGCGCAGGACGCCGTCGCCGAGAGCCGCGGCAGCTCGCTCATCAGCCCGTTCGACTACGCGACGCTCGAGACGTCGGCGCTCACGTGCAAGGACGTCTTCCCCGGCTTCAGCGTCTCGTGCACGCTCGCCCGGCCCGCAGACGAGATCACGTTCGTGAAGGACACCGTCGACTACGGGAGCCACGCGTCGATGGCGCTGAGCGGCCGCAACGGAAACGGCGTCTACGAGCCCAAGGTGGTCGACGGGCTCGGCTACACGCTCCACAAGGACCCGAACGGGTTCCCGCGCTACTTCTCGCTCGGGTTCGTCGATGCGAGCACGGAGGACATCGCAGCCAATCCGTTCGACGTTCGTGTCGGGATCTGCTTGAAGACGCAGACCGGGACGATCCCGCCCGCCGACGACTGCGTGGCGAACCCTTCGTCGTGCACGCCGAACTTCACGGTGAAGCGCGGCTACAAGTCCTACGGCGGCCCGAACGGCAACGCGCAGACGCTCGGCACGTACTGGAGCTTCCTCCCGCAGTGCAACAACCTCGACAACGCCGTTCGCGACAACATTCCCCGGCCCGGCGTCTCCGGCTGCCCGAGCGCAGGCGCGCCGGCCACATCGCACCCGGTCGCCACGCTCACGGAGACGGACGACATCTCGAAGGTCGACGCCGACCACTACTACTACGACGCCGCCGCCGGGATCCTGTTCCTGCGGATCG
>JAYRMX010000152.1:0-25867 GCA_041912475.1 Myxococcota bacterium
CGCCGTGGTGGCGGTGGCGCGCAAGCTGGCCGTGCTGCTCCACCGGCTGTGGATCACCGGCGCGCGCAGCGAGCGGAGCGAGCGAAGGCCGCTGCCGGCGAGCGCAGCGAGCCGTGCGGCCAAGATGGCCGCGAAGCGGCCGCGAAGCGAGGCCGTCCGCGGCCGAGCCCGCGCGTTGTTAGACGATCCCTTGCCAGCGGTTCGGCAGCGGACGCTCGACTGCCGCGAAGAAGATCTCGACGAAGCGGTACGTGAGGCCCCAGACGACGTGCCGCTCGGGGTCGCCGACGACGATCCCGGGATAGCGCGCGCCGCCCGCGAGTGCGTAGCGGTAGTCGACGTGCCGTGACGGGTCCGCGAGATCGGTCACCGGGATCCAGAGCGCGAGCTCGACCTCGGGGCTCGGCGCGATCGGCGCCGGCTCGCGAACGTGATACACGAAGGCCGACACGACGAGGCCGACCGGCTTTCCCGCGTGCCGGCCCTGCAGGTCGTCGAGACGCCCGAGCAGCTCGGCGCCCGCGAGGTCGATGCCGACCTCTTCGAAGGTCTCGCGCTCGGCGGCGTGCCGCAGGCTCTCGTCGGAGCGTTCGACGCGGCCGCCCGGAAACGCCATGTGCCCCGACCACGGATCTCCCGCGCGGCGCGCGCGCTCGATGAGCAGCACCTCGGGAGCAGGCGCCGCGGGCCGGAGCACCATCGCGACGGCGGCGTGATCCAGGCCCTTCTCGTCGATGAGGTTCGGCTCGTAGGCGGCCATCGCGGCGCGGACGCGGGAGAGATCGACCACGACGCACAGGATAGCCCTGCGCACCTTGCCGGCAGGCGGTAGCCTCGGAGCGTGCCCCTTGAACCGGCGTCGCAGCGCGAGGCGCAGCGCATCCTCGATCTCGCGCGCCGCGACGGCGACGCCGCGCGCGAGATCCTTCGCCCTCTCCCCGTCGAGGAGCAGGTGGCGCTCGTCTGCGAGCTGCCCGCTTCTGCCCGCGCGCGCCTGCTCGATCTGCTGCCCGATCTCGAAGCCGTCGTCCCCGCGCTTCCGGAGGCCGAGCTCTGCTTCACCGCGAAAGCGATCGGCCTCGCCGACGCGGGCTGGGTCCTCGAGCACGCGACGCTCGAGCAGATCCAGACTTGCCTCGACCTCGACGTCTGGCGCGACCAGTCGCTCGATCCTCCCGCGCTCGGCGACTGGTTCGGCGCGCTCGCCGACGCGGGCGACGAGACGCTCGTGCGCGCGGCGCGCGGGATCGACCCCGAGCTGCTCTACCTGTTCCTGCGCAGCAGAATCGCGGCGCAGATGAAGCCCGGCGAGGAAGGCTGGGAGCCGGAAGCCGGGTCGCAGACGCTCGAAGGGCAGTTCTACTTCCGCGCGCTCTCGGAGGGAGACGACATCGCGCTCGTCTCGCGCCTGCTGCGCGCCTTGTTCGAGCACGACTACTGGCTCTACTTCCGCATGCTGCAGGCGCTCACGTGGGAGGATCCGCTCGAGAACGAGACGTACGCGCTGCGCTGGCGCGAGGGACGCCTCGAGGATCTCGGCTTCCCGGCGTGGGACGAAGCCATGCGGATCTACGCGCGGCTGCGCCCCGAGGAGCGCGCGCAGATTCCGGAGCAGGCGGGCGCTCTCTCGACCGAAGGCTGGCGGCTCCCGGTCTGGCTGCCGCGGCTGCCGGTGGGAACCGATGCGCGCCATCTGGTGTTCCGGGCCGCGGCGGCGCTCGGCGACGAGGAGCGGCGGGCGTTCTTCTTCGCGTTCGTCGCGCTCTCCAACCAGGTCGCGATCGCCGACCGGCTGCCGCTCGGCGACGCGGAGTCGACGCCGTGCGCGATCGAGAAGGCCGCGAGTCTCGCGAGCCGCGGCCTCGAGTGGCTCGCGAAGCGCCACGGCAGCGACGCCGCTTCGATGCTGCGCCGCGTGCCCGTCGCGCACCTGTTCCGCGTCGGCGCCAACCTCGAACGCGACGAGCGCGAGGATGCCGGCGCGCCGTGAGCGCTCCGCCACGACGAAGCACCGAGATGGAAAAGGGCCCGCGAGCGTACGCTCGCGGGCCCTTCGTGGCTTCGCGGACGGAGTCTAGAGATCCACCGCCTTCAGCGTCTTGCGCTTGTTGCCGACTGCGCGCGCCTCGGCCGACGCGATCATCGCTCGCACGGCCTTGTCGAGCGCGCCGTAAAACTCGCTGCCCACGTTGCACTTCTTGGCCGCGGCCTTCGTGCGCGACTTCGAGATGATGAGCTCGCCGCCCGCGGCCTTCCCGGCCTTCTTCGGAGCGGCCGCCTTCTTCTTGGCTGCCATGTGTTTACCCCTGTTCAGCGTTGGTGTGCGAGCTTCGCCTTTCGGCTCCCTCGGCTCGCGTCGGCGCATCATAGGCGCTTCGTTGTCGGAGGAAAAGCGGAAAACCGCGCATTTCGGCCCCGCGAGGCCGATCTCGGGAGGGTCCGGAATCGCTCTCGACGCCGGGATAGACTCGGCGCGTGGCGGCACGAAGCAGGCGTTTTTCTCGCCCCGAGCTGGCAGGCGTCGTGCTGCACGCGCTCCACCGCGGCGACCCCGCGCACCCGCCGCTCGTGCTGCTCCACGGCGGCGCCGCCAACGTCCACTGGTGGGACCCGCTCGCCGAAGCGCTGGCCTCTCGCTTCCACGTCGTGGCCCTCGATTTCCGCGGGCACGGCGACTCCGATTTCCCCGATGCGCTTCGCGTGGGAGCCTTTTCCGACGATCTCGAAGCGCTGCTGGCCGATCTGGGCGCACCCGCGCCGGTCCTCGTCGGCCACTCGCTCGGCGGCCGCGTGGCGCTCGAGCACGCGGCGCGCCGGGGCGGCGTTCGCGCCCTCGTCCTGCTCGACGTGGCGCGCGGCGCCGCAAAGCCCGTGCGCGAGGCCACCCGCCGCGCGCTCGGCATCCGCCGGACGTACCGAACGGCCGAGGAGGCCGTCGCGCGCTTCCGGTTCCTGCCCCCCGCGCCCGGCGTCTCCGAGGAGCGCAGGCGGGAGATCGCTCGACGCTCGGTGTGCGCGCTCCCCGGCGGGCGCTTCGCGTTCAAGTTCGATCCGCGCTGGTTCGGCGTTGCGAGCCGCCCGCTGCCGCCGCTGGCCCGGGTGAGCTGCCCCACTCTCGTCGTGCGCGGAAGCGAGAGCACGCTGCTGAGCGACGCCGGAGCGCACGAGCTCGCGTCGGAGATCCCCGGCGCCGAGCTGCGCGTGGTGGAGGGGGCAGGCCACCACGTGCACCTCGACAGCCCCGAGCCCGTCCGGTCCGCGGTCGAGGCGTTCCTCGCGCGGGCATGCCCGGGCCACTGACGGCCCATCGGCCCCGGCGCGGCTGGTATGCTGGCCCGCATCCGAGGAGGCCCCCCGATGTCCGATCTTCTGCACCAGCCCCTGTCCGAGACGATCGAGCAGCTACGGCGCCGCGAGATCTCTCCCGTCGAGCTCATGCAGGCGACGCTCGCACGCATCGACGCCGCGAACTCGAAGCTCAACGCCTTCGTCGCGATGCGCGGTCGCGACGCCCTGCTCGCAGACGCGCGGGCCGCGGAGGCGCGAATTGCGCGCGGCGAGGCGCGATCGCTCGAGGGAGTCCCGCTCGGCGTGAAGGACCTCGAGGACGTCGCGGGGATGGTGACGACGCACGGCTCGCTTCCCTTCAAGGACCACGTCGCCGCGCGCGACTCGATCCAGGTCGAGCGCCTCGAGGCCGCGGGAGCGATCGTCGTCGGCAAGACCAACGCGCCCGAGTTCGGCTACACCGCGATCACCAAGAACCTCGTCTTCGGAACCACGCGCAATCCGTGGAACCTCGAGCGGACGCCGGGCGGCTCGAGCGGCGGCTCGTCCGCCGCGATCGCCGGCGGCCTCGTCCCCCTCGCGACGGCGAGCGACGGCGGCGGCTCGGTCCGGCTTCCCGCGACGTTCACGGGCTGCGTCGGCTTGAAGCCCAGCTTCGGCCGCATCCCGCACGGGCCCGACGACTTCTGGGTGACCGTCGACACGGCGACGCACGGCCCGCTCACGCGAACCGTGCTCGACGCCGCGATCCATCTCGACGCCGTGTGCGGCGCGCACCCGCTCGATCCGCAGTCGCTTCCGCACCCGGGGCACTCGTACGTCGAGAAGCTCCGCGAGGAGCTCCCGCGTCTTCGCATCGGCTTCTCTCCCGACCTCGGCTACGCGGTCGTGCAGTCGGACGTGGCCGACGTGGTCGCGAAGGCCGCGCACGTCTTCGAGCGCCTCGGCCATTCGCTCGACCTCGTGAAGGGCGGCCCGCCCGACACGGGACGCGACTGGGGCCTCGTGAACGTCTTCGACATGGCGGCCCGGCTCGGGCATCTGCTTCCCGAGCACGAGAGCGATTTCGGGCGCGCGTTCCTGTGGGGCCTCAAGCACGGCTGGCAGATGACGCCCGAGCTCTGGCGCGCCGCGCAGGCGCGGCGAGAGGAGCTCAATCGCTGGTGCGCGCAGACCTTCGAGCGGTTCGATCTGCTGCTCACGCCGACCACGCCGTACGATCCGCCGCCCGCGGGAGGGCCGTTCCCGAAGGAGCTCGAGGGCCGCGCGCTGCCCGAGGCGAGCGTCGCGAGCTTCACGATCCCGTTCAATCTGTCCTGGCACCCGGCCGCGACCGTTCGCGCGGGCTTCTCGAAGGCGGGTCTGCCGGTCGGGCTCCAGATCGTCGGCCCTCGCCATCGCGACGACGTCGTGCTGCAGGCCGCCCTCGCCTTCGAGCGCACACAGCCCGCACCGAGCTGGCCCGTGGTCTGAGCGAGCGCGCAGCGCGCGTGCTCATGAGGTCGCGACAATTCGGGTGCGCGCTCTCGACTCGCACGGACCGGCGCGGCGCTCCGCGGCGCCTTGCGAACGGCGCCGCCGGAGCGATCCTGCGTGCGAGAGCGTCCGGGGTGGGGGCGGATTGATCACGATCGCGATGTCCACGGTGATCGGCGCGGGCCGCGCGCGGGTCTGGCGCGCGCTCACCGAGCCCGCGCAGGTGGCGGCGTGGGACGCGAGCGTCGTCGCGCCGATCGACGTCCCGCCCGATTATCCAAAGCCCGGTCAGCACGTGCGCTGGCGCGCGCGAATGAACGGCCTTCCGATCGTGCTGCACGACAGCCCGATCGAGGTCGTTGGCGGCGAGCGCCTGCGCTCGAGCATCGCGATGGGGCTGTTCCGGTTCGACGAGACGTACACGCTCGCGGACGATCCGTCCGGTCCGAGCCGCACGCGGCTCACGATGAAGGTCGTGACGTCGAACGAGATTCCGGTGGTGGGCGGCGCGCTCGACCGCTTCGCCGTGCGCCAGCAGGCGACCGAGCTGGTGAGCGCCTCGCTCCGAGCGATCCGCTCCTGGTGCGAGCGAGAGGGCGCCGCCGACGAGAGTGGCGCGAGCTCAGCCCCGGCGTGACGGCGGCGCGCCGCGCGTGATCGCGGTGCTCGGCGCAGGCGCGGTGGGCCTCACGGTCGGAGCGCGCCTCGCACGCGCGGGGCGGCGCGTTCTGTTCGTCACGCGCCGCGCCGAGGCCGCCGCTGCGATTGCGCGCGACGGCGTTCGGCTCGAAGACCCGGCGTCGGGCGAGTCGCTGTGCGCGCGAGACGGCGTCGAAGCGGTCTGCACAGTCTCCGCCGCGGGCCCGCGCATCGGCGAGGGTCCCGTGCTGGTCTGCGTTCGCGCGACCGACACCGCGAGCGTCGCGGAGGAGCTCTCGCGCGCAGCGCCGCACGCCGTCGTCGCGAGCCTCCAGAACGACGTCGGCAACGCGGCCGCGCTCGCCGCCCGCTTCGCGCGCGTCGTCGGCGGCGTCTACCGGCAGACCTGCACGCGAACGAGCGACGCTTCCGTTCTCGCGCTCGGCGCAGGACGCATCGTCCTCGGCGCGTTTCCGCAGGGGCGCAGCACGGAGGCCGAACGCCTCGCTCGCGAGCTTCGCGCAGCGGGCTACGACGTCGGCGTCTCGGAGCGAATCGCCGCCGATCAGTGGCTCAAGCTCGCGGTCAATCTGATGAGCGCACCCAACGCGCTCGTCGTGCGAGATGACCACGAGACGCAGGCGTTCGCCGACGTGAAGGCGCGTCTTCTCGAGGAGGCGCGAGCGGTCTTCGCGGCGGCGGGCATCGAGGCGCGCTCGTGCGACGGGCGCGACCGCTCGCTCGACGAAGAGACCGCGTTCCAGCGCACCGCGCTCGCGCGCGGTGCGAGCGCGCGCCGCCTCCCGGTCTACAACCAGGTCTGGAGCGCGCTTCGCCGCGGCGGCGCGCTCGAGGCCGACGCCTATCACCGGCGCGTCCTCGATCTCGCCGAGCGCCACGGCATCGCGGCGCCGCAGAACGCGCGCGTTCTCGAGGCCGTCTGCGACGCGTACGCGAAGGGCCGCGGGCCGGAGTGTCTCCGGGCGGCCGATCTGCTCGTTCCGTGAGCCGCGCCCCGGCGGCGGCGCCGCACGCCCGTCGCAGGCGGCGTGCAGCGGCCGCGCAAAGACGGCCGCACCCGCAGCCAATATTGGCCGCCGCTCCGCCCGCCGGAGGCACGGGCACACGCAAGAAAAATGCGAGCAACCTGCGCATCCGCGCTTGACCGGCCGGTACGTGACGGTCAGGATGGGCCCGGCGGCTGCGCAGAGGGCACGCAGAAGTGCAGCGAGAGCACGTCCTGCTGGCGGGGGTCGATCCGGAGTACGCCGCGGCGCTTCGCCGGCTGGGGGAGCGGCTGGCGCTCGACTTCGTCCTCGCGGCCGACGACGGGAGCGCGCCGCCGCGCGAGCGCCCGCCTGCGCTGTACGTCATCGGCGTCGACGGCCGGCGCGACGACCCGAGCGAGCGCGTCCGCCGTTTCGTGAAGCCGCGGCTTCGAGTCCCGATCGTCGTGCTCGCGCGCAACCTCGAGACCGACGCGACCGTTCGCCTCGTTCGCGACGGCGTCGCCGAAGTGATCGGGCTTCCCGCCGAGCCGACGGAAGTGGCGGCGCGCGCGCTCGGCCCGATCGACGCCGAGCGCCACACCGGGCGCGGATCGCTCGTCGGACTCACGCCGGCGATGCGCGCGCTTCGCACCGAGATCGAGGCGGCGGCGCGGACGGGCTCGACGGTGCTCATCACCGGCGAAACGGGCACCGGAAAGGGGCTCATCGCGCGCACGATTCACGAGCTCTCGAACCGGAAGGGAGCGCTCGTCCACATCGACTGCGCCGCGCTCACGACGACGATCATCGAGAGCGAGCTCTTCGGCCACGAGCGCGGCGCGTTCACGGGGGCCGTCACGCGCCGCATCGGCCGCTTCGAGCAGGCGTACAACGGAACGGTCTTTCTCGACGAGATCGCCGAGCTCGGCCCGCCGCTGCAGGCGAAGCTGCTCCGCATCCTCCAGGACCGCTGCTTCGAGCGCATCGGCGGAACGCAGACGCTGCACATGAACGCGCGCGTGATCGCGGCGACGAACCGCGACCTGCGGCGCGAGATGATCGACAACCGCTTCCGCCGCGACCTCTACTATCGCCTCAGCGTGATCGAGCTCGAGGTGCCGCCGCTGCGCGAGCGTCTCGAGGATCTTCCGCTCCTCGTGCAGGCGGGGCTCGAGGAGATCGCGGGGCGGCTCGGCTGCGCCGTCCCGCACGTCGCTCCCGGCTTCCTCGACGAGCTCGCGCGCCACGACTGGCCCGGCAACGTTCGCGAGCTGATGAACCGGCTCGAGCGCCTCCTCGTTCGCAGCGAGTCGCGAAGCCTCGAGGCCGACGACCTCGAGCCGGGCTGGCGCCTCGCGACGGGCGACGACGACGACCTCGACGACCCGGACGAGCCGCCGCTTCGCCCCGAGCCGCTGCTGCCCGAGGAGGAGCGCGAGGAGCGGATACGGATCGTCGACACGCTTCGCAGCACGGCGGGCAATGTCTCGCGCACCGCTCGCCGCCTCGGAATCACGCGCAGCCGGCTCCGTTACCGCATCGTCAAGTACGACCTCATGCACCTCATCCCGGACGATTGAGAGCCCCGCGGACGAGATTTTGCGGCCGGCGCGAATGCGGGCGGTATAGAATGCGCCGGCTCGATCTCTGCATGTGGGGGGGATGAATCCGGGGGCAGGCCTCGGGCGTCCATCCGGTTGGGGGGCACGGGCTGAGGCCCGGGCGGGGGAATGCCGTGACAGCGCCTTCACGCCCGCATCCCGCATCGATGCAGGCACTCGCAGACGCCGAGGTCGACGCCCTCTGGCTGCGAGGCGAGAGCGCCGCCCTCGGCGAGCTGCACCGCCGCTATCGCTCGCGGCTCGAAGCCGTCGCCTTCCGCATCCTCGGCGACCGCGCCGACGCCGAGGACGTCGTCCAGCGCATCTTCCTCGGTCTGCCCCGGATCGAGTTCCACGGCCGGGCGAGCCTGTGGACCTACCTGTATCGCGCCGCGTGGAACGGAGCGCTGAACGTGCTGCGCGCCCGGCGGCGGCGCGAGGCGATGGACGCCGAAGCGATCGGGCACGCGCTCGGGCTCGATCTGCGCGACGCGGCGGGGCCCGAGGCGCACGTGCTCGAGGGGCAGATCCTCGGGGCCGTCGCCCGCGCCCTCACCTCGGTGAAGCCGCAGCACCGCCGCGCGCTCACGCTGCGGATCGTCTGGGACATGAGCAACAGCGAGATCGCCGCGCTCGAGGGCGTCCCGCTCGCGACCGTCGGGACGTGGCTTCGCCGGGGTCGCGAGGAGCTGCGGCACGGCCTCGGCCCGCTGCTGCGAGACCTCGAGCGGGAGGGCACGTGACGCATCTGCGCGCCCGACGTCTGCTCGCCGCCTTGCCCGATGGGACCCTTGCCCCCGAGGTCGAGGCCCGGGTGCGCGCGCACGCCGGGAGCTGCCGCCGCTGCCAGCGGGTCCTGGCGCAGTACGAGGCGGTCGACCGTCTGCTCCGGTCGCTCCCGGCGAGCCTCGTGCCCACGCTGCCGACGCCCGAGGCCGAGACCGCCCTCGCCCGCCTCGCCCGCTGGGCCGGGCCGGCGCGCCCGCCCTGGTTCGAGCGGCTCCCCATCCACCCGATCGGGGCCATGGCGACCGCGCTCGCCCTGCTCCTCGCCGTCTTCCTTCTCACGCCGCCCTTCGAGATCGAGACCGCCGAGCCCTTCAACGCCGTGGTCGTCGCAAGGGCCCTGCCTTCCCGAGCCGAGCGCCCGCACCGGCCGACCGCGACCGCCGAAGCGAACCCGCGCGACCACACCGCCGAGCGGGTGATCCTCATCCCCGTCGCGATGCGTTAGCCCCCCACCCGGGCCTGCCTCCGGGTACGCCTCCAGGCCCGTCTCCGGGCACACGCGTCCGGGCCTGGCTCCGGTGGAAAGCGCCCGCCGCGCGGAGTTACCATGGGGTGGCTTCGGGCTCCGTGCTTTTCCGACAACCCCCCTCTCGCCCCTCGTGGAGGCACGACGCATGAATCGCATCCGCGCAGCCCGACAGGCTCTCGGGTGGACGCAGGACGAGCTCGCCGACAAGGCCGGCATCTCGCCGCGAACGATTCATGCGGTCGAGCAGGGGCGTCCGTGCCGTCAGGCGACGAAGCGCCGCATCCTCGCTGCGCTCGGCGTTCCCTGGGACGCGCGCGAGGATTACTTCCCGAGAGCGATTCCCGCGCGCCGCGCTCCCGCGGTGACGGCGAAGACGGCGTAGTCGCGCCGCAGCGGAGGACGCGGCCGCGCAGCGGATCGCCGCGCTCGCCCGCAGCGGCCCCGATCAGGAGATCCGTGCGCGGAGCTGCTCGGCGCGCTTGAGCGCTTCTTCGACCGCACGCGCCATGAAGTCCGAGAGCGGACGCGACGCCGCGTCCGCGTCGCCGTCGCGGCGCGCTGCGGCCGCCTGCGCTTCGGCGCCGATCCGCTCGGCCTCGACCCAGTCCTCGAACTCGGTCCAGCCGGCTCTCAACACCGGAGTGTGTCGCTCGGGATCTTTCTCCGCGGCGGCCTCGAGGCGCTGGAAGGTCCACCACGCCGAGTCGTCCGACGGCTCCGGGCCGCCGCGCGCGAGGACCGCCGGCAGCACGCCGTCGAGGTAGACGGGGACGAACACGCTCGTGCACGGCGTCGCGAACGAGACCCACACCGGCCACGGCGCCGAGCGGTCGCGCGGGAGCGGAGCGACGAGGCTCGCCGTCGTCGGACCCATCACGAAGTTGTGCGAGCAGACCGTGAAGAAGCGCTCTTCGTCGGGCGTCGCGCCCGGGCGAAGCGCTGGTCCGCCGTCCATGTGATCTCGAAGCGCCGCCTGCATCGACGCGAGGTCGACGCGGCCCCGGTCGCGAAGCAGCAGCTCGCGCATTCGGCGCAGGCGGCCGTCCGAGATGCGGCCGGGAACGCCGGTGTTGCGGTACGCGGCGGCGACATCGAGCCGGCCTGCGCCCGTCCACCAGCCCGCCGCGCGCGCGAAGCTGTCGAGGTCGCGCGATCCGATCTCCCAGTCGGCGCCGAGCGAGATGTGGTTCGAGATCGCGTCGATGCGAACGCGCCGCGCCGCCCAGTGTCGCCCCGACGTCTGCAGCACCCACGCCTCGTCCGGGTCCGCGAGCAGGAAGCCGTTGTGATACCCCGAGCCATCCGGCGCGAGCGCCGCGCCGCCCTGGCCGTGCGTCTCGATCAGCGTCGCGATCACCTCGAGCGCCTCGCGAGCGGTGCGCCCGCGCTCGAGGCCGAGGCGAACGAGGTCCATCCCGATGAGGCCCGGCCGCTCCTCGACGGGCTCCTTCGAGAAGACCGTCTCGTTGCCGATCGCGACCGCGTGCTCGTTCACGCCGTGCTCGAAGCCGAAGACCCACCACGGCGAGTGGCCCATCACGCGATACGTCTCCGCCACCTGCGGGATCTCGACGTGCGTGCAGCGAACCGTCGCCCCCGGCGGATGCATCGCCGCCGGAACCTGCACCAGCGGCTGGCACTCGAGGGCTTTTCGATCGCTGTTCTTGGCGAAGAGGGTGACGCCGCCGGCCGTCTCCGGCCCGACCGCGACGAGGCAGTCGCACATGAACGGGAGAGTACCACCGTGGCCGCTCGCGCGGATCCCCCGGGCGAAGTCCGCACCGGTGGCGTCGGCCCGCCCGCTCCGGTATCCAAGGGAGGCTCCGGTTTCGATGGCGATGCCGCGATCGGTTCGCCCGCCCGCTCGCCGGACCCGCTTCTCCTCGCGCGCCGATAGCTCAGCTGGATAGAGCACCAGGCTTCGAACCTGGGGGTCGGGGGTTCGAATCCCTCTCGGCGCGCCATGTCGTTCGCGGAGCCGCAGGTCGTTCTCGGAGGTCCGCTCGCGCAGCATCGGGCTCGTGACCGCCGTTCCGGATCGGTCCGGCGGCTTCGATCGACGGCGCAGGGCAGCGGCCATCGCCGCTTCGCCGCGCACGAGAAGTCGGTGGCGGGCTGCCGCGCGTGATCAGCGCCCCCGCAGCGTCCAGCCGAGCGCGAGCAGCCCGATGGCGGCGATCCAGCTTCCGAGCACGCGCAGCGCGACACGCGCCCATGCGGCGCGCAGCGAGACGGCGAGCGCCGACGCGATCGCGCACAGCGCGAAGACCCCGAAGCCGAGCCCGGCGAGCGCCGGCGCGGCTTCGAGCGCCGTGCCGAGCCCGGCTCCGTTCTCGTAGCCGTGGTGCAGGCCGACCCCCGCCGCGAGAATCGTCGCGGCGCCGGCGGAGAGCTTCGCGTCGGCGGCGAGCAGCGCACCGAGCGCGAGCAGCCCCAGCGAAGCGCCAGCGCCGCTCGCGCCGGTCGCGGGCGCGCCGGCTCCCACGAGTCCGCCCGCCATCCACGCGCCCGCGAGCACGAAGACGACGCGGCGTGCGTGCAGCGGCCCGCGCAGGCCTGCCCAGAGCGCGAGGGCGAGGACGGAGGCGAGGTCGGCAGGGCTCGTCGCGAAGTGCGCGAGGCCGTCGTAGATGGGACCGAGTCCCGTCGTGCTCGCGTGCGCCTGCGCGGCTCGCGGCGCGAGCACCACCGCCGCGAACCCGAGCGCGCGGGCCGATCGGCGCCACGCCGCGTGACGCGTCACGCGAAAGCCTTCCACAGGAAGAACGCGCCACCCGCGGCGATCGCCGCGCCCGCCGCACGCAGCGCCGCGCGGCCCCAGGACCAGCGATGGGCGAGGCCGATGCCGATTCCCGCAGCGTGGAGACAGCCCGTCGCGACCACGAAGCCGATGCTGTAGAGGAGCGCGCTCTGGCCCACGGGCAGCTCGGCGCCGTGCGCGAATCCGTGGAAGATCGCGAAGAAGCCCACGAGCGCGGCGGCGACGCCGAGCGGCGGGCGCACCTCGAAGGTGACGGCCGCGCCGAGCAGCAACGCCGAAGCCGCGATCCCGTACTCGACACCGTGCAGCGGCACGCCGAGCAGCGCGCACAGGCCGCCCATCGCCATCACCATCGGGAACGCAACGGGCAGGACCCAGATCGCCGGCGCGCCGAGCTGCGCGCCCCAGATCCCGACGGCGACCATCGCCAGAACGTGATCGAGCCCCGAGATCGGGTGCAGGAAGCCCGTGAGCAAGCCGGCGGCGGCGCCCTGCTGCACGTGTGCGACGGCCGGCCGCGGCCAGGCGGCGAGCGCGGCGAACGCGAGCGCCGCTCGCAGCGTCGCGCCACGGCGCCGCGCCGGGGTCAGCGTGCGCCTCCGGCGAGCATCGCGACGCGCTGGAAGGTCCAGAACGCGCCGAGGGCGCCGACCGTGTAGCCGGGCAGCATCGCGGCCCAGCGCGGCCACTGCACCTCGAGCACGCGGAACGAGCGCTCGAGCGCGAGCACGAGCGCGATGAACCCGAGCTGGCCGATCTCGACGCCGACGTTGAAGCTGACGAGCGCGAGCGGCAGCTCGCTCCGCGGCAGTCCCGCGCTCGTGAGCGCGCTCGCGAGGCCGAAGCCGTGCAGCAGGCCGAACGCGAACGCGACCACCCACGGATGGCGGAGCGTGAAGCTCGTCTCTCCGCGCCAGCAGCGAACGATCTCCGGGCCGAGGAACAGGATCGAGAGTGCGATCGCCGCGTTCAGCGGAACGGCCGGCACCTCCGCCCCGCCCAGCGTCGCAATCGCGAGCGTGATGCTGTGCGCGACGGTGAAGGCCGTGACGGTCTTCAGCAGCATCCAGCGGTCCGCGACGATCAGCAGCAGTCCGAGCACGAAGAGCATGTGGTCGGCGCCGAGCAGGATGTGCCGGATCCCCTCCAGGGCGTAGGTGCACGCAACGCCCCAGGTCGTCTGCGCGGCGGCGAGCTCGAGCCACGGCTGCGACGGGCGGACGATCTCGGTCCACTTGCGTCCGTCGAGCAGCTCCGCGCGCACCAGCACGTCGGTGATCGTGAGCTGAAGCCCCGGGAACTCGATCCGGCGGCCCGCGAGACCCTCCGGCCCCGCGTCGATCCAGCGGCGCTCGAGCATCGAGTCGGCGAGCTGCTGGACGACGGGATCCTTCGTGTTGCGGACGTCGCCGGAGATTTTCAATCCGGCCGGGAGTCGCATGCCGGCGAGCACCGGCGTGCGCCAGAGCACGTCGAACTGACCGGGTGCCGTCTCGCGCAGCTCGAGATACGCGGGACGCGACTCGTGTGCCGATGCGGCCTGCGACGTCGCGAGCAGGGCCAGAGCCGCGAGCGCAGCGGCCGGCACGATGCGGCGCGCGGCGCGGATCACGGCGCTCCCTCGCCCGAACGCGCGGGCACTTCCGTCGGAGCCGGCGCAGGCGGCACGACGTTCTCGTCCTCCGGCGGAGCGGGCAGCGTCACGGTGTACTTCGCGCGCATCTCGGCGTAGGCCTTGCGCCAGGCCTCCTGCTTCTGTGCGGCGAGCCACGCGGTCTTCACCTGCGGCTCGATCTCGGCGAAGTCGGGCACGCGGCCCGGCACCAACGAGTCGACGAAGACGAGATGCCAGCCGAAGCCGGACTCGATCGGGCCCTGCCACGACCCGGGCGCGAGCTTCGCGACGGCCACCGCGAACGCCGGCCCGAAGTCCTTCGCGAGCTCCTCGGGCGTGCGGTCACGGTAGTACTCCTGGAACATGAAGCGGTCGGCGAGCGAGGCGACGAGCGGCGCGTCCTCGGGCTGTCCGGCGAGCCGGGCGAGCGCGTCCGCGGCGTCGGCGTTGGCGCGCGCGCCGCGGCGGTCGGGGCTGAAGTAGGCGTGACGGAAGCTCACGCGCGGCGGCTGCGCGAACTCGCTGCGGCGCTCGGCGTACCAGGTCTCGAGCTCGTCCCGGGCGGGCTCGCGCGCCGTGGCGACGTCCTCGGCGAGGAACTGCATCTTCTGCGCGAGGCGCCGGCGCACGATGGTGTCGTCCTTGTCGAGCCCGAGCGCGAGGCCCTCGCGGTAGAGCACCTCCTCACGGATCTTCTCGTCGACGAGCCGCTGCAGCTCCTCCGGCGTCGGCGGCCGGCGCCACTGCGCCTCGAAGAGCTGCACGAGCTGCGCGACGTCGCCGATGCCCAGATCGATCCGCTTCGACGACCGGGCGCCCTCGCTCCCCGCACCGAGGTACGCCCACGCCCCGAACAACGCCGCACCGAGCAGGAGGAAGTGGAGCAGCGGCTCGCGCAGCCAACGCTTCATCGGCGGCTAGAGGTGCTGGTCGATCGCCTGCTCCGCCGCGTGCTCGGCCCGGCCCGCCATCTTCTCGATCATCTCCCGGCGCGCGGCGTCGCGAAGGGCCAGGAACTTCTGCTGCTGCTCGGGATTCAAGAGCGGCGTGATCTTCGCGTCGATCGCGCTGCCGATCGCCCTCAGCTTCTCGATCTTCTCGACGCCGCCGAGCTTCGTGTCCGTCTTCAGCGCCGCGAGCTGCTTCACCTCGTCCTGCAGGAAGGGCAGGATCTGCTGCCGCTGCTGCTCGGTCAGGCCGAGCTCCATCGAGAACTGGTTGCCCATCGCCGTGAGCGGATTCGACGCGATCTGCGGCGCCGCGACGATCTCGTAGTTGGCGAAGCCGAACTCGTTGCTGCGCGCCGCGTAGACCACATCGCCGAGCCTGTAGAACGTGAGGGCGAACGGCTCCTGCGAGACGTAGGTGACGAGCGCGCCGTCCTGGATCTCGTACTTGCTGGCGACGCCCGCGTAGCCGTTGCCCACGACGTTGCCCCAGCCGCTCGGCATGAGGGCGTTCGCGCCGACGCGGAACACCGTCATGTGTCCGTCGGCGGTGAAGTTCTGGCTCCACTGCTCGCCGGTGACGTCGTTCCGCAGCCAGAACGCCTTGCCGACGACCAGCGACTTCAGCGCTGCGTCGCCGAGCTGCGTCGCGCCCTTGCTCTTCAGATCGGCGACGGTCGTTCCGGCGGGCGCGCCCGCGCGCGCCTCCTTCGACGGCGTGTACCAGATCGGCGAGCTCCAGGCGCGCTCCTGCCCGGTGAGCGGAACCACGTCGGGCGGAGGGAGGTTCGCCTTCACGGCCTGGATCAGCGTCCAGCGCGGCGTCGGGATCTCGAGGACGCGCGCGTAGTAGAACGCGTGCAGGCTCGGGTCGAAGTCCGGATCGGTCCACACGGTCTTCAGCTCCACCGAGCCGACGTCGTTGGTGTACGTCGCCTTCTCGATGTCGACCGTGCTCCGGATCGCGGGCACCCGGCCCGACCACTTGTCGGGCTTGCGGTCGCCGGCCCACGCGACGTCGTAGACCTTCTCGAAGCTCTGCCCGTTCCTGCTCCAGCCCTTGATGATCTGGACGCGATCGAGATTGGCCGAGGTCGGATCCTTGACCGCCCATACGACGAAGCTCGGCGCCGTTCCCTTGCCCGACGACGGCATCGCGGGCAAATCGGCGCCCATCGGCACGCCGCCGGCGTACGACTGCTTCACCCAGTCGCTCGCGTCGAGCACGTTCTTCGCGTAGCTCCAGCCGCCGAAGAAGCGGACCTTCATGTGCGGGCCGCTGACCCCGAAAGTCTCCTTGCGGTACATCGCATCCCAGAGCGAGGCGCGGGTGTTCTCCTCGGCCCAGACGCCCGTGAGGCCGCCCGGGTTCTCGAGGCGAACGTCCATGGTGCCGCCGATCAGCACGCCGGCGAATCGCCGCTGGACCGTTCCATCGGCGTCGGCGTGCAGCCCGAAGAAGTTGTCCTGGCGGTACGGGCTGCCGGTGTTGTGCGAGTCCGACGCGGCCCCGAAGCCGAACTTGTACGGGTTGTAGCCGCGCACGTCCTGCAGCGTGAGGCCGTCCTTGAGCGCCTGTCTCCCGTAGCTGCCGGTGATGCGGTCGATGCGTCCGACGTCGGCGGGAAGGCCGAGGATCGCCTCGTACAGCTCGTAGCCGGCGAACTCGTCGGTGGGCGAGAGAAGGGGATGCGCCTCCGACTGGCCCTTGCCCTGCTTGATCTCGACGAGCCGCTCGTTGCGGTCGCGCGCCGCCGCCCACGCCGCGTCGATCGGCCGGCCCGTCGTCTCGTCCACCTCGGTCGGATACATCCAGCCGTCGCTGACGTTCGCGTTGTGCGAGATCGCGAGCAGCTCGTTGCCCGCCTTGCGCTGCGTGTCCATCCAGGCCCAGAGATCGGTGGGCTTGGTCGAGTCGAGCGCGCTGAAGGGGTAGTCGGGCACGTGGTCGCAGGCGCGGAAGAAGACGTTGCGGTGCAGGTTGCGCTGCCCCGGCATCGAGGTCCACTCGTAGGAGCAGAACGCGGTGAACTTGCCCGGGTGATTGTTCTCGTCCGCGATCTTGACGTTCTCGCTCCACACGGTGGCGGTGACCTTGGGGTCCGTGAACGCCTTCACCGGCGGCCCGTTGCTCAGTGACAGCAAGTACGAGAAGACCTTGTTCTGCTCCTCCGAGCTGTTCGGGTCCTTCATGATCATCGGCTTCGCCTCGGGAAGCGTGCTCACGTAGGAGCCGGGCGTGTTCGCCTGCCGGGTGACGCCGACGTATTCCGAGTGATCGGTGACGCCCATGAAGTCGAGCGGCGTATCGATCTTGATGTCGAAGCCCATCGGATGCTCGATGGTCGCACCCTGCGCGTAGGCGAGCGCGTCGGCGGGGCCCGTGAGGCGATTGCCCATGACCCACGCATCCACCGACCAGCTCGTGTGGATGTGGGTCTCGCCGAAGTACGCGTTGCGTTCGGGATTGGGCTGCGGCGCCTGCGCGGCCGGCGACGCGACCGGCTTCGCGGCAGCGGCCGGCGCCTCGGCCTTCTTCGGCTCCGGGGCGGGTGCGCTCTGCTCGCATGCGCCGAGCGTGACCAGAGCGGATGCGACGAGTGCGGCGGTGCCGAAACGCGATCCGAGCATCGTGGCCCTCCAATGTGCGGGACCTCGAAACCATAGGAGTGTCGCCCTCGAGTCTCAAATGCGGGGGGCGGCACCGCACGCGCCCGGGTCGCCGCGATCGGCGCCGAGTCGTTTTCCGCCGCCGACTTCCGCAGACGCCCGAGCTGCGGCATGGTGCGGTGATGCGGCGCCCTGTCTTCCTCGCTGCCCTGGCTGCGGTCGTTGCGCTCGCAGGGTTCGCCCTCTGGCCCCTCGGCGACGAGCGCTTCGCGATTCCGGCCGACGAGGCCGCCGCCCGAGCGAAGCAGGCCTTCCTCGCCGCGCCCGCCGTGCGGCGCTCGGACCTGCCGAACGTGGTCCTCATCGTCGCCGACGATCTCGGCAAACACGACGTGTCGGTCTATTCGCCCGCGTCGGTCGAGACGCCGAACCTCGAACGGCTCGCCCGCCAGGGGGTGACGTTCAGCGCCGGCTACGTCACCGCTCCGGTGTGCTCGCCTTCGCGCGCCGGTCTGCTCACCGGCCGCCAGCAGCAGCGCTTCGGCTTCGAGCTGCTCACGCACGACCGCTACCCGCGAAGCCGCCTCGAAGCCTGGGTCGCGAAGAACTTCTTTTCGAGTCACGGCTGGTTCGCGGTCGATCCGCCGCAGGTTCCGATGCGGCGCGACATCGAGCGCCAGGGCCTGCCGCCGGGCGAGATCACCGTGGCGGAGCTGCTGCGCAAGGCGGGCTACGCCACGGGGATCTTCGGGAAGTGGCACCTCGGATGGAGCGAGGCGGCGATTCCCCAGCAGCACGGGTTCGACCATCAATACGGCTTCTACGATGCGTTCAGCCTGTACGCCGACCCGGACGACCCGAGCTACGTCGGCGTCAAGGGCGACTACTTCGCCGATCGCTGGCAGTGGTGGACGGGCCGAAGCGGGCACTGCGCGATCCGCCGCAACGGCGAGGTGATCGACGAGACGGGCTACCTGACGGACCGCATCGCCGGCGAGGCGTCGAAGTGGATCTCCGCACACCGCGAGCGTCCGTTCTTTGCGTACGTCCCCTTCAACGCGCCGCACGCTCCGCTTCAGGCGCCGCGCGCGTACGTCGAGCGCTTCGCCAGCGAGCCGAATCCCGACCGCAGGGTCTATCTCGCGATGATCGCCGCGCTCGACGATGCGGTGGGCAAGGTCCTCGCCGCGCTCGACGACGCGGGCGTCTCCGAGAACACCCTCGTGATCTTCACCAGCGACAACGGCGCGGCCACGTACACGGGAATCGCGAGCAACGAGCCGCTGCGGGGCGGGAAGCTCACGAACTTCGAGGGCGGCCTCAACGTCCCGCTCGCTCTGCGCTGGCCGGCGCGCGTACCGCCCGGCGCGCGCTACCGGGAGCCGGTCTCGACCCTCGACGTGTTCGCGACGATCACCCGCGCTGCGGGGGTCGAGCTTCCGTCCGACCGCAGCTACGACGGCGCCGACCTGCTCCCGTATCTGCTCGGCGAGCGTTCCGGTCCTCCGCACGGCGCGCTCTTCTGGCGCACGGGAGGGCACCGCGGGATCCGGACCGGAGACTGGAAGCTGATCAGCGACGCGCGCACCGGGTCGCGGGTGCTCTTCGATCTCGCCCGCGATCCGTCCGAGGCGAACGACGTCTCGGCCTCGCAGCCCGAGGTCGCCGAGGCGATGGAGGCGCAGCTTCGTGCGTGGGAGGCGACGCTCGCGACGCCGCTGTGGCCGAACGTGATGGAGTACCGCTTCCAGCAGGACGGCCGCGACTTCGTCTTCCCACTCTGAACGGCCCGCCGGCGCGCGTCAGGCCGCGGGAGCGGTCACGCGGATCAGGTGCTCGAACGCGCCGAGCGCCGCCTTCGCGCCGTCGCCGGCGGCGATGACGATCTGCTTGAACGGCACGGTCGTCGCGTCACCGGCGGCGAAGACGCCGGGAACCGAGGTCTGCCCCTTCGCGTCGACGACGATCTCGCCGAACTTCGACAGCTCGACCGTTCCCGCGAGCCAGTCGGTGTTGGGAAGCAGGCCGATCTGCACGAAGACGCCTTCGACGTCGAGGCGGTGCGGCTCGCCCGTCTTGCGGTCCTCGTAGGTGAGGCCGACGACCTTCTCGCCGTCGCCCAGCACCTCGGTCGTTCGCGCCATCGTGACGATGTCGACGTTCGGCATGCTGCCGAGCTTTCGCAGCAGGACGGCGTCGGCCTTGAGGTCCTCGAGGAACTCGAGAACGGTGACGTGGCCGACGACGCCGGCGAGATCGATCGCAGCCTCGATGCCCGAATTCCCGCCGCCGATCACCGCGACGCGCTTGCCCTTGAAGAGCGGGCCGTCGCAGTGCGGGCAGTACGTGACGCCCTTCGTTCGATACTCACGCTCTCCCGGGACGTTCATGTCGCGCCAGCGCGCGCCGGTCGCGAGGATCACGCTGCGCGCCTGCAGCGCGACGCCGCTCGCGAGCTCGACGCCGAGGAGGTCGCCCGGAACCAGCCGCGTCGCGCGCTGGTTCTTGACGAGATCGACGTCGTAGCCCGCAACGTGCGCTTCGAGCGCGGCCGCGAAGCGCGGCCCTTCGGTGTGGGGTACGGAGACGTAGTTCTCGATCGCGAGGGTGTCGAGGACCTGGCCGCCGAAGCGCTCCGCGACGAGGCCCGTGCGGATGCCCTTTCGCGCGGCGTAGATCGCCGCCGCGGCGCCCGCCGGGCCGCCGCCGACGATGAGCACGTCGTAGACCTCCTTCTCCGAGAGGGCGCGATCGCGAGCGGCCGTCCCTTCGGAGTCGATCCGGGCGAGGATTTCGGCGAGCTCCATCCGGCCCTGGCTGAAGCGCTCCCCGTTCGAGAAGACGGTCGGCACCCCCAGGATGCCGCGCCCCGAGACTTCGCCTTCGAACGAGCCGCCGTCGATCGCGGTGTGGCGGACGTTCGGGTTGCGCGCGGCGAGGAGATTGAGCGCCTGGACGACGTCGGGGCAGCTCTGGCACGACTGCGAGAAGTACGTCTCGAAGACGAACGGCCCTCGAAGGCTCTCGATCTGTCGCAGCTCCTCGTCGCTCACCCGGGGCGGGTGACCGCCGACGTGGAGAAGCGCCAGCACGAGGGACGTGAACTCGTGACCGAGCGGAAGGCCCGCGAAGACCACGCGCGCCCGCTCGCCCACCGGCCGGATTCCGAACGAAGGCGTTCGCTGCTCGCCGTCGCGTTCCTCGACGACCCGGACGAGGTCCGACGCGCCGGCGATCTCGCCGAGGAGCTCTCGCACCTGCCGCGAGGTCTCGTCATCGCCCAGATTCGCGCACAGCTCGATCGGACGGCGAAGGCGCCGCAGATGGGCCCTCAGCTGCTCCTGGAGCTCGGGTTCGAGCACGGTTCTCCTCGCTTCGACCGCTCGCCGCCCGCGCCCGCGCGGCGTCCTGCCACGCGGGCCCGGGCGGCCGACTCAGATCTTGCCGACGAGATCGAGCGAGGGCTTGAGGGTCTTCTCGCCCTCCTTCCACTTCGCCGGGCAGACCTCGCCGGGGTGGGACGCCACGTACTGCGCGGCCTTCACCTTGCGCAGCAGCTCGCTCGCGTCGCGTCCGATCCCGTTGTCGTGGATCTCGCAGAGCTTGATCACGCCGTCGGGATTCACCACGAACGTCCCGCGGAGCGCGAGGCCCTCGGACTCGATGAGGACGTCGAAGTTTCGCGCGAGGGTCGCGGTCGGGTCGCCGACCAGCGCGTACTTCACCTTCTTGATCGCCGGCGAGGTGTCGTGCCACGCCTTGTGCGCGAAGTGCGTGTCCGTCGAAACGCCGTAGACGTCGACGCCCATCTTCTCGAACTCGGCCTGGTGATCGGCGAGGTCTTCGAGCTCGGTCGGGCAGATGAAGGTGAAGTCGGCCGGATAGAACACGAACACGGACCAGCGGCCCGCGATGCTCGTGTCCGAGACCTCGACGAACTTGCCGTTCTTGAAGGCCTGGGCCTTGAACGGCTTCACCCGGGTGTTGATCAGCGCCATCGATTTCTCCTCCGAAGGCCGGCCGGCCCGAGGCCGTCCGGCGCTGGTGTTCGATTCGTTCACGAAAGACCATGCGGTCTCCCGGCTGATCCATCAAATCGATTGTTTTTATTGACTGTTCATTCCGAATGATGAATGATCCGGCTCGATGGACCTCCAGCAGGTGACGCTCACGCAGATGCGCTACGCGGTGGCGATCGACGAGCTGCGCAGCTTCGGCCTCGCGGCGCAGCAGTGCCACGTCTCGCAATCGGGCCTCAGCATGCAGATCCGCAAGGTCGAGGACCTGCTGGCGACGGTGCTCTTCGACCGCCGCAAGAAGCCCGTCCTGGTGACGCCGGAAGGCGCGGCCGTGATCGCGCAGATGCGCAAGGTGCTGCGCGAGACCGAGCGACTCGGGCAGATCGCGAGCGACCAGGACGCTCCCGCCGGGCCGTTTCGGCTCGGCGTGATCCCGACGCTTTCGTCGAGCGTGATTCCGCTCTTCGTCCGGGGATTCGTCGAGCGGCACCCGAACGTCGCGCTGTCGATCGAGGAGATCCGGACCGAGGAGCTGATCGCGCGCCTGCAGGCCGACACGCTCGATGCGGGTCTCGCGGCGACCCCCCTCGCGGTGCCGGAGCTGCACGAGGAAGGGGTCGGGCGCGAGACGCTGTGGGCATACCTGCCGCCGGGAGACCCGCTCCTCGAGAAGAAGACGCTGCGTCAGGCCGACCTCGCGGATCGGGCGCTCTGGATCATGCCCGAAGGCCACTGCTTCCGGAGCCAGGTCCTGTCCTACTGCGGGACGCGGCACGTCTCCGCGCCGGCGAACGTGCGCTTCGAGAGCGGCAGCTTCGAGACGCTGATCCGTCTGGTGGACGAGGGGCTCGGCGCGACCGTGCTCCCGGCGCTCGTCGTGCAGCACCTCGATCGACGGCGGCAGACGACGCGCGTGCGCGCGCTCACCGCACCCTCCCCCGTCCGCGAGATCGGCTTCGTCCGGGCGCGCCTCGACTATCGGCGCGCGGTCGCCCGCGCGCTCGCGGACTCGATCCGCGCCGGCCTCGCCGCGGCGCTCGGGCCGGCGCCTCGCCGGGCGGTCGTCCTCGACCCGCTCGCCGAGGTGTGAGCGCACGCGCTCCCGGCTGCTTGACCGCCGGCGCGGCTCCCGCTACCCGGTGGCGACCCTCGCCGAGGAGCCCACGGTGCCCGACACCACCCCGCGCGCAGACCGTCACGCGAAGTATCTCCGCCTGATCGAGCGCTGCCGCGACCTCGAGCCCGTCGCGACGGCCGTCGCCCACCCGTGCGATGCGAACGCGCTGCGCGCGGCGGTCGACGCGGCGAACGAGAACCTCATCGAGCCGATCCTGGTCGGGCCGCGCACGCGGATCGAGGCCGTCGCCGCGGAGATCGGGATCGACGTGTCTGCGCTCCGGATCGTCGAAACGCCGCACAGCCACGAGGCCGCCCGCGTCGCCGTCGAGCTCGTCCGCCGCGGAGAGGCCGAGGTGCTGATGAAGGGGAGCCTCCACTCCGACGAGCTGCTCCACGAGGTGACCTCGCCATCGACCGGTCTGCGCACCGACCGCCGCATCAGCCAGGTCTTCGTGATGGACGTCCCCACCTATCCAAAGCCGCTGTTCGTGACCGACGCGGCGGTGAACATCTTCCCCACGCTCGACGACAAGGTCGACATCTGCCAGAACGCGATCGAGCTCGCCCACGACCTCGGGATCGAGTGCCCCAAGGTCGCAATCCTCTCGGCGATCGAGATCGTGACGTCGAAGATCCCGTCGACGATCGAGGCCGCGGCGCTGTGCAAGATGGCCGAGCGGGGACAGATCACCGGCGCGCTCCTCGACGGACCGCTCGCGATGGACAACGCGATCGATCGCGACGCGGCGCGCGCCAAGGGGCTGCGGTCGCCGGTGGCGGGCGACGCCGACATCCTGCTGGCGCCCGACCTCGAGGCCGCGAACATGGTGGCGAAGCTCCTGGCGTTCCTCGCCAACGCCGAGACCGCCGGGATCGTCCTCGGCGCACGCGTTCCGATCGCGCTGGCGAGCCGCGCCGATTCGGTTCGCGCGCGCGTGGCGAGCTGCGCGGTAACGGTGCTGGTCGCGCACGCGAAGCGGCGGCGGGCGCCGGAGGGCGTCTAGCCGACCGCCGCGAGATCGCGCTCCGGCGCGAGGCGCACGACGTCCTGAGCTCGCCGAATGAGCGATCTGAGCACCCTTGCCGATCTCGCCGACGTTCTGAGTGGCGGGGCCGTCGTCGGCGGTGCCGCGTTCGCGATCCTTCAGCTTCGTGACTACCGCCGACAGCGCCGCGAGAACGCTGCGGCCGAGCTGGTCCACTCGTTCTACGACCCGGAATTCGCGCGAGCCGTCCGCCTCGTCCGGCTGCTCCCGGACGCATGCACCGCGGCCGATCTTCGTTCGAAGGGGCCGGAATTCGAGGAAGCGGCGATCCTCGTCTCGTTCGCCTTCGAGACGATCGGGCTCCTCGTCTTTCGCGAAGTCACGCCCTTCTCGATCGTCGAGGACTTGACCGGCGGCCTCGCGGTCTTGATGTGGCGAAAGCTCGAGCGCTGGCAACGAGACGTACGCGCCGAGAGCAAGCAGGAGAGCTGGGCGGAGTGGTTCCAGTGGCTCGCCGAGCGCCTGATCGAGAGCGCTCGGGCCGGCAACAAGAGACCGGCGCACGAGGCCTTCTCCGACTGGCGGCCGAGAACGTAGCGCCGCGCCGGGGGGCCGATCCGCCGCCCGCGAGCAGCGGGCCGGCCGCCGAGCTGCTCCGAGTTCGTGTCGAGCGCGGCCGCCAGCTTCAGCAGCTCGCCATTCCGCGCACACCACAGCTCGAGTCCTAGCGGTCCTCGGCGTGGATGTGGTGATGCTCGCTCGCCGAGGCGGATGCCAGCGCGTGCACAGCCTCGACGTAGTGCACGTATTCGACGTAGGCGGACACATAGGCTCTCCCAGCCTCGACGCTCTCGTCGGCGTGGGGCTTGGCCCCAGCAACTCTCGCAAAGCGCTCGCGAAGGCCAGCCGCGATACGTTCGCCGACCTCCGCGGCCAGGCGATCCGCCGAGCCTTTCTCCAGCGCCTTGTCGGCCGCCGCGATTCCGGGGTCGACCTGCCCCGCCGGTTTCAGGCCGGTGAACGCGACGCCTTCTCCGGCGCGGTGGATGCGGACCAGGGTCTCGAAGAAGTGGCGGTCGGCGAGATCGCGCGCATCATCTCCCAGCCGCCGGACCTCGAGCGTCTTCGTGAACGCTTGTCGGATCTCCTCCTCGTCGTCGGCACGAACCCACCCAAGAACGGGTGTCACATCTCCCTTCGCGAGGGCTGCCTTCGCGGCAAGCACCACCGGGCCGTCGAGGGTATCGCAGTGAGCGTGCGCCGGATGAGGCGCGAACGCTGACACGATGACGAGCGCAATGACGATCTGTTTGATCATGAGAATCTCCGTCTTGCGGCCCAACGGCTCGGCGCTCAGCTGCGAGCCACAGCGCCTCCGTGGATCGCTCGCAGCGCCAGAGTTACAATGCCAAACGCTACCAAAGGCCGATTGGAACGCGCTGTGGCTCGTCAGCTGCAGCGCCTTGTTGGACGGCGCGTTCTTCGGGAGCTCGAACGAGAATGAGCAAGACGGCCCAGAAGGTGCTTCACGAGGCGCTCCGACTCGAGCCAGTGGATCGAGCTGAACTTGCCGCGGAGCTGCTCGCGAGCCTGGATGGGGAGCCGGACGAGGACGTGGAGGCGGCATGGGCGGAGGAGATCGAGCGCCGCGCCGCACGCGCGCGGTCCGGTGAGGATCCGGGGCGGCCGTGGGCCGAGGCTCATACCGCGGTCAAGGGCGTGTTGAGCAAGGGGTGACGCTCACCATTCGGATCAGCGAGGAGGCGGACGCTGAGATGGCAGAAGCCGCTCGCTGGTACGAGACGCACCGCGCGGGTTTGGGCGTAGAGCTTCTGGAGGCCGTGGATACCGCCGTCGCGCAAGTCGCGAAATTGCCGCGGATGGGATCGCCCGTGCCTGGGGTATCAGATCCCGCAATACGGCGAAGACCCGTGCGCCGCTTCCCGTACCACGTTGTTTACGTGGAGCTTCCGGATCGGCTACAGATTCTCGCGATCGCGCACGACCGCCGCAGGCCTGGGTACTGGAGGGGCCGGCTTCGCAGCTAGCGTTCGCCGCGCCGTCCAACAACGTCTTCGACGGTGCGAAACGGGGCCCCCTTCGATGCGACGAGCGAACGTGGCCGGGCTCCTTCCGCGGCATCGACGGCGCCCTCGATCCGCTCGCCCCGGGCAGGACGCTCGCGAGCGTTCGCGCTGCGAAGCGGCGTAGCCGGGCTGCAGCCGGCGTAGGCGAGGCGCATTCCTCTCCGCAGCGCAGGCCAACATTCCGCTCGAGGAGGCGGAACACCGCCATGAGGGCGCCCGCACGATCGATCCTCGACCCCATCCGCACCGCGAGGACTGCGACCGGCCTCACGCCGGGAGCAGCACGTCCCCAGCTCGGACGCGCAGCAGCGGCGGCCCTGCCGCGCGCAGGCCCAGCTCGAAGATGTGCCCCTCCGGCGCGCGCCCGCTGCAGCGCAGGGTGCCGGCGTGAATGGCCCGCAGGTGATGGAACGCGCAGAGCGTGGTGCGATTCCACGGCTCGTCGGGGCCGCCCGCGGATCTGAACTGAACG
>JAYRMX010000153.1:0-19450 GCA_041912475.1 Myxococcota bacterium
CCCGAGATGCCGAGGCTGTACGCAACGAGGCATCCCGCCCACCAGCCGCGGCCGGGCCCGACGGGGACGCCCTCCCTCCCGCCGAGCGCGATGAAGACGCCGACTATGAGGAAGTAGCCGGCCAAGCCCATCGAGGCGATCACCGACAGCTCGTGGCGCATCCGCGCCTCGTACTCGCCGTGCGCCGCGCGAAGCGGCTCGTCCCCCGCCAGGCCGAGCCGGCGGCGAAGCCCGGCCCACGCCTCGCGCTCGAGCACGGCCTCGCGCGTCTGCCCGGCCGGAACCTGGAACTCCGGCAGGTGGTACGTCCCCATCGGAAGGTCGACGTTGCAGCGCTCGGCGATTTCGATCGTCGCCGCGACGGCGTCCGGCCGGTCGTGGAACACCTCGAGCATCTCGGCGCCCGATTTCACGAAGAAGCCCCTGCCGTCGAACCGGAAGCGCTTGGGGTCGTCGAGCGTGGTTCCGGTGCCGATGCACAGCAGCGCTTCGTGCGGCTCGTGGTCGTCGCACCCGAGGTAGTGCGCGTCGTTGGTCGCGACGAGCGGCAGACGAAGGTCGCCCGCCATCTTCACGAGCTCGGCGTTCACCTGGTCCTGCGCCGCGATGCCGTGCCGCTGCAGCTCGAGGTAGTAGCGACCGTCGAAGATCCGAGAGAACTCCTCGACCAGCGACCACGCGGACCGCGTGTCGCCCGCGAGGATCGCTCGCGACACCATCGATGACAGGCAGCCCGAGGTCGCGATCAGCCCCTCGCTGCGCGCGCGCAGCAGCTCGATGTCGATCCGCGGCTTGTAGTAGAAGCCCTCGAGGTAGCCCTTCGACACGAGGTAAACGAGGTTGCGGTAGCCCGTCTCGTTCATCGCGAGCAGCAGCAGATGACTGATCGCGTCGAAGCCGCTCGCGTCCTTCTCGCGCTTCTCCTTGTCGAAGCGCGAGCCCGCCGCGACGTAGACCTCGCAGCCGAGGATCGGCTTGATTCCCGCCTTGCTCGCCTTCTCGTAGAACTCGACCGCGCCGAACAGGTTCCCGTGATCGGTCATCGCGACGGCCGGCATGCCGAGTGACTTGCAATGCGCGAAGAGCCGGTCGTGCTGGATCGCGCCGTCGAGGAGCGAGTATTGCGTGTGGAGGTGGAGATGGACGAACGGCGAGTGCGCCAAGGCTATTCCCACTCGATCGTCGCGGGCGGCTTCGACGAGACGTCGTAGACCACGCGGTTCACGCCCTTCACCTCGTTCGTGATCCGGCTCGAGACGGCGGCGAGCAGTGCGTGCGGCAGCCGCGCCCAGTCGGCCGTCATGGCGTCGGTCGACGTCACGCAGCGCAGCGCGATCGCGTGCTCGTACGTGCGCTCGTCGCCCATCACACCGACGCTCGAGATCGGCAGATACACCGCGAACGCCTGCCAGATCTGGTCGTAGAGGCCCTCGCGCCGGATCTCCTCGATGAGGATCGCGTCGGCGCGGCGCAGCTTCGCGAGCCGCTCCTCGGTCACCTCGCCCATCACGCGGATCGCGAGGCCCGGCCCCGGGAACGGATGCCGCCCGACCATGCGCTCGGAAAGTCCGAGCCGGCGGCCGACCTCGCGCACCTCGTCCTTGAACAGCTCGCGAAGCGGCTCGACGAGGCGCAGCTTCATGTCCTCGGGAAGCCCGCCGACGTTGTGGTGCGTCTTGATCGTCGCCGACGGCCCGCGAACCGACACGCTCTCGATCACGTCCGGATACAGCGTGCCCTGCACCAGGAAGTCGGCGCCGCCCAGGCGTGCGGCTTCGGCCTCGAAGACCTCGATGAACAGCCGCCCGATGATTCGCCGCTTGTGCTCGGGATCGGTCACGCCGTGCAGGGCGTCGAGGAAGCGCCGGCGCGCATCGACGGTCACGAGGTGGATGCCGAGGCCCTCGCCGAGCATGCGCTCGACGTCGTCGCGCTCGCCTTCGCGCAGCAGGCCGTGATCGACGAACAGGCACGTGAGCCGATCGCCGACCGCGCGGTGGACGAGCGCGGCCGCCACCGAGGAGTCGACGCCTCCCGAGATGCCGCAGATCACGCGGCCGCTGCCGACCTGCGCCCGGACCCGTGCGACGGCCTCCTCGATGAACGTCGCCATGCTCCACGAGCGATTGCAGCGGCAGATGCCGTGGACGAAGTTCTCGAGCAGCCGGCTCCCGCCCTCGGTGTGCGCGACCTCCGGGTGGAACTGGATCCCCCAGATCGGCCGCCCGGCGTGACGAACCGCTGCGAACGGCGAGCTGTCGCTCGTGCCGAGGACGACGAAGCCGGCCGGAAGGCGGAGCACGCGGTCGCCGTGGCTCATCCAGACCACGCGCTCCGCGCCGCCCGGGAGATCGGCGAGCAGCGGGTCTTCGCGCTCGAGCTTCACGAGCGCGCGTCCGTACTCGCGCGCTTCCGCCTTCTCGACGACGCCCCCGAGCATCTGCGCGAGGAGCTGCAGGCCGTAGCAGATGCCGAGCACCGGAACGCCGAGGTCGAGGATCCGCGGATCGAGCCGCGGAGACGACGCGTCGAGAACGCTCGACGGTCCGCCCGAGAGCACGATGCCGGCCGGCCGCCAGGCCGCCACCGCCTCCGCGCGCATGTGGAACGGATGGATCTCGCAGTAGACCTGGCCCTCGCGAATGCGGCGCGCGATGAGCTGCGTGTACTGCGATCCGAAATCGAGGATCAGGATTCGGTCAGCGTGGCTGTCGGCGGACATGCGGCACCTTCGGGCGCGTACGCCGACCCGGAGGGGGGCCGGAGATCCGGTGCGGGGGGCGGCGGGATCCTACTCGATCCAGTAGTTCGGAGCCTCCTTCGTGATGATCACGTCGTGCACGTGGCTCTCGTGGAGACCGGCGGCGGAGATCCGAACGAAACGAGCCTTCGCGCGCAGCTCGCCGAGGTTGGCCGCGCCGACGTATCCCATCCCGGAGCGCAGCCCCCCGAGGAGCTGGTGAACGCTGCTCGAGAGGCTCCCGCGGTACGGCACCCGCCCCTCGATGCCCTCGGGAACGAGCTTGGCCGCCTCTTCGACGTCGCCCTGGAAGTACCGGTCGCGCGAGCCGGCGCTCATCGCGCCGATCGAGCCCATCCCGCGGTAGATCTTGTACGAGCGCCCCTGATACAGGACGACCTCGCCCGGGCTCTCGTCGGTTCCCGCGAAGAGCGAGCCGATCATGATCGTCCCCGCGCCCGCCGCGAGCCCCTTCACGACGTCGCCCGAGTACTTGATGCCGCCGTCGGCGACGACCGGGACGCCGTGACGGCTCGCGACGGCGACGGCATCGGCGATGGCCGTGAGCTGCGGAACGCCGACGCCCGTCACGACGCGCGTCGTGCAGATCGATCCGGGCCCGACGCCGACCTTGACGGCCGAGACGCCCGCCTTGATGAGCGCCTCGGCGCCCTCTCCGGTCGCGACGTTGCCGCCGATCAGCGGCAGATCCGGGAACGTGCGGCGCACGCGCTCGACCGTCTCGAGAACGCCGGCCGAGTGGCCGTGGGCCGTGTCGACCACGACCACGTCGACGCCCGCGGAGACGAGCGCCTGCGCGCGCTCGAGCGTGTCGGGGGCGACGCCGACCGCCGCTCCGCAGCGAAGGCGCCCGAGGCCGTCCTTCGCGGCGTTCGGATAGCGCTCGGTCTTCTCGATGTCCTTGATCGTGATGAGGCCGCGCAGCCGGCCCTGGTCGTCGACCACGAGCAGCTTCTCGATGCGGTGCTCGTGGAGCAGCTCCTTCGCGCGCTCCATCGTGGTGCCCGGAGGCACCGTCACGAGCCGCTCCTTCGTCATCACGCTCGAGATCGGCTGGTCGGTATCGCGGACGAAGCGCAGATCGCGGTTCGTGAGGATTCCGACCGCCTTACCTTCGCGCGTCACCGGGACGCCCGAGATCCGGTACTTCGCCATCACCGCCAGCGCCTCGTGGATGCGCTGTTCGGGCCGCATCGTGATCGGATCGACGATCATCCCCGATTCGGAGCGCTTGACCTTGTCGACCTCGGCGGCCTGCGCGGCCGGCGGCATGTTGCGGTGGATGATTCCGATGCCGCCGTTCTGGGCCATGCAGATCGCCGTGCCGTGCTCGGTCACGGTGTCCATCGCGGCCGAAACGAGCGGAGCGTTGAGCGAGATCTCGCGCGTGAGCGCGGTCCGCAGGTCGACGTCCTTCGGGAGGACCGACGACGCGCCCGGCTGGAGCAGCACGTCGTCGAACGTCAGGCCGTCGCGGATGTGGATCTCGGTCATGGCGGGCGAGGTCCTCCCGACAGTCGTGGCGTTCAGGTGCGGTCGATTGACTCGGGAAGTTACTCCTCGCGACCAGACGGGTCAACCGAGCCCGAGAGCACGAGCGGGATTGCGAGGCGCGCCAGCACGACGAGGTCGCCGAGCAGATGCTCGACGAAGCGGCAGGCGGCCCGCGGCGCGTCACTCGCCACGCGCCGGTAGCCCGCGCGCGGGAGCCAGAGCAGCGCACAGCGCGTCTCGGCGAAGGCGCTCAGCTCCCGGCGCCCCGGCACGAGGAGCGAGAGCGCACCGAAGGTCGCGCCGGGGCCGAGCTCGCCGCGCAGCGGCGGCGACGAGCGCTCGAGCCGGAGCCGCCCGCTCGCGACGAGGAGCATCCCGTCCGCCTCGTCGCCCTCGCGCAGCGCCGCCTCGCCCGGCGCGAGGTCGAGCGTGCGGATCTCGCCGGCGAAGAACGACCGCTCCTCGTCGGACAGGTCGGCGAAGCAGGCGAACTTGTCGAGATCGACCGCGCTCACGGCACGAGGCTCGCGAGCAGCCCCGAGACCGCGAGGCGCGCCTCGTCCGCGTTGGCCGCGCCGATGCGGACGACCGGCGTTTCGGGACGCAGCCCGAGCGCTCGCGCGAAGGCCCCGGGCGCCGCGGGCGAGGGATCGAGGACCGCCCAGCAGCTCGGCAGTCGCCGCCGGCGCTCGAGCGCCTGCTGCAGCGCCAGCAGCGCGCGAACGCCCTCCCCGCGAACGGATCCCGCCAGCGCCACCAGCCCGAGGGCCGACGCCGCCGCGAGCGACCACAGCGGCTCGGAGCTCGGATGCGCCGGGAGATGCAGCAGCTCGATCCCCACGTCGTTCGCGGGCCCGAGGCGCGCAAGGCGCCGGAGCGTCGACCCGGAGAAGCGCCCGTCGAGCAGCGTGCGGTCGAGACAGACCTCCGGCAGGCCGGAGAGCAGCGCGCCGAACCTGCGCGTCGTCTCCGGATCGGACGACGCGACGAGCACCCGCGCATCGCACGCGACGGGGCCTGCCGCGCCCCGCCGGCTCGCCCAGTCGCGAAGGCGGCCGCGCTGCGCGTCCGAAAACAGCGTCTCCGACGCCGCAGCGGCCGCGGCCGTGCTCGGCGCTCGCAGCGCGAGCGTCCCGCGCTCGGCGAGCGCGTGGAGGGTTCGCAGCACCTGGTAGTCGGGAAGCTCGGAACGGTCGAGCACGTCGCCGACGCGCACCCCCGACCGCACGAGACCGAGCACTTCGCGCGTGAGCGGCGGCGCGGACGCCGGCGGCGTTCGCACGACGACGATCTCCGCGTCGAGCGGCGGGAGCGCCGCGCGCAGCCTCGACATCTCGTCGGCCTGTCTCATCGCCTCGAGCAGCAGCGCTCGCGTCGGCGTGTGAATGCGCGCCGCGCCCCCGCGCAGCGTTCCCCGGAACCGGAAGCTCCCGCTGCGCCACGCGAGCAGGCGGAGCAGCGCCTTCTCGGCCCCGGCGGCGCCGCAGCGCGCGTCGATGACGTTGCCGTCCGAGACCGTGACGACACCGCGATCCTCGCCTCCGTCCGCACCGCGCCGAACGAGGTCGATGCAGCCGGTCTTGCGGTTCATGTGGAACAGCTGCAGGAGATCCGCGAGCGAGAGCTGCGAGAGGCTCCCTTCGAGGTCGGAGCCGGCGGCGTCGTCGCGCCGGCCGGGTCGCGCCGTTCGCGCGTGTGCCAGGAGCGACTCGATCCGCCGCAGCACCGCCTCCGCGTCGACGGGCGCGGGCACCGCCGCGTCGATCGCTGCGCCGCCGGCCGGCCGGCCCGGGTCGCCGCCGATGGCGATGAAGCGAACTCCCTGCGTCCGCGGATTCGCCCGCAGGATCCCCGCGAGCTGCGGCGCGGCGATGACGGGCAGGTCGGCCGCGGCGATCACGACGTCGGGCGGATCGGCCAGCGCGGCCTCGAGCGCTTCGGCGCCGTGCGCCGCGTACCGCGTCGCGAGGCCCCGCGTCGCGCACGCCTCGGCAATCCCCTTTCCCCGGTCGGGGTCGCCGTCCGCGACGAGCGCTACCCCGACGAGTGTTTGCGACGGCCCGCTCACGACGCAGTCCCCCTTCCGAGATCGCGCTGCAGCTCGAACGCGAGGTGCGAGACGAGCGCGCGGTCGCTCGAATGGAACAGCGGCGCCCCTTCGCCGTCGCGGTCGCGAAGCCACGCGTAGGCCGGCGTCTCGCCGAGCAGGACCACGAACCCCGGGCGAACGCCCGCCCGGCGCGACGAGAGCCACGTGACCGGAAGGCCCGCGAGCGCGCCGGGATCCTCGTCGCCGACGAAGACGATCTGCGCACGGAGCGGATGTCCGCGCATCCGCGCCAGCTCCTCGAGCGCGGCCTCGTGCAGCTCGGCACCGGGAGAGAGCCACACGAGCGCGCGCTCGCCCGCGTTGCGGCGCAGCTCTTCGAGCGCAAAGCGGAGCGCCTGCTCGGGAAGGCGCGGCGGGACGACGATCGCTTCGCGCATCAGCCGCTGTCGGCACTCCGTGAAGCCCCGGCACGTGCGCTCGATGTCGCGCGCCAGCCCGTGTCGCGCGTCGTCGAGCCGCTCCTCGAGCCGGCGCCGGAGGTCGCCCAGCCGGGATCCGTCGGCGGGAAACGTCGCCGACGCGAGCCGCAGCGGCGCCGCGGCTTCGTCGCAGGCGCGGCCGGCGACGAACGCGCGGGCGAGCTCTCGCGCGCGCCACTCGAGCACGGCTGCGCCGAGCGCGTCGGTCTCGGCCAGCAGCAGCCGGAAGCGGCCGTCGCCGTCGGCGGCGCACAGATCGGTGCTGCGAACCACCTGCTGGAGCCGCTCGACGAAGCGCTCGCCGACCGGGAGCTCGGCGGACCGCGGAGAGCCCTCGCGCGGGTCCGCCGCTCTCGCGATCACCCCCTCGACGAGCGAGAACTGCCGCCCGAAACGCAGGCCCTTCTCGAGCTCGGTCGCGACCAGCGCATCGAAGAAGGCCGGCGTGCACGTCCGTGTGCGCGGATCGCGAAGCGACCGGCGCTCGGCAGCGCGAAGGCGCAGCGCGTTGCCGAGCGCCGGAGCGGCCGCATCGGCCACCTGCTCGGCCGCGGCGAGCTCTCGCGCGCCGAAGCCCGGCGCCGCGACCGGATCGGCGACCCGCGCGACCGCGAGCAGCCGGCCCTCGTAACGAAGGCGCACGACGAGCGCCGCGCCTCCCCCGGTCGCGACGGCGGCCGCGCCGTCCGCCGCGCCGGCCTCGTCGAAGTCGCGGGGCGGCTGGGGAAGCGTCCATTCGCGAGGGTCCGGCGCGGCAGCTCCCCCGGAGCGCGCAGCGACCAGCCGAAGGCCGCCCTCTTCGTCTCCGGCGAGCCAGAGCAGCCCCGCCGTCGCGCGCGTTTCGAAGCACAGCGTCTCGACGATGCGGTCGTACAGCGGCTCGAGATCGAGCGTCGCGAGCAGGCCGAGGGTCCGCGCATGGCGCGACAGCAGCGCCATGTACTCGAGGTTCTCGGCGACGAGCTCCGCGTACTCGGCCGGAAGCAGATCGGCGCCGGCGGGCAGCGGCGCCCGCGCCTCGTCGCTGCGCTGGGTGGTCTGAGGCATGCGGGTTCCCGGCGGCGACCTCGCCCCTGCGAAGTCTCATCGGCCGCCGGGCCGCGCCGCTTCACCGGCAACACGTGCGCAGCTACGCGGTCGCGGCGGGCTCCGCGATGAGCGAGTGCGGGGTCGCCTCGACGATCCGCACGCGAACGATCCGCCCGGCGTCGGCGTTGCCGGCGCCCTCCCCGGACAGATTCACGACGCGATGCCACGGATCGCGCCCGCTCGGCTGGCCCCCTCGCCGGCTCTCGCCTTCGATCAGCACGTCCGTCTCGGTTCCGACGCGGGCCCGGTGGGCGTCGAACGTGAGGCCCCGCATCAGCTCCTGCAGCGCCTCGAGCCGCTCCTGCGCGAGCTCGGGAGGAACGACGTCCTCGAGGACCGCCGCGGCCGTCCCGGGCCGCGGCGAGTACTTGAACGCGTAGGCGTCGGCGAAGCGCGCCGCGCGCACGGCTTCGAGGGTCGCTTCGAAGTCCGAGTCCGTCTCGCCCGGAAAGCCCACGATCAGGTCGGTCGTGATCGCGATGTCGGGCCGCACGGCGCGCAGCCGCTCGACGATCGCCAGGTAGTCGGCCGCTCGGTAGCGGCGGCGCATCCGGGCCAGAACGGCGTCGGAGCCGCTCTGGAGCGGCAGGTGGACGTGCGGACAGAGCGCCTTCACCTCGGCGTGCGCCGCGATGAGCTCGTCGTCGAAGAAGAGCGGATGCGGGCTCGTGTAGCGGATCCGCGCGAGCCCCGGCACGTCGCCCAGACGCCGCACGAGAGCGGCGAACGGCATCGTTCCCGACGCCTCGCTCCGGCCGCGCGAGGCGTCGTGACGCCCGTACGCGTTCACGGTCTGGCCGAGGAGCGTGATCTCCCGAACGCCCTTCGCCGCGAGGCCCTCGGCTTCGCGGATCACGTCGGCGGCCGGCCGGCTGATCTCGCGGCCCCGGGTGAGGGGAACGACGCAGAAGGTGCAGAACATGTCGCAGCCTTCCATCACCGTGACGAAGGCGCGGCCGGGGCTCGGCGCGACGAGGTCCGGGTGCCGCTCCGGCAGGTCGAAGCGCGCGAGCGACCGCGTCTCGTCCGTGCGCGCCGCGCGCCGGCCCCGACTGGCGGCCTCGACCATCGCCGGTACGAGGCGCAGGTTGTGCGTGCCGAACACGAAGTCGAGGTGCGTGAAGCGCGCCAGCAGGGCCTCGCCCTCCTGCTGGGCGACGCAGCCGCCGACGCCGACGATTCGCCCGGGCACCGCCCGCTTCCATTCCCGAAGGCGCCCGAGGTCCGTGTGGAGCCGGTGGGCCGCCTTCTCCCGGACGGAGCAGGTGTTCACGATCAGCAGCTCCGCGTCGTCGTCGGCGGCGGCCGGGCGCAGCCCCGCGTGGTGCAGGAGATTCGCGATCTTCTCGGTGTCGTGGACGTTCATCTGGCAGCCGTACGTCCAGATCCGGTAACGGCGCGGCGACCCGGCGCCGGCGCTGCCGCCTTCGACGTTCATGAAAAAGCTCCCGGAAAGGGCCTCAAGCGGCCGTCTCGAAAGGGAAAGATCGCCCCCGGACCGGTCCGGCCGCAAATAATGTTTGACAACGGAATCCGCGGGCTCATAATCGCATCATCCCGCGAGCGAAAGGCTTCGTAGCGCACGCCGAGGGACTCCGGAGCGCGCGCGCAGAGCAGTCCCGACGCCCGAATCAGTTTACGGAGCGGCGGTGGATGAGACATTTCTGACGAAATGTCCAACCTCTCACCCCCCATCAGCGATCCACCGCCCTCCGCCTCGCCACGCCCCGTCGGCCCCGGCCGGCGGGGCGTCTTCTTTCCGGGAGCGGTCGCAGGCCGCCGGCTCGGCGGGGGGCCTCAGAGGACCAGGCGGTCGACCACCTTCGAGAGCTGCCGCAGGTTCCGGCACTCCTCCGCGACGTCGCACGCCGGCAGATAGCGGTCCATCACGCTGTCGCCGAAGCCCCAGGCCCCCGGGCTCTCGGGGTTCAGCCAGACGACGTTCTTGGCCTTGGTCTTCACCTCGCGCAGACACCAGGCGCGCGGGTCGTTGTAGTTGTTCCGCGCGTCGCCGAGCACCAGCACCGTCGTCCGCTTGTCGACGGCCGACAGGTAGTTCTGCCAGAAGCCGTAGAACGCCTGCCCGAAGTTCGACCGCGTGTAGACGTTGATCACGTCGCCGCCGTCGAGCGCCTTCTCGATCGCGTCGTTGATGTCGTGATCGCGGAAGACCTGCGTCACCTCGCCGAGCTCGGAGACGAAGACGAACGACCGGATCTTGGTGAACGCCTCCTGCAGGCTGTAGACGAACTGCAGCATGAACCGCGAGACGTTCGCGACCGACGACGAGACGTCGCACAGGATCACCAGCTTCGGGCGGTCCTTCTTGCGGTGCTTGAAGGTCACCTCGAACGGGACCCCCCCGCGCGCCATGTTGCGCCGCAGCGTCGTGTGCAGGTCGAGCTTTCCCTTCTTCATCCGCCGGCGCCGGATCGACAGGACGTTCTTGATCCGCTGCGCGAGGCGCGTCACGACCTCGCGCATCTGCCGGATCTCGTCCTCGGTGAGGTGGTAGAAGCTCTTCTCCGTGAGCGTCTCTCGGCGAAAGCGCTCCATGTAGTCGTAGTTCTGCTTCTGCAGCTCGCGCTCGGCGAAGTTGCGAACGCTCCGGCGCAGCGCCTCGAGCAGCCGGTCGGCGAGGCCGCGAAGCGCCTCGGCCTGATCGTCCGAGAGGCCCTGCGCGCGGAGCCGTGCGGCGAGGTCGCGGAGCTCCTGCGCGGCGCCCTCGGCGTTCATCCGCTCGAGCATGCGGCGGCTGAAGAAGCCGATCTGCAGCAGGTTCTCGATTCGCGAGATGCCCGCCTGCTCGCCCGCCTCGCGAATGAGCTGCTCGAGCTGCGAGAGGTCGGCCGTCAGCAGCGCGCGCGCGAGCTCCGAGAGGTCGAGGCTCCCCGGCTCCATGCTCTCGAGCTGCTCCTGCAGCATGCGCATGAGCTGGTCGAGGTCGATTCCCTGCGCGGCGAGGTCGCCGGCCATGTTGTCGAACGCGCCGCGCAGGTTGTCGTAGAAGCCCGACCAGAACAGGTCGAAGAGCTGGTCGTAGCTCGCGATGTCCTCGGCGCGCTTGACCATCGCGCTGCGCAGGGCGTCGCGAAAGATCGCGCGGTCGTCGAGCGAGAGCTCGTCGAGCGCGCGGAAGGCATCGATCGCCTCCGCCACCGAGACGCGAACGCCGCTCTTTCGCAGCAGGTTGGTGAACTCGACGATCTTCTTCTGCACGCTTCGCCGCCCGGCCCCGCCGCTAGTGCAGCGTCCCCTTCTTGGGCGGCGCCGGCGCCGCGGGCCCGACGGGCTGCGTCGTGGGCGCCGCACCGGTCGCGGCGGGCGTGGCCGACGGCGCCGCCGCCGGGGCCTTCGCGGGGGCGTCGGCCTTGCGAACGATCAGCCGCCCGAGCTCGCTGTGGGCCTTCCGGATGTCGCCCTCGTATTTGAGGATGACGTTGAGCGTGTCGCGAACGAGCGCCTCGTCGATCTGACCGGCGCCCAGCGCGAGGAGCGCCCGTGCCCAGTCGAGCGTCTCGCTGATCGAGGGTGTCTTCTTGAGATCCAGCTTCCGCAGTCGCTGCATCACGCCGACCAGATCCTCGGCGAGGCGCCGCTCGATCCCCGGGACCTTCACGTCGAGGATGCGGAGCTCCTCCTCCTCGGTCGGGAAGTCGATGAACAGGTGCAGGCATCGGCGCTTGAGCGCGTCGGTCATCTCGCGCGCATCGTTCGACGTGAGGAACACGAGCGGCCGGACCTTCGCGGAGAACGTCCCGACCTCGGGCACCGTCACCTGGAAATCGGACAGCACCTCGAGCAGGAAGGCCTCGAACTCGGGGTCCGACTTGTCGACCTCGTCGACCAGCAGCAGCGCCGGCGACGGCGACGTGATCGCGCGAAGCAGCGGGCGCGGCACGATGAAGCGGTCGGAGAAGAAGATCGAGTCCTCGGCCCCGATGCGCTCGGCGGCCTCGCGCAGCGTCCGCGCGCCGGCCATCGCTTCGCTGAACTTCTCCTTGAGGATCTGCGTGTAGAGGAGCTGCTTCGAGTACTCCCACTCGTAGAGCGCCTTCGCCTCGTCGAGGCCCTCGTAGCACTGGAGGCGGATCAGCGGGCGGCCGGTCGCCTCGGCGACGACCTTCGCGAGCTCGGTCTTGCCCACGCCCGCCGGCCCCTCGACGAGGACGGGCTTCTCGAGCCGGTGCGCGAGATACACCACCGTGGCGATGTTCTTGCCGCAGATGTAGCCCTGCTCGGCCAGGTTTCGCTGGACGCTCTCGATGGAATCGAACATCGGGTCTCCCGGTTCCGCGCGCCGCCCTCAGCTCATGAGGTGCAGCACGTGGCCCAGCTTCTCCTTCTTGGTGCGCAGATAGTCGAGGTTGCGTGCGTTCGGCTGGATCTCGAGCGGTACGCGCTCGACGATGTGGAGCCCGTAGCCTTCGATGCCCGCGCGCTTTCCGGGGTTGTTGGTCAGCAGGCGCATCTTGCGAACGCCGAGGTCGACGAGGATCTGCGCGCCCACGCCGTAGTCGCGCAGGTCCGGCGGGAAGCCGAGTCGCTGGTTGGCCTGCACCGTGTCGAGCCCCTCGTCGTCCTGCAGCGCGTAGGCGCGAATCTTGTTCTTGAGGCCGATGCCGCGCCCCTCCTGCCGCATGTAGAGGATGATCCCGCGGCCCTCCTCCTGGATCATCTTCATCGCCGCGTCGAGCTGCTCGCCACAGTCGCAGCGCATCGAGCCGAAGGCGTCTCCCGTGAGGCACTCGCTGTGCACGCGGACGAGCACCGGATCGTCGGGCCGGATCTCGCCCTTCACGAGCGCGACGTGGTCGACGTGGTCGATGTCGTTCTCGTAGACGATCGCGCGCATCTCGCCGCCGGCGCGCGTCGGGACGACCGCCTCGGCGCCTCGCCGGACGAGCTTCTCGTTGCGCAGCCGGTACTGGATGAGGTCGGCGATCGTGCAGATCTTGAGACCGTGCTGGCGGGCGAAGGTCACGAGGTCGGGCATTCGCGCCATGGTGCCGTCGTCGTTCATGATCTCGCAGATGACGCCCGCCGGTCGCAGGCCCGCGAGCCGCGCGAGGTCGACCGAGCCTTCGGTCTGCCCGGTGCGCCGCAGCACGCCGCCGTCGCGCGCACGCAGCGGAAAGATGTGCCCGGGGCGGACGAGGTCCGACGGGCGCGCGTCGTCGCGAATCGCGGTGAGGATCGTCTTCGCGCGGTCGGCCGCCGAGATGCCGGTCGTGACGCCCTCGCGCGCCTCGATCGAGACCGTGAACGCGGTTCCGTACGGCGACGTGTTCTCCTGATCCTGCACCATCATGTGCAGGCGGAGCTGGTGGAGCCTGTCTTCGGTGAGCGAGAGGCACACGAGCCCGCGTCCGAAGCGCACCATGAAGTTGATCGCCTCGGGAGTGACCTTCTCGGCGGCCATGCACAGGTCGCCTTCGTTCTCGCGGTCCTCGTCGTCGACGAGGATCACCATGCGGCCCTCGCGAATCTCGTCGATCGCGACGTCGATCGGGACGAGGACGTCGGAGGCGTGCTCCTGCGCCGCGCGGTGCGCCGGGTTCACGAAACGTCGGTGCGGGGCCATGCTCGCGAGGACCCTCCCCGGTCGGACCTTCGCCCCGGGCGTGAGCCCGGACGGAGAGCCGCGTCGGACGTCCGGCGGGCGCAGGCCGGCGCAGGTAAGGAGCCAGCCGCTAGGGTACCGGCGTTGACTGTCGTGTCAACGCGCGCGCAGCGGCGCGAGGACGGAGCCGACGAACTCCTCCTCCGCCACGCCGAAGTTCTCGGCGAAGCCGTGCTTCTCGTCGAGCTGCCGGTGCAGGCGCCGCAGCAGCTCGCGGAACGTCTCGACGACGCCCTCGCCGCGGATCGCGACGGCCGGGAACGTCGGAACGTCCTTCCAGGCCGCGCGGATCTCGTCGAGGGGCTTCACGTCGGCGAGATCGCGCTTGTTGAACTGCACCACCTTCGGGATCTTCTCGAAGTCGATGCCGTTCGACCGCAGGTTCGCCTCCATGTCGCGCCACGAGTAGGCGTTGGCGCTCGCGGACGAACGCTGCGAATCGGCGATGAACGCGACGGCATCCGCACCCGCGAGCACGACCTTTCGCGTCGACTTGTGCATCACCTGCCCGGGGACCGTGAACAGCTTGAGCTTGATCGCGAAGCCGCCGTCGGTCCCGAACTGGATCGGCAGGAAGTCGAAGTAGAGCGTCCGATCGTCGGCCGTGTCGAGGGTCACCATCTTGCCGCGCGCGGACGGGTCGAGGAGCGCGTGGAGCTGCTGGAGGTTCGTGGTTTTCCCGGAGAGCGCGGGCCCGTAGTAGACGAGCTTCGCCGTGATCTCCCGCGCCGCCATGTTGATCTGGACCATCGCTCGCTCCGCGGAGCGCGGCGGGGCGCGAAGCCCCCCTCCCGCCGCTCCTGCATCGGCGGGACGGCCCTCGGAGTGAAGCGCGTCACACGTCGAGGAAGGCCGAGAGCAGCCGGCGTGCAGCCGCCGCCGGGGTGGCCTTCTGCGACTCGACCTCGCGCTCGAGGCCCCCGATCGCGGCCGCGACCGCGGGGTGTTCGCGGAACGCGCTGCGAAGCCCCTCGTCGACGAGGCTCCACATCCAGGAGAGGGCCTGGTGCCGGCGACGCGCCTCGAGCTCTCCGGACGCCGTGAGGGCCTTCCTGTGCGCGAGGACCATCTCCCACACGGCGTCGATTCCCTCGCCGCTGCGGGCGCTCGCCGCGAGGACCGGCAGATCCCAGGTCGGCGACGCCGGCCGGAGCAGCCCCATCGCGCGCGCGTAGTCCGACCGCGTTCGCTCGGCCGCAGCGCGCTGGTCGCCGTCGGCCTTGTTGACGACGAGGCCGTCGGCGAGCTCGAGCACGCCCTTCTTGATCCCCTGCAGCTCGTCGCCCGCGCCCGGCTGCAGCAGCACGAGGAAGAAGTCGACCATCGACGCGACGCTCACCTCGCTCTGGCCGATTCCGACGGTCTCGACCAGCACCGCGTCGAATCCGGCCGCCTCGCACACGAGCATCACCTCGCGCGTTCGCTGCGCGACTCCGCCGAGCGCTCCTCCCGACGGAGACGGCCGGATGAATGCGCGCTCCTCGCGCGCGAGCCGCTCCATTCGCGTCTTGTCGCCGAGGATGCTGCCGCCGGTCACGGGGCTGCTCGGGTCGACCGCGAGCACCGCGACGCGCAGGCCGCTCCCGACGAGGTGGAGGCCGAGCGCTTCGATGAACGTGCTCTTGCCGACGCCGGGAGTTCCCGTGATGCCGACGCGGATCGCCCGGCCGGTGTCGGAGACGAGCTCCTCGAGGACGGCCTGCCCGAGCGCGGCACGGTCCGCCCGCGTGCTCTCGAGGAGCGTGATCGTCTTCGCGACCGTGCGGCGGTCTCCCGCGCGCACGCCGTCGCACAGCGACTCGGCGCTCGGCGGCGCGGCTCTCATCCCCGCTTCGCGCGGATCGCCGCGAGCACCTGCGCGGCCGCCTCCGGCACGGGCGTTCCCGGCCCGAAGACCGCGGCGGCGCCCGCCTGCGCGAGGAACTCGTAGTCCTTCGGCGGGACCACGCCTCCGACGACGACGACGATGTCCTGCGCGCCCTGCGCGCGCAGCTCGGCGATGAGCTGCGGGACCAGCGTCCGGTGCCCCGCGGCCTGGCTCGAGACACCGACGACGTGGACGTCGTTCTCGATCGCCTGCCGCGCGGCCTCGGCGGGGATCTGGAAAAGCGGCCCGACGTCGACGTCGAAGCCGAGGTCGGCGAACGCCGTCGCGATCACCTTCATGCCGCGGTCGTGCCCGTCCTGTCCGAGCTTCACCACCAGGATCCGCGGCCTGCGGCCCTCTTCGGCGGCGAACGCCTCGACGTCTCGGCGCACCTTCTCGAAGGCCTCGTCGCCCTTGTACACGCTGCCGTACACCCCCGTCACGGTCCGAATCTCGGCCCGGTGGCGGGTGTAGACCCGCTCGAGCGCATCGGAGATCTCGCCGACCGTCGCCCGCGCGCGCGCCGCGTCGACGGCCGCTTCGAGGAGGTTGCCCCGCCCGCTCTTCGCGAGCTCGGTGAGGCGCGCGAGGCAGCGCTCGACGGCCCCGCCGTCGCGCGTCTCGCGGATCCTGCGAAGCCGGGCGATCTGCGCCTCGCGAACCGCCGTGTTGTCGATGTCGCGGACGTCGATCGGCTCCTCGCGCTCGAGACGGTACTTGTTGACGCCGACGATCACATCGTCGCCGCGGTCGATCCGCGCCTGCCGGCGCGTCGCGCATTCCTCGATCCGCAGCTTCGGCATGCCGGCTTCGATCGCCTTCGTCATGCCGCCCATCGCCTCGACCTCGCCGATCAGCTTGCGGGCCTCCGCGGCGATGCTCGTCGTGAGCGACTCCATGAAGTACGACCCGCCCCACGGATCGACGACGTGCGGGATGCCGCTCTCCTCGGCGAGGATGAGCTGCGTGTTGCGTGCCGTCCGCGCCGTGTGGTCCGTCGGCAGGCCCACCGCCTCGTCCATCGCGTTGGTGTGAAGCGACTGCGTTCCGCCGAAGACCGCGGCCATGGCCTCGATCGTCGTCCGGATCACGTTGTTCATCGGGTCCTGCTCGGTGAGACTCCACCCCGACGTCTGGCAGTGCGTGCGCAGCATCGACGACGCCGGCTTCTTCGGCCCGAAGGGCCGCATGAGCTCGGCCCAGAGCTGGCGCGCGGCCCGCATCTTGGCGATCTCCATGTAGAAGTTCATGCCGATCGCCCAGAAGAACGAGAGCCTCCCCGCGAAGGCGTCGACGTCGAGGCCCTTCGAGAGCGCGGCCCGCACGTACTCGAGGCCGTCGGCGAGCGTGAAGCCGAGCTCGAGCACGGCGTTCGCACCCGCCTCCTGCATGTGGTAGCCGCTGATCGAGATCGAGTTGAACTTCGGCATGTGCCGCGCCGTGTACTCGATCACGTCGGCGACGATCCGCATGCTCGGCGCCGGCGGATAGATGTACGTGTTGCGGACCATGAACTCCTTGAGGATGTCGTTCTGGATCGTCCCGGTGAGCTTCTCGGGCGCAGCGCCCTGCTCCTCGCCCGCGACGACGAAGCACGCGAGCACGGGCAGGACCGCGCCGTTCATCGTCATCGACACCGACATCTGGTCGAGCGGGATCCCGTCGAACAGGATCTTCATGTCCTCGGCCGAATCGATCGCGACGCCCGCCTTGCCGACGTCGCCCTCGACCCGCGGATGGTCGGAGTCGTAGCCCCGGTGCGTCGCGAGGTCGAAGGCGACCGAGAGGCCCATCTGCCCGGCCGCGAGGTTGCGGCGGTAGAACGCGTTCGACTCCTCCGCGGTCGAGTAGCCGGCGTACTGTCGGAGGGTCCACGGCCGGTTGGCGTACATCGTCGCACGCGGGCCGCGCCGGTACGGAAAGAGGCCCGGAAGGCTGTCGAGCGACTCGATCCGCTCGAGATCCGCCGCGGTGTAGAGCGGCTTCACCCGGATCCCTTCGGCGGTCTCCCACACGAGGCCGTCCGGGTCCTCGCCGCCGAGCTCCTTCGCGGCGAGCCGCCGCCAGTCGGCGAGGTCGGCCGCCGCGCGCGGATCGTTGCTCATGTCCGGTCTCCTCGTCTTGCGAGTCCGCTCCGTCCGTGCCCGCGGTCCTCGCGGGCCGTCGCCCGGCTCTCCGGGTCCCGGGGACGGTAGCCTCACCGCGCGCCTACATCGATCTGCGGTACTGCCCGCCGACCTCGAAGAGCGCCGCCGTAATCTGGCCGAGGCTCGCGAACTTCACCGTCTGCATCAGCTCGGTGAAGACGTTGCCGCCCGCCCGCGCCACCGCCTGGAGCCGGGCGAGCGCGGCGGGCGCGCGGTCCGCGAAGCGCCGGTGCAGCGCGTCGCGCGTCGCGAGCTGCGCGCGCTTCTCCGCCTCGGTCGACCGCATCAGCTCGGCCGGCGCCGGCGCGCCGCCGGCGCTCTCGCTCTCGAATGTGTTGACCCCGATCACGGGCAGCTCGCCCGAGTGCTTGAGCGTCTCGTAGTGCAGGCTCTCGTCCTGGATCCGGCCGCGCTGGTAGAGCGTCTCCATGGCGCCGAGCACGCCCCCGCGCTCGGAGATCCGCTCGAACTCGCGCAGGACGGCTTCTTCGACGCGGTCGGAGAGCACGTCGATGAGGTACGACCCCTGCAGCGGGTTCTCGTTCTTCGAGAGGCCGAGCTCGCGCTGGATGATGAGCTGGATCGCGACCGCCCGGCGCACCGATTCTTCGGTCGGCGTCGTCACCGCTTCGTCGTACGCGTTCGTGTGGAGGCTGTTGCACTGGTCCTGCAGGGCGGTCAGCGCCTGCAGCGTGGTCCGGATGTCGTTGAACGCCATTTCCTGCGCGTGGAGCGAGCGCCCCGAGGTCTGCACGTGGTACTTGAGCTTTTGGCTGCGCTCGGAGGCGCCGTAGCGCTCGCGCATCGCCACGGCCCAGATGCGCCTCGCCACGCGTCCGATCACCGAGAACTCCGCGTCGAGGCCGTTGCTGAAGAAGAACGAGAGGCTCGGCGCGAACTCGTCGATCGCCATGCCGCGCGCGAGCCAGGCCTCGCAGTACGTGAAGGCGTTCGCCAGCGTGAACGCGAGCTGCGTGATCGGGTTCGCTCCCGCTTCGGCGATGTGGTACCCGGAGACCGACACCGAGTAGAAGTTGCGGACCGCGTTCTCGACGAAGAACTCCTGGATGTCGCCCATCATCCGCAGGCCGAACTCGGTCGAGAAGATGCAGGTGTTTTGCGCCTGGTCTTCTTTGAGGATGTCGGCCTGCACGGTGCCGCGAACGCGGCCGAGCACGCCGGCGCGGACTCGCTCGTAGGTCGCGGCGTCGACCGCCTCGTCGCCCGCGATTCCGAGCAGCCCGAGCCCGAGCCCGGTGTGCCCCGGCGGCAGCTCGCCGGCGTACTCCGGGAGCCCGCGCGCCGCGAAGCGCTCTCGCACCGCGCCGAGCTGCCCCGTCTCTCGCAGATGCTTCTCGACGCCCTGGTCGATCGCCGCGTTCAAGAAGAACGCCAGCACGACGGGCGCCGGGCCGTTGATCGTCATCGAGACCGACGTGTCGGGAGCGCAGAGGTCGAAGCCCGAGTAGAGCTTCTTCGCGTCGTCGAGGCAGCACACGGAGACGCCCGAGTTGCCGACCTTGCCGTAGATGTCGGGCCGCTCGTCGGGATCGCGCCCGTAGAGCGTCACGCTGTCGAAGGCCGTCGAGAGCCGCGCGCCGCGGGCCTTCGCGGCGAGCAGATGGAAGCGCCGGTTCGTCCGCTCGGGCGTCCCCTCGCCCGCGAACATCCGCGTCGGGTCCTCGCTCTCGCGGCGGAACGGGAAGACGCCGGCCGTGAACGGGAACGACCCCGGGACGTTCTCGCGCCGGAAGTACCGCGTGAGCTCGCTCCAGTCCCGCGTTCGAGGCAGCGCGACCTTCGGGAGCCTCAGTCCGGAAAGCGTCTCGGATTCGTTCGCGACCGCGATGGCGCGGTCGCGGACCACGTAATACTGCGACGGAGCGTCGTAATTCGCGCGCACCGAAGGCCACGCGGCGAGCGCGTCGCGCACGCCATCC
>JAYRMX010000154.1:0-31516 GCA_041912475.1 Myxococcota bacterium
ATCAGCGAGGCGCAGCTCGATTGGCGCGGCGGCAACGCCGGCGTACGACCGGGCCACGCGGCGCTCGGCTTCTGGCTCCACACCGCGCACGGAGCGCCGGGCGACGCCTCCGCCGGCGACGGCTACACCGGCGCCAACGGCATCTACGTCGTGCTCGACCAGCGCCTCTTCTCGGAAGGGGCCCGCGGCGACGAGCCGGCACCCGGCGTGAGCGCGGGCGACGACGCGCAGGGCCTCTCCTGGTTCGCGCGCGTCGGATACTCGCCGTCGGGAGGCGCGGTGCTGCGCGCGTACGTCGACACGGGCTTCGCGTACCGGGGGCTCCTCCCGGGACGCGACGACGACGTGGCGGGGATCGGCGTCGTCTGGGGCGGGCTCACGAGCGGCGCACAGCAGGCGATCGACGACGAAGGCTTTCCCTCGACGGGCGCGGAGCTGGTGATCGAGGCGACCTACCGCTGGCAGATCACGCCGTGGCTCTCGCTGCAGCCCGACGTTCAGGTCGTGATCGACCCCGGCGCGAGGAGCGACCTCGGCACCGCGGTCGTCACCGGCCTTCGCACCGCGATCCGCTTCTGAGCTCCCGAGGCGGGGGCGCCCTTCGAGCCCGCTCGCGCCCGCCGGCAGCGGCCTTCGCTCGGCCGCAGACGGCTCAGCTCCGGATCTGCACCTCGTAGAGCTCCTGCTCTTCGATGATGCGGGCGATCTCCTCTTCGGAGAGCGTCCCGGTCGCGTTCACCGTGATCGACTGCTCCTTGCCGGTGTCGGTGTCGCGCGCCGAGACGCTCACGATGCCGTTCGCGTCGATGTCGAACGAGACCTCGATCGACGGCTCCCCCTTCGGTGCCGGCCGGATCCCCGAGAGCACGAATTCGCCGAGCAGGTCGTTCTCCGCCGCCGTCTCGCTCTCGCCCTGCAGTACGCGGATCTTCACGGCCGACTGCCCGTCGCGCGTCGTCGTGAACACGTGCTGCTTGCGAACCGGCACCGTCGTGTTGCGCTCGATGAGGCGCGCGAAGTGGCCTCCGACCGTCCCGATGCCGAGCGAGAGCGGCGTCACGTCGAGCAGGAGCAGGCTCTTGTCCTCGGCGAGCAGAGCCTCTCCCTGGAGCGCCGCTCCCACGGCGACGACTTCGTCGGGGTTCACTCCCTTGTGCGGGCGCTTCGCGAAAAGCTCGGCCACCGCATTCTGCACCAGCGGCATGCGGGTCTGCCCGCCGACGAGGATCACCTGGTCGATGTCGGCGGGCTGGAGCTCGGCGTCGGCGAGGCACTTCTCGACGAGCTTCACGGTCTGACGGACGATGTCGTCGACCATCGCCTCGAGGGCCACGCGCGTCAGCTCGAGATTGAGGTGCTTCGGCCCTCCGTCTCCGGTCGCGATGAAGGGAAGGCTGATCTCGGTCGTCTCGCGCGCCGAGAGATCGCACTTGGCCTTCTCGGCGGCGTCCTTGAGGCGCTGCAGCGCCATCGGGTCTCCGCGCAGATCGATCCCCTCGGCCTGCTGATAGCGCTCGATCACGTGCGCGACGATCCGGCGGTCGAAGTCCTCGCCGCCGAGAAAGGTGCTCCCGCCCGTGGCGAGCACCTCGAGCACTCCGCTTCCGAGCTCGAGGATCGAGATGTCGAACGTCCCGCCGCCGAGGTCGTAGACCGCGATCTTCTCGTCCTTGCGCTTGCCGAAGCCGTACGCGAGCGCGGCCGCCGTCGGCTCGTTGATGATGCGGAGCACCTCGAGCCCGGCGATGCGGCCGGCGTCCTTCGTGCACTGCCGCTGGCTGTCGCTGAAGTACGCCGGCACGGTGATGACGGCGTCTCGCACGGGCTCGCCGAGAGCCTCCTCGGCGACGCGCTTCATCTCGCGCAGGATGATCGAACCGATCTCGGCGCAGGTGAAGGCCTTCTCGCCGAGCCGAATGCGCGGATCGTCGTTCGGGCCGCGCACCACCTCGTAGGGAGCGAGCGCGATCATCTGCTGCGTCTCGGGGGCGTCGAAGCGCCGGCCGATCAGGCGCTTCGACGCATGGACGGTGTTGCGCGAGTTCGTGATCGCCTGACGCTTGGCGAGGTGACCCACGAGCCGCTTCCCGTCGGCCGTGACCGCGACCATCGACGGCGTCGTCTTGTATCCGCCGGCGTTCGGCAGCACCGTCGGCTGGCCGTTCTCCATCACGGCCACGCACGAGTTCGTGGTGCCAAGGTCGATGCCGATCACCCGGCCCATGCTTGCCCTCCCCTTCTTCGCAAGGCGCTCATGCGAGCTCCCGGAGCTCGGCGCGGATGGCGCCGTCGTTCGGATCGAGACGCAGCGCCGCCTCGAGCTCGCGGCGGGCGTTGGCCACGAGGCCCGCGCTCCGGTAGATCTTCCCGAGCAGCCGCCGGTACTGCGCGGAGTCGGGGACGAGCTCGCAGGCCCGCGCGGCGTACTCCTTCGCGCGCCTCGGCTCCTCGCCGAGATGCAGCAGCAGGCGCGCCGCCTGGAAGTTCGCCTGCGGATCGTGCGGGCGATGGACGAGCGCTTCCTCGTACAGCCGCAGCGCCTCGCGCAGATCGTCGTGGTCGAACGCCGTCTCGGCCTCATGGACGAGATGACGCCCGCGCTCGTCGCTCGCCTTTCGCTGCACGGGGCCGAATGCATCCTTGAAGGCCTGGTTCGCGGGATCGAACGCGATCGCGAGCCGAATGCTGGCGGCGGCCTCGCACCACCGCTCGCTCTGGAACGCGGTCATCCCCGCCTCGAAGAAGCGCTTGGCCTTGCCCTTGCGCTCGGCGAGCTGCCGGAGGCGCGCGGGCTGCAACGCGGCGCGGGCACGCCGCGCCGCGCCGGCCGCGTCGGAGATCGGCGGCGCGGATGCGGGCGCGCCGGCCGGCGCGGCCGCTCGCGCGGGCGCGGCATCGAGGCCGCGGTCGACCTCGACGCGCGTCGCCGGATCCGAAAGCAGCTCGTACGCCTCTGCGATTCGCGCGAACACGCGCGAGAGGCGCGCGGCGTACGGCCCGATCTCGCGCCGGAAGTAGCGATCCGGGTGGAACTCCTTCGAGAGCTCGAAGTACGCGCGCTTCACGGCCTTCGCGTCGGCCTGGCGCGAGATGCCGAGGATCTCGTGATACGGCCGTTCGAGCTGCGCCTCGAACGCGAGGATTCTCTCCTGCGCCTCGACCGGGAGATCGAGCGACGGATCGAGGAGCTCGTCCTCGCTCGCGGGCGCCGCGGCGGCTGCGGCGCCGCCGACCTCGAGCCAGCCCTGCTCCAGCCAGCGGCGCAGGCACGCATCGACGTCGCCCGCCGGCAGACCGCCGATCTCGAGCAGGACGCTCCACGGCGTGCGGCCGTCGACGCGCGAGAGCAGATACCCCTCCGCCGGAGACAGCGGGAGCGCGGCGACGTCACGGCCGAGGGCGAGCCTGGGCACACGCCCGCCGTCCTCGCTCGCCGATCGCACGTTCATCGACACCTCGTCCGGGCATGGCCCGTCGCCTGCACAATCGGCGCACGGTCCTCCGAAGCTGAGCCGCGGGGCCGCTCGCCGCACCCGAGCAGGGAGCCCGCCCCGCGGGCCGCGGACGCTCGCGCCGCGTGCAGCACGACATGCTGAGCAGGCGGAGCCGGGGGAGCCCGCCCCGGGGGCCGCGGGTGCTCGCGCCGCGGCCGAGGACCGGGAGGCGCGAGATCGGCCGTAGCGACGCCCGGCCGGAGCGCGTCCGGGGAACGCCCGAGACGCGCGGCGCTTCGCCGCCGGCGCGGCGCCCGGACGGGCGCCGGGCCGGACGAGGACCGGGCCCCGAAGCGACCCCGCGCGCCCTACGCCGGCAGCGCCCCGAGCACCACGCGCTCGAGGACCGCCTTCTGCGCGTGCAGGCGGTTCTCGGCCTGGTCGAAGACGATGCTGCGCGGCCCGTCGAGCACCTCGTCGGTGATCTCCTCGCCGCGGTGCGCCGGCAGGCAGTGCAGGACGAACGCTTCCGGCGCGTGCTTCATGAGCCGCGCGTTCAGTTGGTACGCCTCGAACAGCGCGCGGCGCTGCGCCGCTTCGTCCTCCTGCCCCATGCTCGTCCACACGTCGGTGTAGACGAAGTCGGCGTCGCGAACGGCCTCGACGGGGTCTTCGCTCCACGAGAGCCGCGCACCGCTCGTCGCGGCCAGGTCGTCCGCGCGCCGGCGAACGCGCAGCGCCGGCCGGTGGCTCGCCGGCGTCGCGAGCCGCAGCGTGAGGCCGAGAACGGCCGCGGCCTCGAGCAGCGAGTTCGCGACGTTGTTGCCGTCGCCGACGTACGCGATCACGGCCTTTTCGAGGTCGGCCCGCTCCGCAACCGTCTGCAGGTCGGCCATCGCCTGGCACGGGTGCAGCAGGTCCGTCAGGCCGTTGATCACGGGAATCGCGGCGACCCGCGCCATCTCCTCGACGAGCGCGTGGCTGAACGTGCGCGCGAGGATCGCGTCGACCCAGCGCGAGAGGTTGCGCGCCACGTCGGCCGGCGTCTCTCGCGTGCCGATGCCGATCTGCTCGGGAAGCAGCAGGATCGCGTGCCCGCCGAGCTGCGTCATCGCCGTTTCGAACGTGACGTGGGTGCGGAGCGACGGCTTCTCGAAGTACATCGCGAGCGTTCGCCCTTCGAGCGTCCGCGGACGCCGGCCCTGCCGCTGCTGCTCCTTGAGCGATCGCGCGCGGGCGAGGATCGCGCGCAGCTCCGGCGCCGGCCAGTCGCACAGCGAGAGGAAGTCCTTCGGCATCAGTGGCCGATCAGCGTTCCGACGCCGACGTCGGTGAAGATCTCGAGCAGGACGGCGTGGAGCATGCGCCCGTCGACGATGTGCGTGCGGCCGACGCCGCCCGCGAGCGCCTCGATGCAGCACTCGACCTTGGGGATCATCCCGCCCACGATCGTTCCCTCCTCGACGTGCCTGCGGACCTCGGCGACCGAGAGGCGGCGCAGGAGCTTGCCGTCCCGGTCCTTCACGCCCTCGACGTCGGTCAGCAGGATGAGCTTCTCGGCGCGCAGCGCCGCAGCGATCGCGCCGGCCGCCTCGTCGGCGTTCACGTTGTACGTGAGGCCTTCGGCGTCGACGCCGATCGGCGCGATCACCGGGACGAAGCCCTCCGACGCGATGGCGCTCACGACGCTCGCGTCGACCCCGACGACGCCGCCGACGCGCCCGAGATCTCGCCCGCCCTGCAGCTTCCTCTCGACGCGCAGCAGGCCGCCGTCGCGCCCCGTGATCCCGATCGCCCGCCCGCCGCCCTGCTGGACGAGGCCGACGATCTCCTGGTTGATCGTCCCGCCGAGGATCATCTCGACGACCGCCATCGTCTCGTCGTCCGTGACGCGCAGGCCGTCGACGAAGACCGACTTCTTTCCCATGCGCTCGAGCGTCGCGCCGATCTGCGGCCCGCCGCCGTGCACGATCACCGGGCGCACGCCGATGTACTTGAGGAGCACGACGTCGACCGCGAACGACGCGCGAAGCTCGCGCTCGGTCATCGCGTGGCCGCCGTACTTGATGACGATGGTCTTGTCGTAGAGACGCCGGATCCACGGCAGCGCCTCGACGAGGACCCGCGCCTTGTCGATGAGCGTCTGCACGCTAGGACGCCCGCGACTCGCGGCGAACGCTCGCGACTTCTTCGACCGCCTCGACGAGGCTGCGCGAGAGCAGCGCCGTGCGAACGGCGGCCGAGAGCGCCGCGCAGAGCACCTCGGCGGTGCGGGCCGAGCAGCACGCGGGGTCGCTCGGGAACGCGCGCGCGACGCCGAGCACCCGGCCGCGGACGACGAGCGGAACGCACAGCAGCGGCCCCGCGGCGCCGTCCTCGGGCGTGTCGGCGGCGAGATCGAAGCGCGCGTCGCCGGCCGGCGACGCCGCCGCGACCGGGCGGCCCGTCTCGAGCACGGCGCCCGTCAGCCCGCGACCCCGCGGGAGGCGCTGCCGGTCGCTGCGGCGCGCGCCGTCGCACTCGGCCTCGCGAGCGAGATCTCCGGTCGCCGCGTCGCGCAGGTAGATCGACACCGGCGCGGCGCCGAGGGCCTCGGCGACCGGTCGCAGCACGGCGCCGAGCAGGCGGCCGGGGTCGATCTCGGCGGTCGTCGCATCGCAGATCCGGCGCGTGAGCTCGGCGAGCTCGGCCTCGCCGGGCCCCGCCGCTTCGACCACCCCGTCCGCCCTTGCGGCGAGGGCGTCGCCGAGCGAGCGGGCGAGGATCTTCAGCAGCGCGAGGTCGGCGTCCTCGAACGGCCGGCCGCCCGGGCGGTCGGTCGCGCACAGCGCGCCGACGGTTCGCCCTCCGCTCGTGACCGGCGCGACGGCGAACGCCGCCGATTCGTAGCGGCCCGCGACCGTGCGGCCGGCGAAGCGCGGGTCGGCCGCGACGTCGTTCACGACGACCGGCTCGGAGCGCGCGACGGCCATGCCGGCCGCGCCCGTCCCGAGCGCAACCGGATCAAAATCCTCGGGCGGCTGCTTGCGCCCGGTCGCAGCGACGACGCGCAGGTGCGCTCCATCGTCCGAGAGCAGCAGCAGCGAGGTCTTGCCCGCCTCCAGCACCTCGGCGGCGGCGGCCGCGGCGCGCGCGCGCAGCACCTCCTGCCGCCCCTGCTCGTCGACGTCGGCCACCGCGATGTCCGCGAGGTCCGCGAGGCTGCGATCGAGGGCGGCCACGCGCGCGCGCAGCCGCGCGAGCCCCTGCTCGACCGCATGGAGGGCGAACGCACGGCGCACCGTGAGCGTCAGCTCTTCGTCGTGAAGCGGCTTCGCGAGATACTCGAAAGCGCCGAGGCGCAGCGCCTCGAGCACCCGCGGCTGGTCCGAGTACGCCGAGAGCATGATCACGGGAACCTCGGGCTGCCGGTCGCGGAGCCGGCGAAGCACCTCGAGGCCGTCCATCCCGGGAAGGACCAGGTCGAGCACCACCGCGGCGATCGCGGGGTCGGAGGCGAGCTCGAGGGCCTCGCTCCCCGTCGCCGCCGTGACCGACGCGATGCCGGCCGCCGCGAGCGCGTCGCAGATCCCCTCGCGAAAGAAGCGCTCGTCGTCGACGACCAGGACACGCGGCGCCGCCTTCATGCACAACCTCCCACGGCTACCCTCGGGTGCCGATGAAAGCACCTCACAGGATGTAGCGCGAGAGGTCCTGGTCCTTGACGAGGTCCGACAGGCGGGCGCGGACGAAGGCGTCGTCGACGACGAAGCGCCCCGCGCCGCGGTCCGGCGCCTCGAACGAGAGATCGTCGAGGAGCTTCTCGATGACGGTGTGCAGCCGCCGCGCGCCGATGTTCTCCGTCCGGTCGTTGACGCTCGCCGCGATCTCGGCGATCGCCCGCACGCCGTCCTCCTCGAACACGAGCTCGACGCCTTCGGTCGCGAGGAGCGCGACGTACTGGCGGACGAGCGAGTTGCGGGGCTCGAGCAGGATGCGAACGAAATCGTCCTGCGAGAGGCTCGAGAGCTCGACGCGGATCGGGAACCGGCCCTGCAGCTCCGGAATGAGGTCCGAAGGCTTCGCGACGTGGAACGCCCCGGCGGCGATGAACAGGACGTGGTCCGTCCGCACGGCGCCGTGCTTGGTCTGCACCGTCGAGCCTTCGACGATCGGCAGCAGGTCGCGCTGCACGCCCTCGCGCGAGACGTCCGGCCCGTGCTTGCCGCCGGAGGCGCTCGCGATCTTGTCGATCTCGTCGATGAACACGATTCCCGACTGTTCGACCCGCTCGATCGCGAGCTCCCGCACGCGGTCCATGTCGACGAGCCGTGCGGCCTCTTCGGCGGCGAAGGCCTCGCGCGCGGCCGGCACCTTGAGCCGGCGCCGCCGCGTCTTCTTCGGCAGCAGGCCCGAGAGCATGTCCTTGAACTGGACCCCCATCTCCTCGACACCCTGCGGCGTGAAGATCGAGAGCTGCGGAGCGCCGCCTCGGCCGTCGGCGAGCTCGACCTCGATCTCGCGATCGTCGAGGGCGCCCTGGCGCAGCATGCGGCGCAGCTTCTCGCGCGTCTCGCCGCCGTCCGGCGCCGTGGCCTGGAATCCGGCCGCAGTCGGCGCCGGCACGGGGAGCAGCGCGTCGAGGATCCGCTCCTCGGCGCGCTCCTCGGCCTTCGCCTGCACCGCTCGCTTCTCCTCCTCGGTGACGAGATTGACGCCGATCTCGGTGAGGTCGCGGATGATCGACTCGACGTCGCGGCCCACGTAGCCGACCTCGGTGAACTTCGAGGCCTCCACCTTGAGGAACGGGGCCTGCGCGAGCTTCGCGAGCCGCCGCGCGATCTCGGTCTTTCCGACGCCCGTCGGGCCGATCATGATGATGTTCTTGGGCGCGATCTCCTCGCGCAGCTCGTCCGGAACGCGCGACCTTCGCCAGCGGTTGCGAAGAGCGATCGCGACGGCGCGCTTCGCCTCGCGCTGTCCGACGACGTAGCGGTCGAGCTCGGAAACGATCTCGCGGGGAGTGAAGGCTCGCAGCTCGGTCACGGAAGCGTCACCACCGTGATCACCTCGTTGGTGTAGATGCAGATCTCTCCGGCGATGCGGAGCGCCTCCGACGCGATCTCGCGCGCCGGGAGCGCGGTGTGGCGCAGCAGGGCCCGCGCGGCGGCGAGCGCGAACGAGCCGCCGGAGCCGATCGCCGCGAGGCCGTCGTCGGGCTCGATCACGTCGCCCGTCCCGGAGACCACCAGCACACCGTCCGCGTCACCGACGACCAGCATCGCCTCGAGGCGGCGCAGCATGCGGTCGCTGCGCCAGTCGCGCGCGAGCTCGACCGCCGCGCGCCGGACGTTGCCGGGAAACGCCTCGAGCTTCGCCTCGAGGCGCTCGGTGAGCGCGAGCGCGTCGGCGGCTCCGCCCGCGAAGCCCACGAGCGCGCGTCCGTTCGCGACGCGCCGCACCTTCTGCGCGCCCCGTTTCATCACCGCGTTGCCGACCGTCACCTGACCGTCGGACGCCATCGCGAGCTCGCCGTTTCGGAGCACCGCGAGGACGGTGGTCGAACGAACGCCGGCGCCGCTCATCTCCCGCCTCCCTTCGGCCCGCGCAGCCGTGCGCGCGGGTGCGCCGCATCGTAGACGCGAAGCAGGTGCTCGGCCGATACCGCCGTGTACTTCTGCGTCGTCGACAGGCTCGCGTGACCGAGCAGCTCCTGGATCGACCGCAGGTCGGCGCCCATGTCGAGAAGGTGCGTCGCGAAGCTGTGGCGCAGCCGGTGCGGGTGGACGGGGTCGGCGACGCCCGCGCGGAGCTGCCGCGCGCGCAGCACGCGCCGCACGTCGCGCGCGCCGAGGCGCGGCGGCCGCTGCGCGGGCCGCGCCCCCCGCCTGCGGAGCGAGGGGAACAGCGGCTCGGCGAGAACGCCCGGCCGGCGGCGCGCATCGAGATACCCGGCCAGCGCCTCGCGCGCGGCCGACGGCAGCGGCACGATGCGCTCCTTTCCGCCCTTTCCCAATACGCGAACCTCGCGCGCGCGGAGATCGACGTCGCGGACGTCGAGGCCGACCAGCTCGCCGACGCGAAGGCCCGCTCCGTAGAGCAGCTCGACGAGCGCCCGGTCGCGCAGCGCGCGCTCACCGTCACTCGGGTCCTCGCGCGGCGCCCGGGCTCCGCGCTCGATCAGCGCCTCGCAGTCGTCGACGGCGAGCGGCTTCGGCAGCCGGCGGGCGGCCTTCGGCGCCGAGAGCGTCGCCGTCGGATCGGCCGCGCACGCTCCCTCGCGAACGAGGAACGCGTAGAACGACCGCAGCGCCGAGAGCTTGCGGCCGAGCGTCGACGCGTCGCAGGTGCGGTGCAGCGAGGCGAGAAACGCGCGCACCTTCGCGGCGGTGACGCCGTCCGGCGCCGCGCCTTCGCCGAGGAAGCGGGCGAGCTGGCGGACGTCCGACACGTACGCGCGCCGCGTCTCGGGCGAGCTGTTGCGCTCGGCGCGCATCGAGAGCGAAAAGGCGCGAATCGCCTCCTCGAAGCTCACGGCGCCGCCCCGATCCGGGAGCGCCAGCCGTCGAGGGCGCCGAGCGCCCGCTGCGCGAGCTGCTCGTTCTTCTCGCGCCGCGCGAGGCGGCGCGGCCGCGCCGCGAGCGGAGGAAACCGCCCGTAGTGGACGTTCGTCGGCTGGAAGCGGCGCGGATCGGCCGCCTGCAGATGGTGCAGCAGAGCGCCGTGCGCGGTCGTCTCGGGCGGGAGCACGGGCGCCTCGCCGTGTGCCTCGGCGGCGGCGAAGACGCCGGCCAGCAGGCCGATCGCGGCCGACTCGACGTAGCCTTCGACGCCGGTCATCTGCCCCGCGACCCGAACGCCCGGACGCGCGCGGAGCCGAAGGTCGGCCGTGAGCCGCAGCGGCGCGTTCACGTAGGTGTTGCGGTGCACCGCGCCGTAGCGGGCGAAAACGGCCTTCGAGAGTCCCGGAAGCGCGCGCAGGACGCGCTGCTGCTCGCCGATCCGAAGCCGCGTCTGGAAGCCGACGAGGTTGTAGAGCGCTCCGATCTCGTCCTCCTGCCGGAGCTGCACGACGGCGTGCGGACGCTCGCCGGTTCGCGGGTCGACGAGCCCGACCGGCTTCATCGGGCCGAAGGCGAGCGTGTCGCGGCCGCGGCGGGCCATCTCTTCGATCGGCAGGCAGCCCTCGAAGAACAGCGACGCTTCGAAGGCGCGCAGAGGAACCTTCTCCGCCTCGAGCAGGTCGCTGACGAATCGCTCGTACGCCTCGCGGTCGAGCGGCAGGTTGAGATAATCGCCGTCGCCGTCGTCGTAGCGCGAGGCGCGGAACGCGACGGCGTGGTCGATCGAATCGGCGTACACGATCGGCGAGATCGCATCGTAGAAATAGAGATGCTCCTCGCCGAGCAGGCGCTGCAGGTCGCGCGCGAGCTCGGGCTCGGTGAGCGGGCCGGTGGCGAGAATCGCTGCGCCGTCGCGCGGCACCTCGGTCACGACGCGGCGCTCGATCGTCACGCCCGGATGAGCCGCGACGGCCTCGGTCACGGCGCGCGAGAACGCGACGCGGTCGACCGCGAGGGCGCGGCCCGCCGGAACGGCCGTTCGGTCGGCCGCGCGCAGCACGAGCGAGCCGAGCCGCCGCATCTCCTCCTTGAGCAGCCCCACGGCGTTCGCGAGCCCGTTCGCGCGCAGCGAGTTGCTGCAAACGAGCTCGGCGAAGTCGGAGCTCACGTGCGCCGGCGAGCTCCGCTCGGGCTTCATCTCGACGAGCGTCACCGCGACGCCGCGCTCGGCCGCCTGCCACGCGGCCTCGCAGCCCGCGAGGCCGGCGCCGACCACCAGGAGCCGGGGCTTCGCTCGGGGCGTCGCGACGGATCGCATCGACGGCGGTTCCTCGGGTGGGGGCGGCAGCGCGGCACGCATCATAGCGAAGCGCCGGAGGCGGTCGCGCGCGCGCGGAGCGCGGCGATCGATCGAAGCCTCCCGTCGCGGTCGGCCGCGATCATTCCCGTGAGCTCGAGCTCGAGCACCGCGAGCGCGAGCTCGCCCGGTGTCGTGCCGAGCCGCCGCGCCAGCTCGTCGCGCGTCGCCGGAGCCGCGCGGAGCGCCCGCAGCACCCGCGCCTCGATCGAGCCGGCCCGCGACGCCGCAGCGGCCGCGAAGTCGCCGGCGCCGGCGGCAGGCGGAAGACCGAGCTTCTGCAGCACGTCGTCGGCCGACGTGAGCGCGAACGCACCGTCGCGGAGCAGTCGGTTCGTTCCCGCGGACGTCGGACTGTCGAGCGGGCCCGGCACGGCGAAGACGTCGCGGGCCTGCTCGGCCGCGTGGCCCGCGGTGACGAGCGAGCCGCTTCGCTCGCGCGCTTCGACCACCACGACGGCGCGCGCGAGGGCGCTGATCAGGCGGTTTCGCAGCGGGAAGTGCGCCGCCCGCGGCGCGGTTCCCGGTGGAAACTCCGTCACGACCGCGCCGCCCCCGCGCACGATGCGCTCGGCGAGGCCGCGGTGAGCGGCGGGGTAGACGCGCTCGGGACCGCAGGCCTGCACGGCGAGCGTGCGGCCGCCGGCATCGAGCGCCGCCTGGTGCGCGGCGGCGTCGATTCCGCGCGCGAGGCCCGAGATCACGACCAGCCCCGCGCGCGAGAAGCGCGTGGCGAGCCCGCGAGCGATCGTGAGGCCGTAGACGCTCGCGGCGCGCGACCCGACGATCGCAACGCCCGGCGCGCCGAGCGCCGCGAGATCGCCGCGCACGAGCAGCAGCGGCGGTGCGTCGGAGAGCTCGGCGAGCGCCTGCGGATACGCGTCGGCTCCCAGCGGCAGCGCGAGGGCGCCGCACGCGGCGATGCGCGCGCGTGCCGCATCGACGGCTCGCGCGGCCGGCCGCGCGAGCCGCAGCGCACCGAGCGCGCGGTCCGGATCGCCGAAGTCGGCGAGGGCCTGCAGCCCTTCGGAGGGCGCCCATGCGAAGACCTGCTGGAAGGCGAGCCACGCGCCGAGCGCGCGCCGCTGCTCCGGGCAGTCGCTTCGCGGGTCGAGCACGCATCGCGGCGCGCCGTTCACGCGTCGGTCTCCCGCGGGACCGGGTCGCCCGCCGGATTACCTCAGCGCGGCCGCGCGCGCCATCCGCGAACGCGCGTACACGGGCGCGCCGGGCCACTCCGGCGCATCCGCCGCAGCGCGGTGAGCCGGCCTCGCGCTCAGCGCACCTGCGCGCCGCGGTAGAAGTCTCCGCGCGCGAGGTCGGTCGTCGAGTGCAGAACGTACGCGGCGGCGCTCGACGGCCTCGCCGAGATCACCACCATCTGCGCAACCACCGTGTCGGGCACCTTCACCGTGCGGTTGCGGACGCTGTCGTAGAACATCCCGCCCGGGCGTACGACCTCGAGCGCGCTTCCGGGCGAGAGCCCCGCTTCGCTGCCCTGATCGAGGTAGACGACGTCCATCCCGCCGCTCAGCACGCGCTCGCCGACCATGTGGACGATCTCGCCGCGAACACTTCCCGGTGTCGACTCGAGGCGCAGCGACGCCGGATCCGCCGGTCCGGCGGGCGGCAGGATGAGATCGCCGACGTGGACCGCCTCGACCGCGCCCTCGATGATGGCGGTCGCGGCCTCGCCCTCGAGCTCCGTCACCTCGGCCCACGCGAGCGGCTCGACGAACGTGCCGAGGAGCCTCCCGGTGTCGGGGTCGGGAACGTTGCGCCTCGCGCGGACGATGCGGACGCGCTCGCCGATCTGCACCTGTCCCGATCCGAGGTCGATGTAGATCGTGTCTCCCGTCCCGAGCGCCGCGCGCGACGTCGGATTTCCGATCACGCGCCCGACGGGAGCGCTCGCCGCCGACGCCTGGAAGCCTTGCGTCTGCGCCGCCGACGCGAGAAAGCCCATCCCCTGCACCTCGACCCAGTGATCGAGGCCGCCGACCGCGCCGCTCGACACGCTCGGCTCGGAGACTTCGGACCCCATCGCCGCCGGCGGCGGCGTGGTCGAGCCCTCCCGGAGCGCAGCGACCTCGGCGGGGGTGAGCCTGCGGATCTCGACGCTCGACACCCAGAGGACGTCGCCGGGGCGAATCGCGGCGTCGCCGCCCGCTCCCGCGGCGTCGTCCTTCCAGAGCGACGGCCACACCCACGGCGTCCCGAGATACGCCTCCGAGATGTCCCAGAGCGTCTCGCCGGGCGCGACCGTGTGGAGGTGCCCCTGCTGCCCGGCAGCGTTGGTCACCGCCGGACCGATGGCGGTGCGGGCCGGCGGCGCCGCCCCTTCGGAGCCGGACGGGGCGCCGGCCGCGTGAGCCAGCCCTGCGAGCAATGCGATGGGAAGCGCGAGAGCCAGCGTGCGCCGCTTCATGGAGTCCCTCCACGCGGGCGGCGCATGGCGCGCTCCGCCCCCCCGGCCTCATCGGCAGCGGGGCGGGATCCCTTGAACGACGCGGACCTCGGCGCCGCCGCTGCCGCGAAGGTGCCCGGTCACGCGGCCGGCGTCCTCTCGGCAGCCGGTGGCGGGCAGCGCCGCTCGGCGACGCCCCGGCCGGAGCTCTACGGCGAGTTCCCTCTACGACTGCCCGCTCGCGGGCGGCGCCGCCTGCTTGAGGCGCTCGAGCATCGAGCGCACGTCGGCGGCCCACGCCGGCTCCTTCACCGCGGCGCCGCGCTCCTCCGCCTTCTTCTTGAGGGTCTCGAGGTCGGCGAGCGCGCGTTCGAGGGTCTCTCGCGCGCGGTCGGGCTCGTTGTTCGCCTCGTACGCCTGCGCGAGGTGGTGGCGGATCACGCCGAGGCTCTCGTCTCCCGGCCGCGCCCCCGATTCGGCGTCCTTCAGGTAGCCGATCGCCGCGCCCGGAACGCCCTTGCGGTACAGCACCCATCCGAGCGTGTCGGCGGCGTTCGAGTTGTCGGGAAGCAGCGCTTTCGCTTCCTGCGCGAGATCGAGCGCGCGGTCGAGGTTCTGGCCGCTCTCCGCGAGCAGGTACGCGAGGTTGTTCTTCGCGGCCCCGAGGTTCGGATCGACCGCGACCGCCTTCTCGTAGTACTCGAGCGCCTTGTCCTTGTCGCCCCGCGACTCGTAGAGCGAGCCGAGCGTGAGGGCGACCGGACCTGAGTTGGGCTGGCTCTCGAACGCACGCTCGTAGGTCTTGATCGTCTCGTCGAGACGGCCCGTCCGCGCCATCAGCGCAGCGAGGCTCTGATACGCGGCGAGGTCCTTCGGGCTCACCTCGATCGCGCGCCGGAAGTTCTGCTCCGCATCGCCCGCGCGGCCGTCGAGCGCGAAGGCGATGCCCTGCAGGTGAAGGAGCTGCGCGTTCTGCGGCTCGGCGGCGACGGCCTTGCCGATTCGCTCGAGCGAGTCCTTGAGCCGGCCCTCCGAGCTGTCGAGCTGCAGCATCGTCTGCAGCACCTCGGGGTGGTTCGGCCGGATCGAGTCGGCCTTCTCGAGCGCCGCGCGCGCGGGAGCGGCCTTTCCGAGCACGAGGTTCACGCGTCCGATCGCGTAGTAGATCTCGGAATCGCGGTCCTTCTCGGGAATCTTCTCGAGCTCGGCCATCGCGTCCTTCGGCTTGCCGAGGCGCACGAGCGACTGCGCGAGCTGCAGGCGGCCCTCGGCGTCGCCGGGGCGCGCGTCGAGGTACTTGCGGCTCTCCTCGACCGCGAGGTCGAACTGTCCCGATGCCGCGCGGATTCGCGCCAGCAGCTTTCGCGCCTCGGCGAGATCGGGCTCGAGCTCGACGGCGCGCGCCACCTCGGTGCCCGCGCCGTTGCGATCGTTCTGCAGGAACAGCGCGGAGCCGAGCAGGAAGTGCGCCTGCCCCCAGTCGGGCTTGGCCTCGAGCGCCCGTCGCAGCGCGGTGATCGCGTCGTCGTTCCGGCTCTCGGCGAGGTCGATCTTCGCCTTCACGAAGAGCGCGTCCGGGCTGCCGGGCTCCTTGGCGAGGATCGCGTCGGTGATGCTGCGGCCCTGCGCGATCTTCTCCTTCGAACCCTCGCGGTATCCCATGTCGAGGAGCAGCTCCGCCTTGCGCAGCCGCGCGGTCTTGCTCTCGGGGTTGCGCTCGAGCGCGTCTTCGGCCGCCGCGAGCGCACCCGGAAGGTCGCCCTTCCGGCTGCGGAAGGCCGAGAGCACGAGCCACGTCTTCTCGTCGTCGGGCTTGGCCTTCGTCGCCTGCTCGACCATCTCGTCGGCCTTCTTCTCGTCGCCCCGCGCGACGTAGAAGCGCGCGAGCGCGTAGATGGTCTCGAGATCGTCGGGCGTCTTCTCGATCGCCTCGTGGAGCGTCGCCTCCGAGTCGCCGAACCGGTTTCGCGTGTACTGGAAGCTGGCGAGCGTGCGGTAGGCGGTCGAGAGCTGCTCGGGCTTCGCCTTCGCGATGCCCTCGCGGAAGACGGCCTCCGCCTCGGCGTCGCGCTTCGGATCGCGGGCGAGGAAGTTCGCGAGCGCCGCGTAGCTCGGGAACTCGGGCTTGAGCTCGACGAGCCGGCGGAACAGCGGCTCCGCCTCGGCCGCCTTTCCGTTCCGGACGAGGAAGTCGGCGTACAGGAACGTCGGCGCCGTGTCGTTCGATTCGAGCTCCATCGCCTTCTTGAGCTCGGCCTCGGCCTCGTCGGCGCGCTTCAGCCGTTCGAGCACCTGTCCGCGCAGCACGCGCGGCGGCGCCTTGTCCGGCTGGGCGGCGATCACGTCGTCGGCCTGCGCGAGCGCCTCGTCGAGGTCGCCGGCGAGGCGTGCGAGCTGGCCGTACTGGAGCTTCGCGTCGAGATTCGACGGGTCGAGGCGCGCCGTCTCGCGCAGCTCCCAGTAGCCCCGCGCGAGGTCGTTCTGGCCGAGGTACGCCTTCGCGAGCCCGTAGTGCGCCTTGCCCTGGTTGGGGTCGAGCTGCAGGACGTTCTTGAACTCGATCACGGCCTCGGGGTACTTGCCGTCCTTCGCGTACTGCTCGCCGCGCTCCTGGTGCTCGGCGACCTTCGCCTCCTGGCTCCGGCAGCCCGTGAGCACGCCGCCCCCGAGTGCGACGGCGAGCACGGCCCCGAAAAGCGGAAGGCATCGGAAACGGGACATGGAAGGCACCCCCAGGCTTAGCCGGGCTTGGATATCGGAACTCCGCTTTCAATTCAAGCGCGGCCCCGGCGCCCGCGAGGCGACGGATCGGTTGCGGCGCCAGCGCGGATGCGTGATCGCCAGCTTCTGGATCATGTAGTTGAGCTTTCGCGGACTGACGCCGAGGAGCCTGGCCGCCCGCTTCTGCACGTGGCCGGCCGACTGCAGCGCCTCGAGGACGAGACGCCGCTCCATCTGCTCGAGCGAGAGAGGCGGCTCCGGCCCGGCGTCCGGGTCCGGCGGAGCCGCGCGCGCCGCCGGCAGCCCGAAGCGGTCGGCGTCGACGTTCGGCCCGTCCGAGAGCAGCAGTGCGCGCTCGATCGCGTTGCGAAGCTCCCGCACGTTGCCCGGCCAGTCGTGCGCGAGGATGCGCTCGCGTGCGGCCTGCGTGAAGCGTGCGCCGGGCCTCGCGAGCTCGCGCGCGAACTGGCCGAGGAAGTGGTCGGCGAGCGCGAGCAGATCTTCGGTGCGCTCGCGCAGCGGCGGCAGGTGGATCCGGATCACGTTGAGCCGGAAGTAGAGATCCTCGCGGAAGCGGCGCGCAGCGACCTCGCGCTCGAGCGGGCGGTTGGTCGCGGCGACGATGCGCACGTCGGTTCGGATCGGCCGCCGGCCGCCGAGGCGGTGGAACTCCTGCTCCTGCAGGACGCGGAGCAGCTTCGCCTGGGTCGCCGCAGAGAGATCGCCGACTTCGTCGAGCAGGAGCGTTCCGCCGTCGGCCTGCTCGAAGCGCCCGACGTGCAGCCGGTCGGCCCCCGTGAAGGCGCCTCGCTCGTGGCCGAACAGCTCCGACTCGAGGAGCGTCTCCGGGAGCGCGGCGCAGTTCACCTTCACGAAGGCTTTGGCCGCCCGCGGTGAGCCGCCGTGGATCAGCCCCGCAACGAGCTCCTTGCCGGTTCCGGTCTCACCCGTCACGAGGACGGTCGACCGGCCCGGAGCGGCGCGCTGCGCGAGATCGAGCGCCTCGCGAAGCGCCGGGCTCGATCCCACGATGCTCGGCGGCGCGAACGCCGCGGCCCGCTCCGCGCGCAGCTCGCGCACCTCGCGACCCAGCCGCGCGTGCTCCGCCGCGCGAACGAGGTGGACTTCGAGCTGCTCGAGGTCGAACGGCTTCTGCAGGAAGTCGAACGCGCCGAGCTTCATGGCTTCGACCGCGGCCTCGACGCTTCCGTGCGCCGTCATCACCAGCACGGACGCGCTCGGGTCTCGCTCGCGCGCCGCGCGCAGGACCTCCGTCCCGCCCGCGCCCGGAAGACGAAGATCGGTCAGGACGACGTCGAACGGCTCCGCCGACGGGTCGCGCAGCCGCTCGGCCGCGCGGGCGCCGTCGGCCTCGCCCTCGGTCCGCGGCCAGCGCTCGCGAAGCGCGGCGACGATCGCGCGCCGCAGCACGTCGTTGTCCTCGACGACGAGGACGCGCGGCGCTCGCGCGTCGCTCACGCGGCGCTCTCCCGCTCGATCGGCAGGCGGACGCGGAAGACCGCGCCCTGCCCGGGCCGTCCGTCGAGCTCGAGGAGCCCTCCGTGACCCGTCACGATCTTCTGCGCGTGCGCGAGACCGACGCCCGATCCTCGCTGCTTCGTCGTGAAGAACGGATGGAACACGCGCTCGCGCAGGTCCGAGTCGATCCCGGCGCCGGTGTCGGCGACCGTGATCAGCAGCTCGCGCCCGCCCGCGGCGGCGCCGCCCGAGTCCGCCGCCGCGACGTCGGCGCGCGCGAGCACGCGAAGGCCGAGCCGGAGCCGGTGCCCTTCGGGCCGCGCGCAGCCCTGCATCGCCTCGAAGGCGTTCACGATGAGGTTCGTCTCGACCGCGCGGAGCTGCTCGGCGTCGGCGCGGATCTCGGGAAGCTCCTCGTCGTAGTCGCGCTCGATCTGCCCGTCGAAGGCAACGCGTGAGCGCGCGAGCGCGAGCGACTCCTCGAGCAGTCCGACCGGATCGACGTCCTCGCGGACGAGCCGCATCGGCCGAACGAACTCGAGGCTCTCGGTCACGGTCCGCGACAGGCCGCGCAGCTCGCCCACGAGCTCGGAGAGCAGCGCGAGATCTTCGGGCTGGCCCACGAGCCGGCGCCGCAGCAGCCCGGCGAGCACCTCCATGCCGGCGAGCGGGTTGCGCAGCTCGTGGGCGAGGCCGGCTGCCATCTGTCCGAGCGCGGCGAGGCGGTCGCGCAGCCGCTCCTGCTCGTCGTGGCGCTCGAACGGCGTCAGGTCGCGAAAGACGAGCACCGCGCCGGCGACCTCGCCGCCCGCGTCTCGGACCGGATCGAGCGTGAAGCCGATCGTGCGCGCGGGCTCGTCGCCCGCCGGCTCGAGGACGAGCTCCGCGCGGCTCGGCCGCTCGCTGCCGTCGAGCGCGCTCTCGAGCAGCGACGCGATCGCCGGCTGTCCGCGCAGCGCGCTGCGGCACGCGCTCCCGACGACGCAGCCCGCGAGCGAGAGCATCCGGCGCGCGGCGGGGTTCGCGCGAACGACGACGCCCGTGCGGTCGATCGCGACCAGCCCGGAGCGCATCGAATCCAGCAGCCAGCCGAGGAAGCGCGCGTCGCTCTCCGCCACGGCGTCCGTATCGGCCTGGCCGAGGGCGGGGTTGAACTACTCCCGCGCCGCGTCGCGCTCCGGCACCAGGTATCGCTTGCCTTCCTGCTGCAGCCAGCCTTCCTGCTTGAGGTCCTTCACGACGCGCGTCACGGTCTCACGCGAGGTGCCGATCATGTCCGCGATCTGCTGGTGCGTGAGCGCCGGCGTCGTCCGCAGGCCCTCGCGCGAGGCGGGGTCGTGCGCGAGCCGGACGAAGACGCCCTTCGCACGCTCCTTCACGCGCTGGAACGAGAGCGAGCTCGCCTGCTCGTCCATCTCGCGCAGCCGCCGAGTGAGCTCCATGATGACCGCCATCGCGAGGTCGGGGCTCTTGCGCAGCAGGTTGAGGAAGTCGGCACGCGAGAGCGCGAGCAGGCGAACCGGCTCGAGCGTCTTCACCGACGCGACGCGCGGCGCTCGGTCGAGAAGCGCCATCTCGCCGAAGAAGCCGCCCGCTTCGATGAAGCCGAGGATCTTCTCGCGGCCCTCGTCGGCGAGCTTCGTCACCTTGACGCGGCCTTCGCGCAGCACGTACATGTAGTCGCCGGGAAGCCCTTCCTCGACGATCGTCGTGTTGCGCGCGAAGCGCCGCTCGATCAGGTACGAGCCCAGCAGCTCGAGGTCCGCGTCGCTCGCCTGGGAGAAGAGCGGGATCACGCGCAGCGACTCGAGCGCTTCCCGACTCCGGCCGGACGCCGCCATGGCTCCTCCCTACGTGAGGTCCTCGCGCCCGCGCTGGCGAAGCGCGTCGACCACCCGCCGAAGATCTCCGCTCCGCGCGAGGCGCGCCACCAGCAGGGTGTCCCCGGCGTCGACGACCGCCAGCCCCTCGACGCCGAAGAGCGCGACCAGGCGCCCGTCGCCCCAGACGAGGTTGCCGGCGCTCTGCTCGAACAGCGCAGGAGCGCCGAGCGCGATGTTGCCCTCCCCCGCGAGCCCGAGCTCCTCGGCGAGCGACGCCCAGGTGCCGACGTCGCTCCAGCGGAAGGAGACCGGCAGCGTCCACACGCGGCGGCTCTTCTCGAGCACCGCGACGTCGATCGGCTGCGAGGGCGCGCGGCGGTAGGCCGCCGCGAGAACGCGCGGCGGCGGCGCGCCCCGCGGCGCGGCGCGAAGCGGACGCAGCGCCAGTGCCAGATCCGGCGCGTGACGCTCGATCTCGGCGAGCAGGTCTCGCGCCGTCCAGACGAAGATCCCGGCGTTCCAGAGAAAGCCTCCCTCACGCAGGAAGCGCCGCGCGCGCGCCAGATCCGGCTTTTCGACGAACCGGCGCACGCGGTGAAGCCCGGGAAACCCCGGCCCCGCCGCGGCGCCCACGCGGATGTAGCCGTACCCGGTGTCGGGCCGCGTCGGCCGGATGCCGAGCGTCACCAGCGCTCCCGCCTCGTCCGCCGCCCGCGCGGCGCGCAGGCAGGCCCGCGCGAACGCCGCGGCGTCGGGAACGCGATGATCCGCAGCGAGCGTCACGAGCACGGCCTCCGAGTCGAGCGCCGCGATGCGCGCCGCCGCCCAGCCCGCCGCCATCGCCGTGTTGCGGCGAACGGGCTCGACGAGAACCCGCGACGCCGGCAGCCCCGCACGGCGGCGAAGGGCCGCAGCGTGCTCGTGCCCGCACACGATCCAGACGTGCTCCGGCCGCGCGACCCGGCGCGCGCGGTCGAGCGTCGCCTCGAGCAGGCTCTTGCCGTCCACCACCTCGAGCAGCGGCTTCGGGTGATGGCGCCGGGACCGCGGCCAGAACCGCTCGCCGGCGCCGCCGGCGAGGACGACGACGTGGAGCCGGTCCCGAAGCGCGCGCCGGCCCGCCTTCAGCGGCCCACGCACGCGTACCGGAATCCCGCCGCGCGCATCGCGGCCGGCTCGTAGATGTTGCGCAGGTCGACGACGACGGGCTCGCGCATGCAGCGCTTCACCCGGTCGAGGTCGAGCATGCGGAACTGGTTCCACTCCGTGACGATCACGAGCGCGTCGGCGCCCTGGCACGCCTCGTACTCTCCGGCGCACAGGCTCACCTCGGGCAGGATCTTGCGCGTCTGCTCCATCGCAGCCGGGTCGTACGCCTGCACCTGCGCTCCTCGCTCGATCAGCGCCCGCAGGATGTCGATCGACGGCGCGTCGCGCATGTCGTCGGTCTCGGGCTTGAACGAGAGACCCAGCACGCCGATCCGCCTCCCGGAGACCGCCCCGCCGAGCGCGGCTTCGATCTTCGCGACCATCCGCGCGCGCTGGAGCTCGTTCACCCGGATCACCGCCTCGACGATCTCGAGCGGGCTTCCGAGCTCGCGCGCGAAATGCGCGGCCGACGTGGTGTCCTTCGGGAAGCACGAGCCTCCGTAACCCGGCCCGGGATGGAGGAACTTCTGCCCGATTCGCCCGTCGAGGCCGATGCCGCGCGCGATGTCGTGGACGTCGCCGCCGATCTTCTCGCACAGGTTCGCGATCTCGTTGATGAACGAGATCTTCGTCGCGAGAAACGCGTTCGCCGCGTACTTCGTGAGCTCGGCCGTCGGAACGTTCGTCACGACGAACGGCGCCGAGATGAGGTACAGCGGGCGGTACAGATCCTTGAGGATCGCCATCGCCTCGTCGTCCTCGCAGCCGATCACGACGCGGTCCGGCTTCATGAAGTCCTGGATCGCGGCGCCCTCGCGGAGGAACTCGGGGTTCGACGCGACGCTGAAGCGAACCTTCTTGTTCGCCCTCGCGAGCTCCTCGTCGATCCAGCGCTTCACCTTCGCCGAGGTGCCGACCGGGACGGTGCTCTTGGTGACGACCACCTTGTAGCCGTCCATCGCGCGGCCGATCTCGCGCGCGACCGCCTCGACGTACGAGAGATCGGTGCTGCCGTCCTCTCGCGGCGGAGTTCCGACGGCGATGAAGATCACGAGCGAGTCCCGGATGGCCTGCGCGGTGTCCGTCGTGAACGCGAGCCGCCCGGCGGCCTCGTTGCGCGCGACCAGCGTGTCGAGCCCGGGCTCGTAGATCGGGATCTCGCCGCGGCCGAGCGCGGCGATCTTCTGCTCGTTGTTGTCCGCGCACACGACGCGGACGCCGAACTCGGCGAAGCACGCGCCCGTCACGAGCCCCACGTATCCCGTTCCGACGACACAGACGTTCATCGCGACTCCGAGGCCTCCCCCTGCGCCTGCATGCTCTCGAGCGTCCTTCGCAGCCCCTCGCGCAGATCGACCTGCGGCGCGTACCCGATGAGGTCGCGCGCGCGGTCGAGGGCGGCGAGGCTGTCGCGCACGTCACCCGCGCGCGCCGGCTCGTGGATCGCCTCCAGGGTGCTGCTCGTGACCTCTCGAACGGCCGCGAGCAGCGCGTTGAGGCTGGTCCGCCCGCCGCCGCCGACGTTCATCACGTGGCCCGACGCCCGCGGCGCGTCGGCGGCGAGCACGTTGGCCGAGACGGCGTCGGCGACGAACGTGAAGTCTCGCGTCTGCTCGCCGTCGCCGTAGATTCGCGGCCGCTCCGCCCGCAGACACGCGCGCAGGAAGCGCGGGATCACCGCGGCGTACTCGCTGTCGGGGTTCTGCCGCGGGCCGAAGATGTTGAAGTAGCGCAGCGCCACCGTCTCGAGGCCGTAGAGTTCGGCGTAGAGCCGGCAGTAGACCTCGCCAACGTACTTCTGGAGCGCGTACGGCGACATCGGCGTCGCGGGCATCGTCTCGATCTTGGGAAGCGTCGGCGTGTCGCCGTAGGCCGACGAAGACGCCGCGTAGACCACGCGGCGAACGCCGGCCTGCCGCGCCTGCTCGAGGACGTTGAGAGTTCCGTTGACGTTGACGTCGTGCGTCCGCAGCGGCTCCGCGATGCTGCGCGGCACCGACGGAACGGCGGCCTGGTGGAACACGACCTCGGCGCCGTCGACCGCGCGGCCGACCAGCTCGGCGTCGCGCACGTCGCCCTTGAAGAGCTCGACGCGGTGGCCGGACTCGGCGAGGTTGTCCTCGCGGCCGCTCGAGAAGTCGTCGAGGACGCGCACCTCCCAGCCCTCGGCGAGCAGGCGGTCGACGAGGTGGCTGCCGATGAAGCCGGCGCCTCCCGTCACGAGCGCGGGCCGCCGGCGGCTCATCGCGCGCCCCGGAGCCACGCCACGAAGCGGGAGATCCCCTCTTCGAACGGCGTGGCCGGCGCGTAGCCGAGCGCAGCGCGCGCGGCCGAGATGTCGGCCCACGTCCGCGAGACGTCTCCCGTCTGGCGCGGGAGCCCTTCGATTCGAGCCGCCACGCCGAGCTCGCGCTCGAGGCTGCGGACCACTTCGAGCACGGACACGGTCCGCCCTCCTCCGAAGTTGAGGATCGAGAATCCGAGGTCGGTATCGAGCGCAGCAACGAGCCCGCGAACCAGGTCGCTCACGAACGTGAAGTCGCGAACGGCCGAGCCGTCGCCGAAGACCGGGATCGGATCGCCGCGCAGCATGCGGTCCGCGAACTTGCGGATCGCGAGGTCGGGCCGCTGGCGCGGACCGTACGCCGTGAAGATCCGCGCGCACGTGACGCCGATGCCGTGCGCGTGATGGAAGGTGTGCGCGATCAGCTCGCCCGCGCGCTTGGTGGCCGCGTACGGAGAGATCGGCCGCTCGACCGGATCGGTCTCGCGAAACGGCCCGTCCTGGCGCTCGCCGTAGACCGACGAAGACGACGCGAAGACCATTCTCCCCGCGCCTCCGCGAACGGCCTGCTCGAGCATCACCGCCGTTCCGTTCACGTTGACGTCCGCGTAGACCGCCGGCCGCTCGAGGCTCGGGCGCACGCCGGCGAGCCCCGCGAGGTGAACGACCGCATCGAAGCGTGTCTCGGCGAAGAGCTTTCCGACCGTGGCGGCGTCGCGGATGTCGCCGCGAACGAGCCGGAACGAAGAGCTCGCGAGCGCGCCCTCGAGATTGCGGAGCTTGGTCTCCTCGGCATAGAACTCGTCGAACGAGTCGAGGCCGACGACCTCGCGCCCCTGCGCGAGCAGGTGGTCGGCGAGCGTCGAGCCGATGAAGCCGGCGGCGCCGGTGACGAGAACGCGCTGCGGCCGGCTCATCGCACGCGGCCCTCGTCGCCGCAGCGCCCGCCGAGCCGCGACTGCGCTTCGAGATCGGCGTCGACCATCATCGGCGCGAGCTCCTCGAGCGCCGTCCTCGCCCGCCACCCGAGCTGCTCGCGCGCCTTCGCCGGATCGGCGAGGAGCGTGTCCACTTCGGCGGGGCGAAGCCGGCGCGGGTCGAGGCGAACGAACTCGTCCGGGTCGAGGCCGGCGTGCTCGAAGCACATCCGCGCGAACTCGCCGACCGAGTGCTGGCGTCCGGTCCCGATCACGAAGTCGGTCGGCTCGGGCTGCTGCAGCATGCTCCACATCGCTTCCACGTAGTCCCCCGCGAAGCCCCAGTCACGCTTCGCCTCGAGGTTCCCGATCGGCAGCTCGCGCGCGAGGCCGAGCTTGATCCGCGCGACCCCTTCGCTGATGTGCCGCGTCACGAACTCCCGGCCGCGCCGCGGCGACTCGTGATTGAACAGGATCCCGGAGACGGCGTACAGACCATAGCTCTCGCGGTAGTTGACGGTGATCCAGTGCCCGTACGCCTTCGCGACGCCGTACGGGCTGCGCGGGTGCAGCGGCGTCGTCTCGTTCTGCGGCGTCTCGCGCACCTTGCCGAACATCTCCGAGCTCGACGCCTGATAGAAGCGGATCGACGGGTCGATCAGCCGAACGGCCTCGAGCAGGCGCGAGACGCCGAGCGCGTTCACGTCGCCCGTCAGCGACGGCTGGCTCCACGACGCCGGGACGAACGACTGCGCGGCGAGGTTGTAGACCTCGGCCGGGCGCACCTCGCCCAGCAGGCGCAGCAGCGACGTCTGATCGAGCAGGTCGCCCGGGTGCAGCGTGATGCGGTCCGTGAGATGCGCGATGCGCTCGTGCGCGGTCGTGCTCGACCGGCGCACCATGCCGTGCACCTCGTAGCCCTTGCCGAGGAGCAGCTCGGCGAGGTACGAGCCGTCCTGGCCCGTGACGCCCGTGATGACCGCGCGCCGCGCGCTCAACCGCGCTCTCCCTTCGCGTCGGCCGGCGGCTCGCCCGAGGCCGCCGCGGGCGACTCCGCGAAGAAACCGAGGTTTCGCAGCAGGCGGAACGTGAGCGCCAGCACGGCCGCGAGGAAGCCGATCGCGACGTAGCCCTGCAGGCGCGTGAACGAGAGCGCGATCACGCAGAAGCAGGCCGTGAGGAAGTAGAGCGAGAGCACGGCGGCGCGGTGCGAGCCCTCCGACTCGAGGAGCCGGTGGTGGATGTGCGAGCGGTCGGCCTGCATGACGGCCGCGTGCCGCCGCAGCCGGCGCAGCACCGAGAGCCCGACGTCCATGATCGGCACCGCGAGCGCGAGGAGCGGCACGACGAACGTGAGCACCGATGACCCCTGCGCCTGCCCGTAGCCCTCGATCGCGAGCAGCGAGAGCACGTAGCCGATGAACAGGGCTCCGGTATCGCCGAGGAAGATTCGCGCCGGCGAGAAGTTGTACGGAAGGAATCCCAGCAGAGCGCCGACGAACGCCACGCCGACCGCGACGCCGAGCCCCGCGTTCGCCTGCCAGCAGATGATGGTGAGCGTGGCGCCGATGATCGCCGCCACGCCGGTGCACAGGCCGTCGAGGCCGTCGAGCAGATTGAGTGCGTTCGTGATCCCGACGATCCAGACCATCGTGACGGCCGTCATCAGCCAGGGCGGCATGGGCAGCGGTGTACGCGTGACGGGGTCGGTGAGCTGCCGGATCTGGAAGCCGTAGTAGACCGCGATCGCCGCGGCGAGGAGCTGGACACCCAGCTTGGTCTTCGGGCCGAGCGCGAAGCGATCGTCGAACGCTCCGACGCTGAGGATGAGGAGCCCGCCGAGCAGCAGCCCCTCGAGATGGCCCCGGTACGGGTCGCTCTCGGTGAAGAAGGCCACCACCGCCGCAATCCCGACGAAGAAGCCGAGCGCGACCGCGAGCCCGCCGAGCAGCGGGATGTTCTCGCGACGATTCACCTTCCGCTCGTTCGGGCGGTCGACCACCTCGAGCGCGCGCGCGACGCGCGAAACCCCCGGCGTCGCCAGGCACGAAACGCCGAAGGCCACGAGCAGCGTGATCGCGATCGCGAGGGGACTCATCGTTTCCGGGGGCAGCCGCCGCGCCTAGCGGTAACCGTAGTACGTCTGGTCGATGTCCGAGCCGTTCAGGACCACGCCGAGCACGCGCCGCCGGTCGATCAGGTCGAGGGCGGTCTGCACGTCCGTCTCGGGCGTCGTGTCCGCGCGGACCACCAGCACCGCGCCATCGGTCAGCTCGGTGATGGTCTTGGCGTCCGGCAGCGAGAGCGCGGCCGGCGTGTCGAGGATCACCATGTCGTAGCGGCGCGAGAGCTCCTCGATCAGGCTCTTCATCTTCGCGGACGAGAGCAGCTCCGACGGGTTCGGCGGCATGGCGTGCACGGGGAGCACCTCGAGCGCGCCGCCCTCGAACGACGGACCGGTCACCTTGTAGATCGCCTGCTCGAGCGGCGCCTGGCCGAGCAGCACCTCGGCGAGGCCGGCGGTGGGCGTGATGCCGAGCGTGCGGTGGATCTTCGGCTTGCGGAGGTCGCAGTCGACGAGCAGCACGCGGCGGTCGAGGTGCATCTCGCTCACGATCGCGAGGTTGATCGCCGCCGAGGTCTTCCCCTCACCCGGGAGCGCGCTCACGATCGCGAGCGTGTGGATCGGCCGCTGGGCAGCGAGCGACTCGAGCCGGGCGCGCAGCGTGCGGTACTGCTCGGCGACGAACGAATCGGGCTCGAGCAGCGTGATGCGGCGCTTGTTGCCCGACGTCGCGTCCTCTTCGCGAAGCAGCGCCGTCCGCTGGAACCAGCGCTTCCAGAACGGCACGCGACGCTTCTTCTCCACTTCGACGGCCGGTGTCCAGTCGGCCGCCGGCGCGGCGGCCACTCCGCCCGGGGCCAGCCGGCTGCGGCCCTCCTCCGCCCTGCGCAGCGCGTCGTACACCTTGCCCATCGCTTCCCCTTTCTCTCCGCTAGCGGAAGAGCCCGAGCAGCCCGCGCCGGCGTGCCGGCGGCGCTCCGGCCGCCTCCGCCGGCGGTGCGCCGGAGTCCGTCGGTCCCGGCAGCGCGAGATCCTGCGCCACCTCGCGAACCTGCGCCTTGCCGATCACGGGAATTTCCCGTGAGTACCCGAGCAGCAGCGCAGAGTCGCACACGATGTTGAGCAGCCGCGGGATGCCTCCCGTCACGGCGTGGATCTCGCGGACCGCGCCGCGATCGAACAGCCCCTGCCCCGTGTAGCCGGCGAGCCGCAGGCGTTCGTCGATGTAGGCGGCCGTCTCCTTCTCGTCGAAGGGGCGCAGGTGGTGCCGCAGCACGATGCGCTGGCGGAGCTGGCGCAGGTCCGAGCGCGCGAGCATCTCGCCGAGCTCCGGCTGCCCCACGAGCATGATCTGGATCAGCTTCGACGTCGGCGTCTCGAGGTTCGAGAGCAGCCGGATCTCCTCGAGCATCTCCCGCGAGAGGTTCTGCGCCTCGTCGACGATCAGGAGCGTCGGCTGGCCCTTCTCGAGGCGCTCGATGAGGAAGCGGTTCAGCGCCAGCAGATACTCGGCCTTCGTCGTGCAGCGCTCCTCGATGCCGTACTCGTCGAACAGGACGCGGAAGAAGTCGAGCGGCTCGAGCCGCGGGTTGAACAGGAACGCGGCCGTCGTCGTCGCGTCGAGCTGCGAGAGCAGCGCGTGCAGCAGCGTCGTCTTGCCCGTTCCCACCTCGCCCGTCAGCAGCACGAACCCCTTGCGCGCACGAACGCCGTAGACGAGCGTCGCGAGCCCCTCGCGGTGCGCCTCGCCCAGATAGAGGAACGCCGGGTCCGGCGTCATCTCGAACGGGCTGCGCAGGAGTCCGTAGTACTGGCGGTACATGCCGCGATCAGCCTCCCGTCGCCGGCGACGCGCCGCCCGCGGCGGGCGGCGACGACGGGCCCGGGATCGCGGGCGCCGTCGGAGACGCCGGAGCGGCGGGCTGCGCGGGGGCCGCGGGCCTCGCGGGCGTCGCTGCCTGCTCCTTCGCCGAGCGCCAGGCCGGCAGCACGTTGATCCAGACGTATCCGCCGCCCGAGCCCGCGAGGACGAACAGCACCACCGCCGCCGTCGCGATCGCGACCCGGATCCGGTGCCGCCGGGCCGCCGCGCGGTCCGCATCGAGCAGGATCGCCGGGATCTCCGCCAGGACCGGAATGCGAAGCTTCTGCTGGAGGTCGCGCGCGCCGTGGAACGAGCTGTCCGCGCTCTCGAGCAGCAGCCCGACGCCGCCGCCGAGGGCGAGCCCGAGCATGAGGCCGACGACGATGATCACGAGCCGCCGCGGCGACGCCGGATCCGGCGGCGGCACGGCCGAGTCGAGCACGCGGAACTGCTCGCCCTTCTGCCGCCGCTCCATGTTCGCGGCCGTCGACGCTTCGAGCCGCTTCGCGCCGTACTCGTCGACGCTCTTGAGGAGCGAATCGTACTCGCGCCGCAGCCCGAGGAGCTGCTCCTCGACACGCGGCGAGGTCGCGATGCGGGTCTGCACCTCCTCGACCTGCTTCGTGAGCCGCTCGATGTCCTGCTGCCCGGCCTGGATCTTGAGCTGCGCGCGCCGCACCTCGGCCTCGGCCTGCTGCTGCGGCAGCGAGCGCGGAGTCTCCTTCGCTCCGCCCTCGGCCTCGATCCTCTGCTGGAGCTGCGCGATCTCCTGCTGGGTCGCGACGATGTCGGGGTGCTTCTCGGTGAAGCCGCGCGAGCGGTACTCACCGAGCTTGATCTGGAGCATCTCCAGCCGGCGCTCGGGGTTCCCTTCGTCGTTCGGAAGCGCGACCGCCTGCGCCTGGAGCGACTGCTGGCGGTAGAAGGCTTCGTCGCTCTGCGCCTCGGCGAGCTCGCGCTGCGCGCGGCGCAGGTTGTCGATGGCGTTCTCGAGCAGTCGCTGGTTCGTCGCCATGTCCTCGGGGAGGCGGCCCGGATTGTCGGCCTTCACCTGCGCCGTCTGCGCTTCGACGTCGCGGATCCGGCCCTGCAGCCGCTGCAGCTCGGCCTCGATGAACTCCGACGTGTCGCCCGAGAGCTGGACGCGCTCCTTGATGTGCTCGTCGATGAAGTCGTTCGCGAGGCGGTTCGCGACGGCGGCGGCCGTCACGGCGTTGTCGTAGCTGAAGTAGAGGCGGAAGGTGTTGATCTCGATCTCGCGCGTGCTCCGCCCGCGCAGCTCCGGCGTCTCGAGCTCGGGCAGAACGGGCTCGACGCGGATGTGCTTGCGCATCTCCTCGATGACCTCCTCACGCGTCTTCTCCTCCGAGAGGTCGGGGTAGAGCTTGAGGTCGTCGATCACCTTCGAGAGGCGCGGCCGCGAGAGGATCTGCATCGTCATGAGGTGCAGGCGGTTGTTGAGGTCGCTCTCGGCGACGCCCGACTCGATGAGCTTCTTCGAGATCGTCTGCGGCTCGACGAGCAGCGTCGCGCTCGCGACGTAGACGTTGGGGAGCAGCGCGGCCACGACGATCGACAGGAGGAACACCGTTCCTGCAACGGCTCCCATCAGCGGGAGGCGGCGCCGAACGACCTGGCGCAGATCTCCGAGCTTGAGGCCCTGTTCTTCCGTCATCGCGTGTCTCCCGCGCCAATGCGCGTCAGTTGAGAAAATGGATCGGCTCGAACTCGTAGCGGAACCCGACCGTCACGATGTAGCGATCGACGTCGGTGGTCGGGATGGCGGTGCGCTTGGTGGTTTGCTTGTCCCAGCTCGCGCGGCCGAAGACGTAGCTGCTCTGCGTGAGCTTGCGGTCGAGCTGCGCCGTGAGGCCGTAGTTCATGACCTTGAGGCCGGACTTCGCGGTGAAGGCCTGAAGGCCCTGCGCCTGGGCCCCGGTGAACGAGAAGACGCCCACCTCGGGGTTGAAGGCGATTGGGATCGCGAGCGGGCTCACCGGCGTCAGCAGGAAGACCTGGTCGGAGCTCGACTGCCGGCGCTGGACGATTCCCGAAACCATGAGGTGCCAGCGAGGCGAGGGGTCCCAGAGGCTCGTGAGCGAGAGCGTGTCGGTCACGAGGCTCTGGTTGAAGCCCGAGGTGTTGGTGGCGTTTCGGACGTACGTGCCCGTGAAGTCGAACCAGCGCCAGCGCTTCGTGACCGAGAGGTTCGCAAAGTACGTGAGGCTGCTGCCGGCGGCACTCGGCCCGGAGCCCATCTGCGTGAGCGTCCCGATCTGCGTGAGGTCCACCGGCTGCCCGTTGGCATCGAAGGCCAGCGTCTGCGCCGCGTTCACCGGGCCGGCCGGCGTCGAGAGGACGGAGCACGCCTCGGCGACGAGGACGCCGCGGAACGGAACGCACGTGCCGCCGCTCATCGGGCTCAGGACGCTGCCGCCGCGCGTCTGCACGAGGCGGGAGTAGAGCGGAGCGTTCGCGCGCGTCGTCTGGAGGTCCGGCGAGTCGGGCTCGACCAGCGCCGGGCCCGCCTGGAGATCCATCTGCCACGTCGGCGAGAAGTCGTGCTCCCAGATCCCGAAGAGCTGGTAGTAGCTCGAGCCGCTCGTCCCGCCTCCGACCTGGTCGATGGTCTGGCGCGTCGCGCTGAGGCCGGCGCCGACGCGGTCGGTCGGAAGGAGCCCGTAGACCGCGTAGATCTGGCCCTGCGTCGCGCTGCTGTCGGCATTGAGCGAGCTCTGGTAGTCGACGATGCTGCTGCTCAGCGAGAGCACGCCGAGCCAGCGCGGGGTGAACGAGTGCTTGAGGCCCGCCTCGGCGTAGTTCTGCGTGACGGGGCTGTTCGACAGCACCGGGACCGAGACCGCCAGCAGTCCCTCCTGGTTGGTCTGCGTGGTCGTCGAGAAGGACGGCGTCACGCTGAAGCGGTCGTTGGCGTAGAGCTCCCACGCAGCGCTCGGCTTCCACGCGATCTCGCCCCTCGCAACGTGATAGAAGCTGTCGATCTCATGCGTGGTGAAGAAGGCCTGGTAGCTCGGCCGGTAGCGAAGCGCCCAGGTGAGCTGGCCCGTCCGGTCGCGAAGACCGATCGTCGGCCCGAGCTGGATGTTCCCGTCGCCCGTCGTGTCGGTCGACTGGTAGAAGACGTTGCTGTTGTACCCGGTTTCGCCCTCGAGCCCGAGCACGGCCTCGACCGCCCGCGCCGGGCCGGCCGGCAGGAAGACGAGGAGCAGGAGCGCGAGACCGCGAAGGCGCAAGGGTCGGCTAGTCCGTGACGACGATCGTGTCGCCGTTCTCGAGCAGCATGTTGGCGTCGTCCTTCGTGCCCATCACGAAGTCGCCGTAGCTGAAGCTGTACTCGACGACGCTTCCGTTGGGTCCGCGCCGGATCACCTTGACGCCGTTCTTGTCGGCGTACTGGTTGAAGCCTCCGGCCACGCTGATCGCGTCGAGAACGCGCATGTCGTGCACGAGCGG
>JAYRMX010000155.1:0-10142 GCA_041912475.1 Myxococcota bacterium
CCCGAGCCGCATCGGCTCGCTCGCGCTCGCCGGCAGCGGCCTTCGCTCGCCTTCGGCTCGCTGCGCGGGCGCTGCGCGGGCGCTGCGCGCCCTTGCTTGCCGCAGCGGCCGGGCCGGCGCAATCTTTCGCCCTCGAACGGCGCCGCAGGCGCCCACGAGCCGGGAGGGGACGCTCGATGAAGGTTCGGGATCTGATGTCGACCGCGGTCCAGACGGTCGGCCGCAACGACAAGGTGCTCGCCGCGGACGCGCTCATGGAGAAGCACCGCATCCGGCACCTTCCTGTGGTGGGAGACGAGGGCGAGCTGGCGGGAATCCTCTCGCGCCGTGACGTGTACCGCACGGCCTTGAAGCGTACGCTCGGCTACGGCGAGGCGGCGCAGGACCGGCTGCTCGGCATGCTGCTCGTGAAAGAGGTCATGACCAACGACGTCGAGACGATCTCGCCGGATGCCCCGATCGCGGAGGCCGCGCGGCGAATGATCGAGCGCAAGATCGGCTGCCTCGTCGCCGTCGAGGGCGATCGTATCGCCGGCATTCTCACCGAGGGAGACTTCGTGCGGCACGCGGCGAAGGGATAGCACCGCGGCCCTCGCTACGCGCCGAGGTGACGGCGCAGAAAGGCGTAGGCGCGGCGCTTCACCCCGTCGGGAAACGAGTGCGCGCCCCGAAACGTCACGGCGAGAAGCTTCCCCGGAGCAAAGGCCCCGCGCGCGCGGCGCGTCACCTGCCGCACGCCCTCCATCGGAAAGATCGCGTCCTCGGTGCCGTGGCTCATGCCGAACGCGCGCGGAGACACGCCCGCAACGACGCCGTCGATGTCGCCGACCGTGAGGAGCCCGGGCACGTAGGCCGCGAAGTTGTGCGGGATGCGGCGGCGCTGGATCGCAGCGAGCGTACTGAATCCGCACGAGGCGAAGGCCGCCCGCACGCGCTCGTCGTAGAAGGCGAGCCAGAGCGCGGTCTGGCCGCCGAGCGAGTGGCCGATCGCGCCCAGCCGATCGGCGTCGACGCGCTCGTCCCGCGCGAGCACGTCGAGGCCCTGACACAGGTCGAACAGATACTTCGCCGCGAGGCTCGACCCGCGGAGCAGGCAGTCGGCAAAGAGCACGGCCTCGTTCTCGCGGCCCTCGGGCGCGGTGCCCTCACGCCGCTCGATCTCGCTCGGCTGCCGCTCTTCGAATCCGAGATGATCGGGACAGAGCACGACGCAGCCCTGCCGGCAGAGATCGACGCCGTAGTGATACATCGCGTTCGCCGAGAGCCCGGCAGGCTCCGACTTGCCGAGCCAGTACTGCCCGGCGTGCTGGTGCGACGCGATGACGCCCGGCCGCCGCGTGCGGCGGCCGGGCGGCGAGAGCACGAATGCACGCACTCGCTCGCCGGGGGCGACCGCGTACTCGACGAGCTCGCGCGTCCCGTAGTCGGTCCGCACGCGTTCGACGAGGCGCGGTTCGGGGGCAACCGGCCGCCGCGGCGGAAAGAGCGCCAGCAGCGCGCTCCTGCTCGCCCTGCGCGCCGCAGCGCCCCCTGCCGAGCGGCTCAGCTCTGGAGGCTCCGGCGGAAGCGCTCGACGACGGAGGCCGCCGTTGCGCGCGCATCACCGAGAATCCCGTCGGCCGAGCGCTTCACCTCCTCCCACGAGCCGCCCGCAGCCGCGGAGAGGTTCTTGAGGATGCGCGTCACGTCGCGCCGCTTCGACTTGAGCGCGCCGAGCTGCGCGCGCGCGTCCTTGCGAAGCTCGCGGATTCGCGCGCGCGCGTCCGCCTCGATCCGCTGCTCCGCCTTGCGAAGACCCTTCTGGATCTCGGCGATCGACTTCTCGAGGTTCTTGACGCCCTGCTTGATCTCGCTGTACGCGGCCTTCTCGGCCGGGGAGATCGCGGATCTCGTCTTGCGGCGGGCGCTCCCCGCCGCCTTCTTCGCTGCCTTCGCGGCCATCACGTCTCCTTCGGGTGCGGGACTGCGCGATCCTAACACCACGAAGGCGTTCGCCCCATCGAGAAATGCGCGCGCGGCCTCGCAGGGAGCCGTGCGGCGTCAGGACCCGGACCGCCCCTTGAACTCGTCCATGGAGGAGTTCACCCCCAAGAACGTCGCGAGCGCGTCGAAGACCCCGACCGGGAGGACGCGCAGAAGCGGGATCCAGTGGACGAGCGCGGGCATGACGACGCGCCGCCGGTCGCGCTCGATGGCGTCCACGATCCGCGCGGCGACGTGGTTCTCGTCGAGAACCGGGAGCAGGCACGGAAAGCGGGACTTTACGCCCCGGAACATCCCGGTGTCGATGTAGAACGGACACACGACCGTCGTCTTCAGCTCGGGAGCGACCTTTCGCAGCTCGGCGCGCAGCGACTCGTCGAAGCCCATCGCGGCCCATTTGCTCGCCGCGTAGTCCGAGAGGCGCGCGACTCCGATCAGCGACGAAGCCGACGCGATCGTGACGATGTGCCCCCGGCGCTGCTCGATCATCGCGGGCAGAAAGGCCTTCGCGGTCCAGAACAGGCTCAGCGTGTTGACCGCGAAGGTGGCCTCGATCTTCTCGTCGGGGATCTCGAGCAGCGCCCGTCCGCTCACGACCCCCGCGTTGTTGACGAGAACGTCGACGGGGCCGCCCGCGGCGAGCGTCTCACGGGCGGCGGCGTAGACGTTCTCGCGCTTCGAGACGTCGCAGACCGAGCCGCGGGCGGGCGCTCTGCCTGCCGCCCCGAGCTCGGCCACGACGCGGTCGAGGTTCTCGCGGTGGATGTCCCAGAGGCTCACGCGCGCGCCGAGCGCCGCCATGCGGAGCGCCGCGAGCCGGCCGATGCCGCTCGCGCCGCCCGTCACCAGAACGTGTCGTCCGGAAATCTCGCTCATCGCGCGGCTCGCCTCGCTTGGGTGGGGAGGCCGGAGGATATCGGGGCCGAGGCGCGGCCGCGGCCCGCGCGCGGGGGCCCGGCCCGAGCGCCGCGCCGGGGGAGCGGACGGCGCCCGGTTGCGCGGGGAGTGGGTGGCCGCGCCCTTCCCGGCCGGCCCCCCGGCGCGAGCCGGGCCCGGAGGCGCGGGGCGCGACCGGGCGCCCTGCGCCGCGCGAACGCCGCCGGCATACTGCGCCCCCATGTGGAAGAAGATCGGCCTGTTCGTCGTCGCCGGCGCGCTCCCGGCCCTTCTCTACGGAGTCGTCTGGCTCCAGACGGCCGCGCACGTCGGCGCGGGCTTCGCGGCAAAGGTCGCGTGCTCGCTCGTCTTCGACTCGGGACAGAGCGTCGCCGGTGCGGTCACCGACTACATCGGCGCCGAGACGGCGCCGCTCGGCGCGCTGCTGCGCTTCTCGGCGAGCGGCCACGCCGCGGAGGGCGTCGCGCTCGGCGTCGTCCGCACGCGCGCGATCCACCGCCCGGGGCTCGGCTGCACGCTCCTTCCGGACGGCGACGCGGGCCTCGCGCTGCCGCGCGGCCTCGACGCGCAGCGGCCGCAGCTCGACTCCGCGGGGCCGTGGCCGCTCGGAGCAGCCGGGCCGGCCGGCCCCGCGCCCGCGGAGATCGAGGCCGCGATCGACCGCGCCTTCGCCGAGCCGCCGGCGGCGACGCAGCACGTTCGCCGCACGGCCGCGGTCGTCATCGCACACGACGGCCGGCTCGTCGCCGAGCGCTACGCGCCGGGCTACGGCCCCGGCACGCCGATGCTCTCGTGGTCGATGGCGAAGAGCGTTCTCGCCGCGCTCGTCGGCATCGCGGTGGGAGACGGCCGCCTCGCGCTGCGCGAGCGTGCGCCGGTTCCGGAATGGGCCGCCGACGACGACCCGCGCCGCGCGATCACGCTCGACCAGCTCCTTCGCATGTCGAGCGGCCTCGGCTGGGACGAGCACTACGGCGCGGTGAACGACGTCTCGCGCATGCTCTTCACCGCGTCCGACACGGGGGCCTTCGCCGCGCGCAGCCCGCTCATCGCGGCCCCCGACACCGTCTGGAGTTATTCGAGCGGCACCAGCAACATCGTCGCGCGGATCCTGCGCGAGCTGGCGGGAAACGATCTCGCGGCGATGGTGCGCGCCGCGAACGAGCGGCTCTTCGACGCGGCCGGCATGACGAGCGCCTTCTTCGAGCCCGACGTCTCGGGCAGCTTCATCGGCTCGTCGTTCGCGTTCATGACGGCGCGCGACTGGGCGCGCTTCGGCGAGCTGCACCGCCGGGACGGCGTCTGGAACGGCCGGCGCATCCTGCCCGAGGGCTGGGTGCGCTACGTGACGACGCCCACGCCCGCAGCGCCCGACGGCCAGTACGGCGCACACTGGTGGCTCAACGCCGGCGATCCGAAGGATCCCGCGCGCCGTCCGTGGCCGGGGCTGCCCACCGACACCTACGCGGCGCGCGGCCACAGCGGGCAGTACGTCATCGTCGTCCCGTCGGCGAAGCTCGTCGTCGTTCGGCTCGGTCTCTCCGAGCCCGACGACGGCGACGACGGCGCGGCCGAGCTGGCGGCCGCGACGATCGCCGCGCTCTCGCGCTGACGCGTTACGCCGCGGAGTGCGGGCCCGCGTCTCCTTCGGTCAGCCCCGATTCGACCGCGACGAGGATCGACTCCTCGCGCGCCTCGTGGTCGAGGAACGAGCTCACGAGGCCCTCGAACGCAGGCTGGAGGCCGGCGGGATCCTCCTGCGCCGCGAGCCGGCTCGCGATCGACGCGAGGTGCTCGCGCATCTTGCCGTGCTCGCGCTGCAGGCTCCGGATGTCGGGGTCGACGCTCGGCTGCAGCGCGCACAGCGCCGGGAAGTACACGCGGTCCTCGAGCGCGAAGTGCACCTCGAGCGCGCTCTCGAGACTCTCGATGCTCGCGCGCGCGTGGCGGCGGTCACCGCGCTCGAGCGCGCCGCGCGCCTCGGCGAAGAGCGCATCCGGCCGCGGCTCGTCGGAGGCGGCCGGCGCTCGGCTCCCGGCCTTCGCCTCGGAGGCTCCTCTCCGGCCTTCTTCGTCCCGGCGCCCCATGCCCGGACCCTAGGCCCCGGTGACGTGGTTTGGGTATGATGCCGCGCATAAGGGAGAACTCTTGGGCGACGAGCGCGGGCCGCAGGTGAAGATCGAGGACGCGGAGTTCTTCCGGTCGCTCACGCCGCAGCGTCTCGAGCAGGTGCGGCTCCAGGTCCGCGAGCGTCGCTACCCCTCGCGCAAGGTGCTCTTCCGGGAGGGCGAGCCCGCGGAGTTCCTGTGGGCGCTGCGCGAGGGCGAGGTGCGCATCCTGCGCACGACGAGCGACGGCCGCGTGATGGCGCTCGAGGCGATCCAGCCCGGCGAGATCTTCGGCGCGGTCGCCGCGCTCGAGGGCAACACCTATCCCGCCACCGCGGAGACGACGGTCGAGAGCGCCGTCTGGCGCCTGCCACGCGTCGCGCTGCTCGGCCTGCTGCGCAGTGAGCCGCATCTCACACGCGAGATCCTCGCGATCGTCGCGCGGCGCCTGCGCGGCGCGCACACCCGCCTGCGCTCGCTGGCGTACGATCCGGCCGACGTTCGCCTCGCGCAGGCGCTGCTGCGAAGCGCGCGCGGCGACGAAGCGCACGTCACGCGCCGCGAGCTCGCCGAGGCCGCAGGAACGACGATCGAGACGGCGATTCGCGTCCTTCGCCGCTTCGAGCAGGCCGGGCTCGTGAGGGGCGAGGTGCACCACGTGCACATCCTCGACGCGACCGGCCTCGGAGCCGTCGCGAAGAACGAAGGCACGAGCCCGGAAAACAAGCCCTGAAGGCCGGCCTCGACGCGCCCCCTATGACAGGCGTCATACGGCGCGTCTCCCCACGCCCCTAGCTTCCCTCTCCAGCGCCCGCGGAGGAGCTCGATGCAGGGACTCACCCGACGGCAGTTCCTTTGGAGCAGCGCCGCGACGGGGCTCGCGCTCAGCCTGCGGGGCCTCTCCTTCCCGGCCGGCGCGCAGGCCGCCCCGGCCGCCGCAACCGGCTACACCGACTGGCAGGACGTGTGGCGAAGCCGCTGGCGCTGGGAGCGCGTCGTGCGCGGCACGCACACCAACGCGAACTGCGTCTCGTCGTGCGCGTGGAACCTCTACGTCCACAACGGCATCGTCTGGCGCGAGGAGCAGTCGGCGCCGTACGTGGCGTCGAACGACTCGGTTCCCGACTTCAACCCGCGCGGCTGCCAGAAGGGCGGCTGCGCGAGCGACATGCTGACGGGGCCCTCGCGCGTTCGCTTCCCGCTGCGCCGCGTCGGCGCGCGTGGCGAGGGCCGCTGGAAGCGCATCTCGTGGGACGAGGCGTTCGCCGAGATCGCGCGCAACCTCGTCGACGTGCTGAAGGAGCGCGGGGGCGAAGGCGCGATCCTCGAGCTCGGCCCGAACGTCGACTTCGCAGGCAACACCGCCGCTCCGCTGCGCTTCTTCCGGCAGGTCGGCGTCCCCATCACCGACTCGATGGCGCAGATCGGCGACCTCGCCGTCGGCGGAACGATCACGCTCGGGACGCCCCACACCGACGGCACCTCCGACGACTGGTTCCGGTCCGACTACATCGTGCTCTGGGCCTTCAACCCGTCGGCGACGCGAATCCCCGATTCGCACTACCTCAACGAAGCGCGCTACCGCGGCGCGCGCATCGTCTCGATCAACCCCGACTACAACCAGAGCACGATGCACACGGATCTGTGGCTCTCGCCGCGCCCGGGCAGCGACGCCGCTCTCGCGCTCGCCGCGTGTCAGGTCGTGCTCTCGGAGGGCCTGCACCAGGCCGACTACCTGCGCGAGCAGACCGACCTGCCCTTCCTCGTTCGCGCCGACGACGGCCGCTTCCTGCGCGAATCGGACGTCGTGAAGGGCGGAAGCGAAGAGCGCTTCGCGGTCTGGGACGAGGCCGGAAAGAAGCTCGTCTGGGCGCCCGGGACGATGGGCAGCGCCGACAAGACGCTGCGCTTCGCCGACGGCGTACGGCCGGCGCTCGAGGTGAGCGAGAAGGTGCGGCTCGCGTCGGGCGACACGGTCGGCGTCGGCACGGTCTTCTCGCGGCTTCGCGAATCGCTCGACAGGAAGCACACGCCCGAGATGGCTGCGGCCGCGACCGGCGTCTCCGCCGCTTCGATCCGGCGCTTCGCGCGCGACTTCGCGAAGGCGCGCGCGGCGCTCATCCTCTCGCAGTGGGGATCGTGCAAGAACTACCACACGGACCTGGTTCAGCGTTCGCAGATCCTCCTCGCGTCGCTGACGGGAAACCTCGGGCGCGTCGGCGGCGGCTGGCGATCGGGCGCGTTCGTCGCGCTCGACGGACTCGGCCTCGTCGCGATGCAGGACCAGCTCGACCTGCCGCACCTCGCGCTCACGGCCGCGCGCGCGGCGATGAACCCCGAGAAGGTGCGCGGCGCATTCGAGTCGATGTACGTGCCGAGCACGCTGTTCCATGCCGTGCACGGCGGGCTCGGCCCGAACGAGCTCGGCCCGGCCTACTCCGACCCCGCGCTGCCCAAGGGAGCCGCGCCGTTTCTCGCCGAGGCGCTCGAGAAGAAGCACTTCCCGATGGCGCCAGCTCCCGGAACGCCGCCGCCGTCGGTCATCGTCTCGATCTTCGGCAACGTCCTGCGGCACAGCCGGTCGGGCAACCGCATCCGCGACACGCTCTTCGCGCAGGCGCGGCTCATCGTCGACGTCAACTTCCGCGTGAGCGAGACGGGGCTCAACTCCGACATCATCCTGCCGGCAGCGGGGTGGTACGAGAAGATCGGCATCAAGTACATCGCCGCCTTCGTTCCGTACATCACGCTCGCTGACCGCGCGGTGGCGCCGCAGGGCGAAGCCAAGCCCGAGTGGGAGATCTTCTCGCTGCTCGCGGCGCGCGTCGCGCAGGAGGCGAAGTCGCGCGGCATCGAGACCACGAAGGGTTTCCGCGGGCAGGACTGCGACCTCGCGAACCTCGGCGACCGCTTCACCGACGGCGGCCGCTTCGGCCCCGACGCGCAGGAGCAGGTGCTCGAGTTCATCCTCAGCGTCTCCGGCGCGTCGAAGGGAATCTCGCTCGCCGACCTGCGCCGGGACGGCGGCGCCGTTCGCCTCTCGAGCCTCGGCCCCGAGGGCGGGACCGCGGGCATCTACTCCGAGTACGCGAAGAACGAGCCCGTCGTTCCGCTGCGCGACTTCGTCGAGAAGAAGCGCCCGTACCCGACGCTCACCGGCCGGCAGCAGTTCTACGTCGACCATCCGTGGTTCCTGCAGCTCGGCGAGGCGCTGCCCACGCACAAGGAGCCGCCGGCCGCGGGCGGCTCGCACCCGATGACGCTCACCGGCGGGCACACGCGCTGGAGCATCCACGCCATGTGGCGCGACACGCCGAACCTGCTGCGCCTGCAGCGCGGCGAGCCGGTGGTGTACGTGAACGCGGCCGACGCGCGGTCGCGCGGCATCCGCGACAACGACCTCGTTCGCGTTCGCAACGACGTCTCGGCGTTCGTCGCGCGCGCCAAGCCGACGGGCGCGATCCGCCCCGGCCAGGTCCACATCTTCCACGCCTGGGAGCCCTACCAGTTCCGGGGCCACACGACGCACCAGCACGTGGCGCCGAGCCCCCTCAAGGTGACCCAGCTCGTCGGGGACTACGGCCACCTGCGCTGGGGCTATGCTCACTACGAGCCCAACCAGACCGACCGGGACACCCGCGTAGAGATCGAGCGCGTCGAGCCCGTTTGAGGAAGGCGCCCGCGGGCGCGTTCCGAAGGGAGGTTCCGCGCGTTGTCCCGTCCCGGCCAGATCCGGTTCCTGTCGACCCTCGCGGCGTTCTACGACCCCGTCGTGAGCTCGCTCGGGTTCCGTCGCCTGTGGGACCGCGTCGCCGACCACGGCGCCCCCATGGCCGGCGAGGAGTGCCTCGACGTGTGCACGGGGACGGGCGGCGTCGCCCTCGCGCTCGCCGCGCGCGGCGCGAACGTCGTCGGCCTCGACCTCGCGCCCGGCATGCTCGCGCGCGCCGAGCGCAAGGCGCGCGCACGCGGCCTCGGCGATCGCGCGCGCTTCCTGCACATGGACGCGCGCAGCATCGCGTTTCCCGACGCGTCGTTCGACCTCGTCACCTGCTGCATGGCCCTGCACGAGATGGCCGAGACGGAGCGCGGCACCGTTCTCGCCGAGATCGTTCGCGTCTCCCGCGCCCGCGTCCTCGTCGCGGAGTACCGCGTGCCGTCGCAGGGCCTCTCGGCGCGCCTGTTCAGCGTGCGGCACGCGTTCGAGTACTTCGAGAGCGACGACTTCCCCGCGTTCGTCCGCCGCGACGTCAGCGACCGCCTCGCCGCCGCCGGCCTCTCGATCGACGACGTCGCCGACGTCGGCCGCTACCGCCTCTGGCTCTGCCGCGCGCGCGGGTGAACGCGGCGGTCTTGGGGGCCGCGCGACCGAGATCAGTCCTCGAGGCGCACCAGAGAGATGCCGAGGCGCCTCGCAGCCGCCGTCATCCGCTCGTCATAGGCGGCGAGGCGAACCTCGACACGCTGTCCGCGGAGGTACTCGATCGAGGCCAGATGCAGCGCGTCGAGCGTTCGAACCGGGACCGGGAAGGGCTCGAGCGCTCTGGCGAGCACGAGCGGCGAGAGCTCGAGGAACGAGATCCTCGACAGCATCTCGCGCGCCGCAGGACCGTGCGAGCGCGCGAGACGCAGCGCGTGGATCCGGGTCCAGGTTTCGTACTCGAGCAGCCGGCTCGACACGAGCGGCTGAGACCAGAGCGAACTCGGCGGTCTGCGGTCCTCGGCGAGGAGCTGAGCGAGAACGACCGACGTGTCGACGTACGTCATCGCTCGCCCCGGTCGGCGCCGAGCTGGGCGAGGATCTCCGACAGCGGTGCGACCGGGTCCGTTTCGGGCGGAGACCCCGGCGGGAGCACCGCGGGAGTGACGAGGCCCGAACGGACGGCCTCCGCGAGGACCGCGTCCGGGAGGTGCGAGCTGCGCGTCTCACGCGGAGGCGTGAGCTCGGCCACCACGCGATCGCGATCCGAGATCAGAACCGTCTCTCCGCCCGCCGCGATCCGGACGTATTCGCTGAGCCGATTCTTCAGCTCCTTCAGCCCGACCGATCGCATGGAGCGAAGGTAGCTTCCAGAAGCTTCTTTTCAAGGCTCCGCCGCGACGTCAGCGACCGCCTCGCCGCCGCCGGCCTCTCGATCGACGACGTCGCCGACG
>JAYRMX010000156.1:0-5681 GCA_041912475.1 Myxococcota bacterium
ACGTTCACGACGCGCGGTACGCCGCCCGAGAGCCGGTGCAGCTCGCGCAGCGCGGCGGCCGAGAACGGCTCGCACGGAGCGCCGGCCGCGACGCGGAGCCGGTGCTTCACGTACTCGCGCGTCTCGCTCGGAGACAGCGAGCGCAGCCGCCAGCGTACGCCGATGCGCTGCTCGAGCTGACGCAGCTCGGCCGATCCGAGGTTCTCGTCGAGCTCCGGCTGTCCGAGGAGCACGATCTGGATGAGCTTCGAGGTCTCGGTCTCGAGGTTCGAGAGCAGCCGCACCTGCTCGAGCGTTTCTCGCTCGAGGTTCTGCGCCTCGTCGATGACGAGCAGGACGCGCCGCGATTCGCGCTTCTTCTCGAGCAGGAAGCGATTCAGCACGTCGTTCAGCTCGCGCTGCGAATCGCTCTCGTGCGAGAGGCCGAGCTCGGCGTTGATCGTCTTCAGCAGCTCGATGCCCGAGAGCTTCGGGTTGAAGACGAACGCCACTTCGGTGCCGCCGCCGAGCCGCTGGAGCAGCGTGCGGCACAGCGTGGTCTTTCCCGTGCCGACCTCGCCCGTGATGACGATGAAGCCTTCGCCCTGCTCGATCCCGTAGAGAAGGTGCGCCAGCGCCTCGCGGTGCGACTGCGCGAGGAACAGGAAGCGGGGATCGGGGCTCAGCGCAAAGGGTTTTTCGCGCAGGCCATAGAACGCGGTATACATCCTCGCGCCATCCTCATCGAAGGTGCAACCCGTTGAAAGAAAAAGGCTATCACTCGCCGCCCGGGAACGGAACCGCGGCCGGCGTCGATGTCGGCGCCACGCTCGCGAAGATTGCCCTTCGGACACCGGGTCGCGCCACGGAGTTCACGCTCATGCCGGCGGCGGCGCTCGGCGACGTGGCCGAGGCCGTCGAGCGCGCGCGGCCCGGCCGCATCGGCCTCACGGGCGGCGGCGCGAGCGAGCTCGTGCGGCTGCTCTCGAAAGACGCCCTCCCCGTGAACGAGTTCGCCGCGTGGGGTGCGGGCTCGACGGCCCTGCTCAAGGACCAGCTCGGGCAGGACCTCGCGACCGAGCGTCATCTCATCGTCTCGGTCGGAACGGGGACGTCGGTCATGCTGGTCGACGGCCTCTCGGTGACGCGGGTCGGCGGCACCGCTCTCGGCGGCGGGACGGTCGTGGGTCTCGGGTCGCTCCTCACGGATCTGCCGAGCTTCGCGCGGATCGCCGAGCTCGCGGCCGGCGGCGAGCGGCGCAACGTCGACCTGCTCGTCTCCGACATCTACCGCCCGGGCGAGATCGCGCTCGGCGGCGACCTCACGGCCGCGAGCTTCGGGAAGCTGATGCGGAGCGGCAGCGGCGGGGCGGCGCCCGCGCCGGAAGACCTCGCCCACGCGCTCATGGGGCTCGTCGGCGAGAACATCGCGCTCATCTGCGCGGGCCTCGCGGCCGCGAGCCAGGTGCGGCGAATCGTGTTCGGCGGGTCGACGCTGCGCGCGAATCCTGCCCTCGTCGAGGTGCTGCGCGAGATCACGCGGGCGCTCGGCCGCGAGCCGATCTTCCTCGCCCACGGCGAGCACGCAGGCGCGCTCGGCGCCCTGCTGCTGGCTGCCGCCCGCTGAGCGCACGGGTCAGGGCGCGACGAGGCCGGCGCGGATCGCGAATCGCACGAGGCCCGACACTTTGTGGATGTCGAGCTTCTCCATGACGTTCGCGCGATGCGACTCGATGGTCTTGAGCGAGACGCCGAGCCGCTGGGCGATCTCCTTGCTCGAGAGCCCTTCGGCGATGAGGTGGAGCACCTCGCGCTCGCGCTCGGTGAGAGTCGACGCCGCGTACTAAGGACGCTCGCCGGGCCGCGCGATGGCGCTCACCACCTGCTGCGTGATCGCCGGCGAGAGGTACGAGTCGCCCGCGCGAACCGACTCGATGGCCGAGACGAGCTCGCCGCCCGACGCGTCCTTGAGGACGTAGCCCGACGCGCCGGCGCGGAGAACTTCCTCGACGCACGTGCGGTCGTCGTGCATCGAGCACACGAGCACGCGGGTGCCGAGGCCGAGCTTCGCGATGCGCCGTGTGGCGTCGATTCCGGAGAGCAGCGGCATCGAGATGTCCATGAGCACCACGTCCGGGCGCTTCTCGGTCACCATCCGCACCGCTTCTTCACCGTTCGTCGCCTCACCGACGATCTCGAAGCCGGGCTGGTCTTCGAGGATGCGCCGGAAGCCTTCGCGCACGATTCGGTGATCGTCCGCGAGGAGGATGGTCGTGTCCATCTTCACCCCCATCGTCCCGCCCCGGCGTTCCGGGGGGTCGCGTGTCTGCGTGCCTCATCGGCAGATCCCGTCCGAAGCGTTACGGGTTTTTGAGGAAATCGTGGGGAAGCAGGCCAGGGGATGCCGGGGGCGCCGCGTGGGTGAAAAACGGTACGCGCAAAGAGCGCAGCGTGCCGTGGGGAACGTGAGCACGAGGCCGGCCGGCCGGCGCCCGGTCTGCGGCGGGCCGCTGCGTGCGCGAGCGCGGCACGGGAGCCGCGATCGGCGCGCGGCTTCCGCCGCCTCGGCACACTCTGGCTCGCTGCGCACGCGAGCGCAGTGCGGGAGCCGCGGTCAGTCCCCGGAGAGCGGCAGCGACGGCTGCGACCCGGCTTCGGCCCCCGCGTCCTCCGGCCGCGCCATCCCGCGCAGAACCCGCTGGGTTCGCGCGATCGCGGCCCGCTGGACTCGCAGCTCCTCGTTCTGAGCCGCGGCGAAGCGCTCGAGCCGCTCGCGCGCCTCGAGCAGCTCTTCGATGCGGCGCTCGAGCGTCGCGATGCGTTCGGAGAGCTCGGCGACGCGGCCCTCTTCGGCCGGCCCCGCGGCCGCAGCAGGCGCAGCGACGTACGGCTCGGGCGGCGAGGCGTCCGGCGCTCCGGCGTGCGGGCCCTCGAGCGGGAGCGCGGCGAGCTCGGGCTCGGGCAGCGGGATGCTGAGGGTCTGCCAGCTCTGCGCGGGGGCGTCCTCCGGCACGACCGGCTCCGCGCCGCCCGCCTCGTCCGGTGGCCGAACGAGTGAGAGAACGGGGTGCGATTCGGGCGCTTCGGCGTCGGGCTCGGGCGCTTCGGCTGCGGCGCCTTCGATCGGGGCGCCGTCGCCGAAGATCGCGAGCGCGTCCTCGTCTTCGGCGAGCGCGAGCCTCCGCGTACGCCGAACGGAGAAGCGGCGGTAGGCGATCGCCGCGCCGGCGAGGACGGCGAGCCCGAGCAGCGCCGGGGCCGGATCGAGGCTGCGGATCCGGTCGCGAACCGCAGGCGGGCCCGCGGCGACGGGCGGCGCGGCGGCGGCCCGAGCCTCAGGCGGCGAGCCAGTGGCGCCCGTACGCCCCGCGTCTGCGCGGCGGGCCTCGATCGCGCCGGGCGCGGAGCCCGCGAGCGCCTCGGATCGCTCGGCCGGCGTTGCTGCCGGCGCAGGCGAGGTCGCGGCCTCGCGGTCCGTCGCCGCGGCGGCGGGCTGCGGTCCGGCCGATGCTGCAGCGCTCGGCTGCGTCGCAGTCTCGCGCGCACCGGGCTGTGCGGCGCCGCGCGATGGGCCCGTCTGCACGACGCCGATCTGTGTCGACCCGGCCTGTGTCGACCCGGCCTGTGCCGACCCGGCCTGTGTCGACCCGGTCTGGGCGGGCGCGCTCGCCGCGGCCTGCGGCTCGCGGGCCTGCTGCTCGGCGACGAGCGCGCGGTAGCTCGCGGGCGGAGGCGGTGCCGCGCCGTTCGCATCGGGAAGGCTCGCGACGCCGGGGCTCGCGGCCGTGACGGCGGCCGCGGAGTCGCTCTCGTCTCCGGGCGCCGGGATCGGCGGACGCTGGGCCGCCTCCGGGGAGCGCGCCGGCGCCGGGCCCGTTCGCGCCGGTGCCGCCGGCCCGGAGCCTGCGTGCGCCGGCGTCGCCCGGTGAACGTCGATGACGATCCGCGGCGGCGAGTCGAGCAGCATCTCCGAGTAGTCGAGCCCGGGCTCGCGCAGCGCAATCAGCGCGACGGCGCCGCCGTCGTCGGGCGCGACGCTGACGCTCCCGACGAAGGGGCCATGCGACACGATTTTGCGTCGGTCGGCCTTCGCTCCGACGTGGACTGCGAGCGCTGCGCCCTCCCGGCCCGCCTGGCGCTCGATCCGGTGTCCGCTCGCTGCGTCGAGCTCGATCACGACGCGCGTCAGGTCGTCGTGCTGGCCGATCCGCACGTCGACCACGCGCGCCGTCGCGCCGGCCTCCGCGCCGAGCAGCGCCAGCGCGAGCCCCGCGAGCGCCACGAAGCTGCCCCGAGACCTACCCGTCATTCCCGCCATGTAGCACGGGATCGAGGACGTTCCTCGCGATCTCGAGAAATTTCGTTCGGAGGCGGCCCGCCGGCCCCGCGCGCCCTCCGCCTCCCGGCGCGGCGCGCGCAGGGCGCAGGCGCCGCCGCCCGGCCGGCCGGCCGACCGGCCGGACCCGGCCGCATGCCCGCACGTTCCCCATGCGAAGACGCCGGAAGCCTCGCGAACCGCCCGCCGGCGCGGCTGCGCGCGGTCCGGCGCCGGCGCAGAGCCGCGCGGGATCGCGACGCAAGGCGCTCGTCGCCTCGCCTTCGGCGCTCACTCGAAGCGGATGGCGAGAAGGCCGTCCTCGAAGCGGGCGGCGGCGACCGTGCGGCCTGCGAGAGAGTCGGGGAGCGAGATCCGCCGGTGGGTGTCGCGCAGGCGCACGTGAAGCTCGGCGCCGTGGATGCCGACCTCGAGGTCCTCCTTCGAGGCGCTCGGGAGCTCGATCTCGAGGACGGTGCCGCGCGCGTCCTTGCGAAGGCGGATGGGACGGCCCCGCGCGAGCAGGGCCGCCGGGTCGCGGTCCGCGTAGACCTCGCGGCCGAGGCGGCGCAGGGCCTCGGCGCCGATCAGCTCCTTCGGGTGCAGCGGCGCGTGCAGGATGGGGACCGGGAACGAGGCCGCGATCTCCGCCTGCTCGCGCCGCTCCTTCTCGGCCCAGCGCGCGAACCATCCGCCCGCCGCCCGCGGCGGCAGCTCGCGGTTCACGATGACGGCGTCGGTCGCGACGCCGTAGAGCGAGAGATACGCGAACGAGCGCCGCGTCTCTTCGACGACGACACGCGCCGGGTTCATCACGAGGCGCGCCGTCGTGCGGTCGCCGTCGGAGAGGATCTGCTGCACGTCCGCGATCTCTCCGTAGAGCCGCTCGAAAGCCTCGAAGAACTCCTCGTTCGGAAGGAGCGCCGATCCTCCGAGCCGGCCGACCACCGGCCGCAGCCAGCGCGCGCCGCGGCGCTCGATCTCGAAGAAGTTCTCCATGAAGATGCGGAGCGCGTCGGGGAATCGGAGCATGCGAAGCGTCGCGCCCGTCGGCGCGCAGTCGACGACGCAGACGTCGTGGTCTCCGCGCGCCTCGATCTCGCGGACGGCGCGCAGCGCCATCAGCTCCTCGAGGCCCGGGAACACCAGCAGCTCCTCCGCGACGAGCTCGTCCGCCCGCTCGCGGAGCAGGCCGCGAAGCCAGCGCTGGATGGCCGACCACGAGCGCTCGAGCTCGTCGAGCGCACCCACCTCGAGCGCCGAGACGCCCGAGCAGACCGCGACCGCCTGCGGCCCCACCTGCATTCCGAGCGCGTCGCCGAGGCTGTGCGCCGGGTCGGTCGAGAGGACGATCGCGCGGTGCCCGTGATCGGCCGCGCCGAGCGCG
>JAYRMX010000157.1:0-15080 GCA_041912475.1 Myxococcota bacterium
CCGCCCCGGCTCGACCTCCTCGACCCGCCCCGACGCGAGAAGGCGCGCGAGGTGCTGGGCCATGCTCCGGCGCTCGACGGGGTCGGCGTAAACGAGCTCGTCCTGCGCGCGATACACGAATCGGTGTCTTACGATCTCGTCCAGCGTGTGCGGCTCGGCGAGGAAGCCGGCGAGCCGCTCCTCGCGGCGGCGAATCACTTCGGTGTAGCGCCCGAGGCGGTCGAGGAAGGCGTCGTGGCCCTCGACGATGCCGACGTGATGGAACGTCACGTACCAGCGCGCGCGGAGCCCGCGCGCCATCGCGAGCGTCCGCTCGAAGCTCTCGAGGTCGGACCACGCGTCGCCGTAGTAGGGGCCGAAGGTCGTGAGGTCGACGTCGCCGAGGTAGAGCACGTCGTCGGGCTCGGCGTGGAAGAAGCAGTGGCCCCGCGTGTGGCCCGGTGAGTGGATCGCACGCAGGCGAACGCCGCCGAGGTCGACGACGTCGCCGTCTTCGAAGCCGAGCGCATCCTCGCGCGGCACGTAGTGGAACTGCTCGACGACGATCCGGCGAAACGGCGCGAGGACGGCGTCGTCGTAGCCGTAGATCGCCATCATCGCGTCGAGCGACCGCAGGCCGGGAAGGTCGAGGCGATGAATGCGCCAGCTCGCGTCCGGAAACAGGAAGTTCCCGGCGATGTGGTCCTCGTGGCAGTGGCTGTTCACGACGACGTCGACGCGCGGAAGCGACGCCGCCCGCGGCACGACCGCGAGCGAGGGGTCGATGAGAGCGGCCCCCTCGCTGCCCTCGACGAGGACGGAGCTGCCGTGGGGGTACTTTCCGCCCCGCTCGCCGCCGAGCACCGTGACGCGCCCGAGGCGACGATCTTCGGTCGCGCGCACGCTCATGCAGGCACTGTTCCTCGTTCCCTTCCGGTTCGCCACGGACGAGCAGAGAGCGGGAGCGAAAGCGCTCGACGGGAGAGCCCGTCGCCTCGTACACTCGGAGCCATGCAGCGCCTGCTCGACCGCGTCCTGTCCTGGCCCCGTCCCGAAGGCCCCGACGCGCGCTACAGCGCCCGGACCCGCGACGGCTGGCACGTCGCTCTCTACCGCTACACGCCCGCCCGCCGCGCCCACGCGACGCCCGTGCTGCTGTGTCACGGGATGGGCTCGAACCGGTTCAACATGGACGGCCCGGGCACCACCAGCCTCGCCCGTGCGCTCCACGCTGCCGGCTACGACGTGTGGCTGATCGAGCTTCGCGGAGCCGGCCGATCGCGCAGGCGCATCGGCCCGACGGGAGTCTTCTATCAGTGGACCTTCGAGGACTACGTCCAGCACGACGCGCCCGCCGCGCTGCGCGTGGTGCGCCGCGTGACGGGCTGGCGGCGCGTCCTGTGGGTCGGCCACTCGCTCGGCGGCATGGTCGCGTACGGGCTGCTCATGACGCCCGCAGCCGACAGCGTCGCGGGAGCGGTCACGCTCGGGTCGCCGGGGATGACGGGCGTCGGCCATCTCGGCCTCGATCGCTGGGTCGCCCTTCGCAAGCTGCTCCGCTACGCGCCGCCGAGGATCCCGACCGGAACGCTCGCGAAGATCGGTGCGCCGATCGCGGGGCCGGTCGCGGCGGCGATCGCCGGCCCGCTGCGCGACTGGGGATGGACCGACGAGAACTTCGACCTCGAGACCGCGCGCTTCATGATGCGCTACGGCGTCGAGGACCTCTCGCGCTCGCTGCTTCGCGAGTTCGCTCGCTGGTACGCGGCCAAGCGGATGAGCGACCGCTACGACCTGTTCAGCTTCACGGATCACCTCGAGCGCGTCCGCGTTCCGATGCTCGTGATCGCCGGGAGCCGCGACGGGCTCACGCCTGCGCACGACATCGCGCACGTCGCGGAGCGCCTCGGTTCGGCCGACAAGACCTTCCTCGTCGCGGGCCGGCAGACGGGCTTCGCGCACGACTACAGCCACGTCGATCTCGTTCTCGGCAAGCACGCGCACGAGGACATCTTCCCGCGCGTCACGGAGTGGCTCGACGCGCACCGTCCCGAAGCGGACGCGCCGCGGCGCGTCGGGCGCCGCCCCGCAGCGCGCGCGGGCCGAGCGACGGGAGGCGTGCACGCGGCCGAGCCTCCGGAGGGAGCGCGGCCGCACTAGGAGGGACGCCATGACGAGCCGCCTTCGCGAAGCCGCCGCACGGCGAGTGCCGGGCGCTCTCGGAGCCGTCTGCATCGCGCTGCTGCTCGCGGCCGGCGCCCGGGCCGTCGACTGGAACGACCTCGCGGGCGTTCAGACCGTCGTCATCACGACGACGAACGAGGATGGAACGCCGCGCAAGACGACCGTGTGGCTGGTCGTGCTCGATCGCACGCCGTACGTGCGGACGGGCAGCACGCGCTGGGGGGCGAACGCCGAGCGCAGCCCCGACGTGGCCCTGAACGCCGGCGGCAAGGACTACCTGCTGCGCGCGGTTCCGGTGGCGGACGAGGCGGTGAAGGAGAGCCTGCGCGCGGGGTACCGCGAGAAGTACGGCTGGGAGGACGTCGCCGCGCGCATGCTCCCGGGAGCGGCGACGAAGTTCTTCCGCCTCGAGCCGCGTCCGGGCTCTTGACCCCGCGAGCGCCGGAGGCTACCCCTCTCGCTCCCCGAACCCCGCGACGTTGGAGAGAAAACATGCCCCGGCGCTGCAGCGTGAGCGGCTCGAAAACCACCTACGGCCAGAACGTCTCGCACTCGAACCGCAAGACGCCCCGGCGCTTCCAGCCGAACCTCCAGAAGACGACGTTCGTGAGCGAGGCGCTCGGCGCCCGCGTCGGCCTTCGCCTCTCGACGCGGAGCCTGCGAACCGTCCGCAGCCACGGCGGGATCGACGCCTTCCTGCTCTCCCGCTCGGACAACCAGCTCGCGCCCGAGGCGCTCGCGCTCAAGCACCGCATCCAGAAGGCGATGGGCGGAAAGCCGAAGGCGGCGCGGTAGGCCAGGCGCGCTACGGCGCGACGATCACCTTGCCCCAGGTCTTGCGGCCGCCGAGCGCGACGAGCGCGTCCGAGATCCGCTCGAGCGGGTAGGTCCGGAAGATGACGGGGCGGATCTTCCCCTCGTCGTAGAGCCGGAAGAGCGCGTTCATCGTCTCCGGAATGCGCGCCGGCTCGTGGATGGCGTACGCGCCCCAGTGCAGGCCGACGACCGAGACGTTCTTGAGCAGGATGCGGTTGGCCTTCACCTCCGGGATCCGCCCACCGGCGAAACCGATCACGAGCAGCCTTCCGCTCCACGCGATGCACTTGAGCGAGCGGTCGAAGACGTCTCCGCCGACGGAGTCGTAGATCACGGCCGCGCCCTTGCCGCCGGTCGCCTCCATGACGCGCTCGACGAAGTCCTCGCGTTCGTAATCGATCAGCACCTCGCCGCCCGCGCTGCGCGCCACCTCGAGCTTCTCGGGCCCGCCTGCGGTGGCGATCACGCGCGCACCGAGGGCGCGGCCGATCTGGACGGCCGCGATACCGACGCCGCCGGCCGCCGCGTGCACGAGCAGCCACTCCCCGGGCTCGATCTTCGCGCGGTAGACGAGCGCCGCGTACGAGGTCGGGTACACGATCGGAAGCGCCGCGCCCTCCTCGAAGCTCATCTTCTCGGGCATCTTCCAGACCGCGCGCGCCGGCGCGACGACGCGCTCGGCGAATGCGCCGAGCGGCGTCGAGAGCAGCACGCGGTCGCCGGCCGCGACGCCCTTCACGTCTCCCGCCACCTCGGCCACGACGCCGGCCGCCTCCGCGCCCGGAATGAACGGCAGCGGCGGCTTCATCTGGTACTTGCCCTGGCACATCAGAATGTCGAAGAAGTTGCAGCCGGCGGCGCGCACGTCGACGGCGACGCAGCCGGGGGCGAGCTTCGGCGGCTCGGCCTCGCGGACCCTCAGCTCCGACGGCTCCATCAGGCGATCGACGACGACGGCGCGCATCACTCCTCCCGCTCCTCTCTCACGCCGCGAGCCCTCGCAGCAGCAGCGCGACCGATGTCTCGATCGTGCTCGCGCACTCGTCGGCCGTGAGCAGGCCGTTCGCCCACGAGATGCGGACTCCCTGCGTGAGGTGCACGACCGCGCGCGCCGCCGCGACGACGTCGGCGTCGCGGGAGATCTCGCCGCGCATGCGCCCGCTCATCAGGATCTCGGTGACGAGGCCGATCGTCCGGTCCTGCAGCGCGAGCACCCGCCGCGCGACGCGACGCTCGGGGTGCGTCGTCGCGCGCAGCGCGATCGTCGTGAGGTCGGGCTCGCTCGCGAGCAGCTCGTGCTGCGCGCGAAGGAAGCGAACGAGCCGCTCGCGGCACGGATGCCGCCGGTCGTCTTCCCGGCGAAACGAGGTCCACGCCTCCTCCTGCCGCGCCGCGAGGTCGTCGACGAGCAGCTCTTCCTTGGACCGGACGTGCCGGTAGATCGAGCTCGCGCCCATCCCGGCGCGCGCGCCGATCGCGCGCAGCGTCGCGCCGTCGAAGCCGTGCTCCCGAAAGAGCGCGAGCGCCGCCTCGCGGATTCGCGCGCGGCTCGCACGCCCGCGCAGGAGGCGCCCGTCGTCGGGCCGCGCGGGGCGGCGCGAGCGCGGGTCGGCGGCCGTGGTGCCGGTCGGAGCCCCCATCGATGCGTACAGCATGACACGACGCCGGGACCGGCGCCCTCGAAAACGCGCCGGGCCGGCCTCGAGCCCTGATCGGTCCGGCGAGGCGGCGCAGCCTCGGCGGCGCTACGCGCCCGCGCGGCGGGCGAACACGCCCAGCCCGGCGAGCCCCGAGATCACGAGGAGCAGCGTCCCCGGCTCGGGCACCGCGACGAGGAAGAACGTGCTGTTGAACGTCGCGCGATCACCCGCCGTCAGCGTGAAGACGTGCTGGATGCCGATGCTGCTCGTGACTGCGGGCCCGGGGACGGACCCCGGGAAGACGCCGAAGCTCTGCGTCGCGCTCGCCGTTCCGCCCGGCGGCGCCGTGAGGACGTAGGGGTTCACGAGGAGGGCGCTCGCAGGGACGGGCCCGAGATCGATGAGCCCGGTGTACGCGGGGCTCGGTGTGAGGTTCGTGAGGACTCCGACGCCGTCGAAGTTGGCGTCGCTCACGGTCACGCTGGTCGAGCCGAACATGAGCGAGGAAGGCCCCACCGGAAGCACGGGAACGATCACCGAGAGAATCATGATCTGCGTCGTCGCCGAGGTGTTCGTGACCGACCAGTTGCCGCTCACGCCGGGATCGAGGTCGATCGAGACCCCCTGCCACTCGACGAGGTAGCTGCCCTCGGCGTGCGAGCCGTCGGCCACCGCGTACTGGTTCGGACTCGACTCGGTGCCGGCCATGGAGCCTCCCCAGTAGGTCCAGCTTCCGTTCACGGCCGCGAGCGACAGCTCGACGGACCCGAAGGGCGTTGCGGCGGCGGGCGAGGCGGCGAGGAGGAGCCCCGCGAGGGCGAAGAGCGAGCGTCGGGCGAGCTGGTACATGGTTCCCTTCCCAGGTGAACGAACGACCTGCTCTGGTTCTTGCAAATCACATGCCTGTTCTACGGAGTTCAGAAACACTTTCTATGTCGATGACTTCGGAATCTATAGAACGGCAGGTACAGGAACGCGGGTTCCACTGCAGCGGAAGAAGCCTTCCGTTTTCCCGCGGCCGGAAAAGCCATTCCGCTAGCTGCGGCTCGGCCGGTTCGTGTCCTGCGCGAGCAGATCGAGGAGCTCGCGGAGCCGGCCCTCGAGGCAGGCGAGGCGGCGGCGCAGGTGGAGGGCGACGTCCACGCCGGCGGGATTGACGCCGAGCTCGCCCATGAGGCTGGCCGCGACGCGGAGCTCTTCTGCGGCCTCGGGCGCGAGCTCGTCTTCGAGGAACAGGCCCTCGCTGCGAAGCGCCTGCAGCAGGCCGGTTTCGTCCAGCTCGAGAAAGCGCAGGACCTCGATCGTCCGAACGCGCTCGCTCACCGGAACAGGTCCTCGCGCGGCGCAGGCGGATCGAACTCCGAGAGCGCGTCGAGCGCGGCACGACCGGCCGCGCCGAGATCCCGCGGAACGCGGATCTGGATCGTCACGTAGAGATCGCCGGCGGGCCCGCCGGTCGGATCGGGGAGGCCCTTGCCCTTGAGCCGCAGCCGCTGTCCGGAGTCGGTTCCCGCCGGGACCGTGAGCGTCGCCCGCCCTTCGAGCGTCGGGATCTCGACCTTCGCCCCGAGCGACGCCTCGCGCACGGTGACCGGAACGTCGACCAGGAGATTGCGCCCCTCGAGCCGGAAGACCGGATGCGGGCGAATGCGGATGCGCGCGTGCAGATCGCCCGGCGGCCCTCCCCGGCTGCCCTCGCCGCCCTTTCCCGGAATGCGAATGCGGCCGCCGTCGGCGACGCCGGGCGGGATGCGCACCGTGACGGTTTCGCTGATCGGCGCTCCATCCGCGCCGGGGCGAACGATGCCGAGCCGCTTCTCGCCGCCGCGAGCCGATTCCGCGAGATCGAGCTCGAGCGTCGCCTCGACGTCGACGCCGCGGCGCGGGCGAGCGCTTCCCGCCGGGCCGCCACGCGACCAGCCGCGCCGCGCGTACACGTCGCCCAGCAGATCGTCGAGGTCCCCGAACGTGAAGCTCTCCTCGAACCCCTCCGGGCCGGCGCGGCCCGCGTGTCCGAAGCCCGGGAACCCGCCGGCGCCGAAGCGAGCGCCGAACTGCTCGCGCGCCTGCCGCGCCTTCTCGGCGTCGAAGCCCGCCTCGAGAGAGACTTCGCCGAATTCGTCGTACGCCTTGCGCTTGTCCGGGTCCGAGAGGACGGAGTACGCCTCGGAGACCACCTTGAAGCGATCCTCTGCCGCCTCGTCGCCCGGATTCACGTCCGGGTGCAGCTTGCGCGCGAGCTTGCGGTAGGCCTTCTTGATCTCGGCGTCGCTCGCGCCGCGCGCGACGCCGAGCGCCTGGTACAGATCCTGCCGCCGCGTCTCCGGCATTCAGCGGCACCCGCGCGGGGCTCGCATCAGAGCTTCTCCGGCGACTCGATCAGCTCGCGGATGATGTCGAGGCTGCGCGCGCAGTACAGGCCGTCCTCGACGCGCTCGTCGTAGCTGAACTTGAGCGTCATGACCCGGCCGCCGCTCGGCCCCGGCTTGATGCGGCCCATCACGCAGAAGATCGGGATCGTCCCGTACTCCCACAGATGGTGGTAGCCGGCGTCGAGCCCGACCGATCCGAGATTCGCGACGAACGCCGAGGCGTACATCGGATCGTTGCGGATCATCGCCGCGGGCAGCAGACCCAGCGCGTCGGCCCCTCGCACCAGCGCCATCAGCAGTCGGACCAGCGGCGGCGGAAGGCGCAGCAGGAGGTCCATCTCCCGGTCGGACGTGCTCTTGCGGTCGCTTCGCCCCTCGGCAAGGCCCGAGTGAAGGCCGTCGACCATCTCGTCGAGCGTTTCCGACGGATCGAAGCGGCGCTTCACGGTGATGATCGGCGACTGATCGTCGAAGGCGCGCTTCGCGCTGAACGTGATCCAGATGCCGTCACGCTGCCAGAGCCGCCCGCCGGCCGTGAAGCGGTTGACCCGCGGCCGCTCGTCGAACATGCGAACGAGCGCGCGCAGAAGCAAGTGAAAGAGCGTCATCGGACGCTCGGGCGGACGCGTGCGGTTGCGCTCGCCGAGAAACGCGAGGGCGCGCTCGACCGAGAGATCGCACGCGAAGTAGACGAGCGATTCGTTGCGCCGCGGCGAGATGAACGGCATGAACCGCCGGATGGCGGGTAGATCGCGAACGGGCGTGGCGTCGGGTCGACGGCCGAACACGGCAGAGATTTACCGCAGAGCCGCTGCGGCCGAAACCGCCTCGGCGGGCCCGCGCCGCAGGCACCACACGCGGACGCCGAGGACGTCGAGCGCGTCGACGACGCCGAACCCGGCGCGCCCGTAGAAGCCGAGGTTCTCCTCGCGATCGGTCTCGAGGTATGCGGGCAGCGCTTCGGCGTCGACCCGCGCGAGCCAGTCGTCGAGCGCTGCCCGGCCGACGCCGCGCCGCTGGAGCGACGGCTCGACGCCGAGAATCCCGAGATAGGCGTGCGCCTCGACGGGGCGCCGCCGCTGCAGCCGCTCGAAGACCTCCCGCCAGCGGGAAGCGACGCGCAGCCCCTGCACGAGGAGCGCGCGAAGCTGCGCGCCGGCGCCGGGGGCCGGGAACGGAAATGCGTACGGCGGCGCGGCAACCAGAGCGCCGGCGAGAACGCCGGCGTAGCGAACGCCGAGCAGCACGCCGCTGCCCGCTGCGACGCGGAGCAGGTTGCGCATGATGACGGCGTTGCAGCGTTCGCGGCGCTGCGGCGACGTGCGGGCGCCGATCACCGCCACGTTGAGCGGATTGTCGCGGAACGCGCGAGCCAGCAGCGCAGCGGCCTCGGCGAACGCCGCCGGCTCGAGCGGCTCGACGACGGGCCGCGCCGCGCGGCGGCGCGGCCCGTGGCGCAGCACGTCGTCTACGACGGCGTCACCGCCGCAGCCGCCTTCGCGGCTGCGTCCTTCACCGCCGCGGCGCCGGACTTCGCCGCAGTCTGCGCGTCGCCCGCGACCTTCTTCGCAGCACGCGCGGCCTTCTTGCGCGGCGTCGGGGGCGCAATCGCCTTCTCGAGCTGCGCGAGCAGGCGCAGCGCCTGCTTCTGCGCGTCGCCGGCGAGCTTTCGCCAGCCCTGCTCCCCGCCGGCCTCGAGGCGCCCGAGCTCGCGGCTCGCGTTGCGCAGCAGCCGCGCCGCGCGGCGCCGCGCCTCGGTCCGTGCGCGCTCGATCTCCTTCTCGAGCGCCGCGAGGCGCTTCTGCACCTGCTTCGAGTACGCCTGCAACGTCGGCGGAAGCTCGAAGCCGGCTCGCTTCTTCGCGCCTCCCGCAATCTTCTTCGCAGCCTTCCTCGCCGTGCCCTTCTTCGCCGCCATCGTTCGACTCTCCCTCCTGCCCGCGCGCCGTCACCGGAGCCCTCACGGCCCGGCGGCGCGGGAACGTCTCACGTTGGACCGCAAGCATAACGACGACCGCGCCTTCGCGGGCAAGGAATCGCGCACTGCGGCGAGTCCGGGCCGCGAGGGCCCCGCCGCCGTGATGGGCGAGCGTGGCGTTCCTACACAGCCGCGCGCGTTCGCCGGACGGATCCGGACCGAGCGCCCCGCGGCCCGCCCGTGTCGGGGGGCGGTCCGCCTCGCACCCGCCCGCCGGCCCGGCGCCGCAACCCGGACCGGCCGGCGGCCCGTCGCGGCCGAGCACCGGTCAGCCGGCGGGGCCCGGCCGCAGAGCGGCCAGCAGGCTCTCGAGCTCGTGCAGATCGGTAATCACGTGGTGCACGGCGTCGTCGTCCTGCGGCGCCGGCGCGAGCCAGACGGTCCGCATTCCCGCTCGGGCAGCCGCGACGACATTCGCGCGCGTGTCGTCGACCATCACGCACGCCGCCGCCTCGACGCCGAGCCGCTCCGTGACGGCGACGTAGGCGTGCGGGTCGGGCTTCGGTCGCAGCGAGAGGTCCTCGATCGTGACGACCGCTTCGAACGCGTCGCCGAGGTCGAGCAGCCGCAGCACCTGCTCGGCGTGCTGGCGCGGAGCGTTGGTGAACACGGCCTTTCGCGCCGGAAGGCGCCCGAGCAGCGCGCGCAGCGCGGGAACGGGGCCGAGCAGATCCGACAGATCGACGCCGTGGATGGTCGAGAGGTAGTCGTCGACGTCGACGTCGTAGCGGGCCTCGAGGCCGCGGAGCGTCGTTCCGTGCGCGTCGCGGAGCTCGCGCCGCACGCTGTCGACCTCGCCGGCGGGAATGCCGATCCTCTCGTGCAGATACGCGTTGATCCGCGCGCCGACGCGCGCGAGCACGCCGTTTCCGCGCGGATAGAGCGTCTCGTCGAGATCGAGGAGCAGAACCTGCACCGCGCCGGGAGAGTAGCGGGGCCGCGCGCGGCGGACGGATCAGCAGCAGCGCGGCCGGCGGCCCGCCTGCTCCTCGAGCGCGCGCCGCCCGCTCGCGTCCTCGGCCGCCGGCGCCGTGGCGAGGCCGGTGAAGCCGCGCACGAAGTCGCGAAGCGCGCGGCCCGCCGAGCGCAGGATGCGCAGGATCTCGCGCGCCGCGCCGCGGATCCCTGCCGAAGCCGGTCGCAGCGCATCGCCGGCAGCGCGCAGGGCGCGCCACGCCGCGCACGCGACCACCTGCCGCTCGCTCGTCCGCCTCACGCGTTCGTCACCGGCGCGCCGGCGGGGCTCGCCCCGCCGCCGAGCGTTCGCAGCCACACGCGTGCGGCGTCCGCGACGACCACCACGACGAGCAGCATGAAGAGGCCCGTCACGAACGCGTTCGTTCGCGCGTTCATCGCGATGGTTTCCGTCGCGAGACGGCTCGCCTCGGGAATCGCTCCCGACGCGATCTGCCCGGCGAGGTGCTCGGCCTGCGCGAGGAAGCCGACGCGGCGATCGGGGCTCCAGATCTTCTCGAAGCCCGCGGTCATCGTGACGGACATCAGCCACACGAGCGGCAGCAGCGTGCACAGCGCGAAGCGAGGCCGCGCCGACTTCACGAAGAGCGTCGTCACCGCGGCGAGCGCCGTCGTCGCGAGGAGCTGGTTCGCGATGCCGAAGAGCGGCCAGAGCGAGTTGATTCCGCCGAGCGGATCGATCACGCCCTGGTACAGGAAGTAGCCCCAGCCGCCGACGATGAGCGCCGAGGCGAGAACGTTCGCGGGCAGCGACGACGTGCGTCCGAGCGGCGCCCAGAGGTTGCCGAGCATGTCCTGCAGCATGAAGCGGCCCACGCGCGTCCCGGCGTCGAGCGTCGTCAGGATGAAGAGCGCCTCGAACATGATCGCGAAGTGGTACCAGAGCGCCTTCAGCGTCTCTCCGCCGAGCGCGCGCGAGAAGATCTCGGCCATGCCGACGGCGAGGCTCGGCGCTCCGCCCGTCCGCGAGAGCAGCGTCGACTCGCCGACCTGGCGCGTCAGCAGCTCGAAATGCGCCGGGTCGAACGCGAAGCCCCAGCCTCCGATCGTCGTCGCCGCCTGCTCGAGCGTCGCTCCGATCACTGCCGGCGGCGCGTTGATCGCGAAGTAGGTTCCGGGCTCCATCACCGCCGCGGAGACCAGCGCCATGATCGCGACGAACGACTCGACCAGCATCGCGCCGTAGCCGATGAAGCGCGCGTCGCTCTCGCGCGCGAGCAGCTTCGGCGTCGTCCCGCTCGAGATGAGCGCGTGGAAGCCCGAGATCGACCCGCAGGCGATCGTGATGAAGCAGAACGGAAACAGCGTCCCGGCGAAGACGGGGCCGCTCCCGTCGATGAAGCGCGTGAGCGCCGGCAGGTGGACGGGAGGCCGCACCCAGACCAGCCCCGCGGCGAGCAGCGCGACCGTCCCGATCTTGATGAACGCCGAGAGGTAGTCGCGCGGAGCGAGCAGCAGCCAGACCGGGAGCACGCTCGCAACGAACCCGTACGCGATGATCGCGAGCGCGAGCGTCCGGCGGTCGAGGTCGAAGAAGACGCGGAGCGACTCGCTCTGGTCGACGAAGCGGCCGCCGACGACGGCGAGCAGCACGAGCGCGACGCCGAGCAGGCTCGCCTCGAGCACCTGCCCGGGCCGCAGCCGCACCATGTAGAGGCCCATCAGCAGCGCGATCGGGATCGTCGCCGCGACTGTCGACGTTCCCCACGGGCTTCCGAACATCGCGTTCACGACGACGAGGCCGAGAACGCCGATCAGGATGATCATGATCGCGAGCACGCCCACGAGCGCCGCCGCGCCGCCCACGGGGCCGATCTCGTCGCGAACGATCTGGCCGAGGCTCTTGCCATTGCGCCGCATCGAGCCGACGAGCACGGTGAAATCCTGCACCGCGCCGCCGAGCACGACGCCGAACAGGATGTAGAGCGTTCCCGGCAGGTACCCGAACTGCGCGGCGAGGATCGGGCCGACGAGGGGCCCCGGCCCGGCGATGGCGGCGAAGTGATGGCCGAAGAGCACCCAGCGGTTGGTCGGGACGAAGTCCTTGCCGTCGTTCAGGCGGTGCGCCGGCGTCGGACGCGAATCGTCGAGCGCGAGCGCCTTGGCCGCGAGCAGCGCCGAGTAGAAGCGATAGCCGACGGCGTAGACGCACAGCGCCGCCACCAGGAACCACGCGCTCGAGATGCTCTCGCCTCGCGCCGTCGCGAGCACGCCGACCGCGGCGGCTCCGCACAGCGCGACGGCGCTCCACGCGACGATCGAGAGCGGCTTCACGGCATCCCCGGCACGACGGCGCCGCAGTCTAGCGCCGGGACGGACCGTGCGGGCCCGCTCCGAGGGGAGCGAAGGGAGCGGCGCCACAATTCTGGGTGGCGCTCCTGCGAGCAGGATTTCGTCCTGACGCCCCGGGGCGATGCCCGAACCCCCGGTTCTTGGACCCGTGGTCGCCGCTCCGCCCCATAGGATGCATCCGCGAGCTCGCGAGATCAAGGAAAAACGGAGGATCGTCCAGCGCGGCCCGAACGCTGGCGGCGGTGCGCTCCCCCGCGCGATCGCGCGCGAATCGCCAGCGCCGCCGGGCAAAGGCCGGCGCGGCCCGCGCTCGGGTCACGGCTGCGCCAGCAGGCGCAGGAAGAGGTACGCGCTGATCGCGAGCCCGATTGCGACGACGAGGCGGCGCACGATCGTCTGGCCGAGGCGCTGCGCGAGGCCCGCGCCCGTGTAGCCGCCGAGGATGCCGCCCACCATCATGAAGCTCGCGATCGGCCACTCGACCCGGCCCTTCCACGTGAACGTGAGCGCCGCGAGACCGTTGATGCAGACGGCCGCGAGGTTCTTGAGGCCGTTCATGCGGTGGATGTTCGTGAGGCCGAGCAGACCGAGCGCCGCGAGCATGAGGATGCCGATCCCGGCGCCGAAGAAGCCGCCGTAGAGCGCGACGAGGAGCTGAAAGCCGGCGAGGCCGGCGAGATGCGCCGCGCTGCGTGCGCCGGCGGTGTCCGCGGGCCGCGCCGCGCGCGACCAGCGGCGCAGCGGATCCTGCGCCATGAACAGGACCGTCGCGCCGAGCACGAGCAGCGGGGCGAGCTTCGCGAAGAGCGCGTCACCCGCGCGGTCGGCGGCGAGCGCGCCGAGCGTTCCGCCCGCGAGGCTCGGCACCGCCATCACCAGCAGGAGCCGGCCCTCGCCACGCACCTCGCCGCGGTAGCCCCAGAACGCGCTCAGCGACCCGGGAACGAGCGCGACGGTGCTGGTCGCGTTCGCGGTGACGGCCGGAAGCCCGGCCGAGAGCAGCGCGGGGAACGTGATCAGCGTTCCGCCGCCGGCCACCGAGTTGACGACGCCGGCGAGAAACGCGGCCCCGAACAGCAGGACGTCGCCCCACACGATTGGCTCCCTCGAACCGGGGCGAAGGCCCACGGGCGCTCGCGAGCGCGCTCATCTGTAGCAGGCGGCAGCGCCCGGATCCCGCCGCGCGCGGCGGCGGCCGCTCGCGCGCGCCGGGATCGCGTCGCCGAGGCAGCGGCCGCGGAAGCGGCCGGGCGGCGTCATCCGCCCGAGAGCGCCTGCAGCACGTGCACCTCGTCGGAGTCCGCCAGCGGCACGTCGAGCCGCCGAACGGCGACGCGGTTCACGAAGACGCGAACGTGGGGGCGGATCCGGTCCTGCTCGTCGATCATGCGGAAGCGGATTCCCGGAAAGCGCCGGTCGAGATCCGCGAGCAGCGCGGCGAGCGTATCGCCTTCGGCCTCGACCTCGCGTCGCTGCCCGGTGTAGGAGAAGAGCGGAGTCGCGATGTGCACTCTCACGGCGCGAACTCGGCCGCCTCGACCGCGTAGATCTCGGGAAGGTGCCGCGCGACGCAGGTCCAGCTCGCGCCCTCGTCGGTGCTGGCCCAGACCTCGCCGCTCGTCGTCCCGAAGTAGAGGCCGACGGGGTCGCGGCCGTCCGCCGTCATCGCCTGACGCTTTACCGTGTACCACGCGTTGCGCGGCGGCAGACCGCGGTCGAGGCGCTTCCACGTCCGTCCCGCGTCGCTCGTCGCGTAGACCGCCGGCCTTCCTCCCGGGCTCGTCCGCGGCCATACCTCGGTGCCGTCCATCGGGAAGACCCACGCGGTCTTCGGGTCGCGCGGGTGCAGGACGATCGGGAAGCCGATGTCGCCGACGTCCGGCGGCATGTTCTCGCCGATCCGCACCCAGCGGCCCTCCGGGCGCTCCATGCGATAGATGCCGCAGTGGCTCTGCTGGTAGAGAACGTCCGGCGCGAGCGGGTGCAGCCGCACGCAGTGCGGGTCCTGCCCGTACTCCGGGTACGGATCGGGAAGGAAGTCCGCGCGGCAGCCGGCATTGAGCGGCTTCCAGTCCTCGCCGCCGTCGACGCTCTCGAACACGCCTCCGCCGGCACCCGACATCGCGAGATAGAGGTGACGCGGATCGCGCGGGTCGAGCGTGATCGAGTGCAGGATCGGTCCGTCGGGCGTTCCCGGGTTCACCTGCGGCGTCCACTCCGCATTGCGCGGGTGATCGTTGAACCCGGCCACCGGCGCCCACGTCTCGCCGCCGTCTTCGGAGCGGAACAGGCCCTCGGGAGAGGTGCCCGCCCACCAGACGCCCGGCTCGCTCGCGTGCCCCGGCTCGAGCCAGAAGGTGTAGTCGACCGCGCGAGAGCGCTCGCCGTCTTCGGCCCTGCGGAAGGCCGGCGGCCTGGGCGCCTCCTTCCAGCTCGCGCCGCGATCGGTCGAGCGAAAGATCGTCGGGCCGAGGTGCCCCGTGCGTGCGGCCATGACGAGCGTTCGCGCGTCGCGCGGATCGAGCACGAGATGGCTCACGATGTGCCCGAGGAACTCGGGGCCCCGCAGCTCCCAGCGGCCGCGCGAGGCGTCGGCGTCGAGGAAGAAGGCGCCCTTGCGGGTTGCGACGAGCAGAGACACGCAGGGCGCGTGTGCGCTGGCGGCGGCGTTCATCGACGAGCCTCCGAGCCCCCTGTTTCGAGTCTCGATCGCGCGCGCCGACACGCAAGGCGAGGGCCGTGCGCGCACGAGTGCGCAGGGGCTGGCCCACTCGCACGGGCGGCGGCATGCTCGGGCCGAACGACGCGAAGGAGCCGGGATGTCGGAGCATCGTGCGAGCCTGC
>JAYRMX010000158.1:0-39727 GCA_041912475.1 Myxococcota bacterium
GCGTCGCCGACGGGACTTCGCGATCGAACGGCCGCGCGCTCCGCCGGCGTCACCGGGCCGACCCGCGAGTCCGGCGGCCGCACCTTCGCGCGCTCGACGATGGCCGGGGTTCCCTTCGCCTCGAGCAGCGACACGAGCGCCTCTCCGACACCGAGCTCGGTGATGGCCGCCGCGGAGTCGAGCTTCGGATTCGCCCGCAACGTCTCCGCCGCCGCTCGCACCGCCTTCTGGTCGCGCGGCGTGAAGGCGCGCAGCGCGTGCTGGATGCGGTTTCCGAGCTGGCCGAGCACCGAGTCCGGAACGTCGAGCGGGTTCTGCGTCACGAAGTAGACGCCGACGCCCTTCGAGCGAATGAGGCGGACGACCTGCTCGACCTTCTCGGCGAGCGCCTTCGGTGCGTCGTCGAAGAGCAGATGCGCCTCGTCGAAGAAGAAGACGAGGCGAGGCTTCTCCGGATCGCCGATCTCCGGGAGCTTCTCGAACAGCTCGGACAGCAGCCAGAGCAGGAACGTCGCGTACAGGCGCGGGCTCTGCATCAGGCGGTCGGCCGCGAGCACGTTCACGATGCCGCGGCCTTCGTCGTCGGCGCGGATCAGGTCGGCGAGGTCGAGCGCGGGCTCGCCGAAGAAGCGGGCGCCGCCCTGCTGCTCGAGGACGAGCAGCGCGCGCTGGATGGCGCCGACGGACGCGGCGCTCACGGCGCCGTAGCGAAGCGTGAGCTGCTTCGCGTTCTCGCCGACGTGCGCGAGCATCGCCTGCAGGTCCTCGAGGTCGAGCAGCAGCAGCCCCTCGTCGTCGGCGAGGCGGAACGCGAGATTGAGGACTCCCTCCTGCACGTCGTTGAGGTCGAGGAGCCGCGACAGGAGCAGCGGCCCCATCTCCGACACCGTCGTGCGGATGGGGTGACCCTGCTCGCCGAAGAGATCCCAGAACACGACGGGAAACGCCGTGAACGCGAGCTCGATCCCGACCTCGCGCGCCCGCTCGACGAGCTTCGGCTTCGGCTCGCCCGGCTGCGAGAGGCCCGCGAGATCGCCCTTCACGTCCGCGAGGAAGACGGGGACGCCGATCCGTGAGAAGCCCTCGGCGAGGACCTGGAGCGTGACGGTCTTGCCGGTCCCGGTCGCGCCCGCGATGAGGCCGTGGCGGTTCGCGAGGCCCGGAAGGAGAAAGAGCGGGTCGTCGCCCCGCGCCACGAAGATTCCGGGAGCGTCTCCCATGGCCCTCCTCACCGCCGCTCGCGCGACAGTGTCGGAGCCGCGGAGCACGCGGTCAAGCGGGCCGGCTCGCCCGCGCCCTCGCCGCCGTCCGCCTCGCCCGCAGGTACTCGACGACCATCGGCAGCAGCGAGAGCGCGATGATCGCGAGGACGACGCTCTCGAAGTTGTGCTTGACGATCGGGATCTGGCCGAAGAAGTAGCCGGCGAGCGTGAGCGAGGCGACCCAGACCGCCGCGCCCGTCACGTTCCAGACCGCGAAGTGCCCGTAGCTCATCTGCCCGATCCCGGCGACGAACGGCGCGAACGTCCGCACGATGGGGACGAAGCGCGCGAGGAAGATGGTCTTGCCGCCGTACTTCTCGTAGAACTCGTGCGTACGCTGGATGTGCTTCGGGTTCAGCAGCCGCGAGTTCTCGCTCGTGAAGACCGCCGGGCCCAGAGTGCGGCCGATCGAGTAGTTCGCCGCGTCGCCGAGCACCGCGGCGAGGAAGAGGACGGTCATCGCGAGGGGAAGGCTCGTCGTCGCATCCTCGACCGAGCACAGCGCGCCGACCGCGAACATCAGCGAGTCGCCCGGCAGGAATGGCGTCACGACGAGGCCCGTCTCGCAGAACACGATCGCGAACAGCAGAAAGTAGAGCCACGGGCCCATCCAGCCCGCCCACTCGTTCAGGTGGCGGTCGAGGTGCAGCACCACGTCGAGCAGCTCGCGCAGCGAATCCAAGGGCTCTCCTCAGGCCGCCGCGGCGCGCCGCGCGCGGCGGCCGGCGCGGCGGTCGTCCCACTCGAGGACGGCCGGCAGCACGGCGACGTAGCTCACGAACGTGGCGGCGACGCCGAGCGTGAGGAACTTGCCGATCGCCGCCATTCCGCGATGCGGCGCGAACGCGAGGATGCCGAAGCACAGGACGGTCGTCAGCGCCGAGAAGAAGACGGCGCGTGCCGTGCTGGTGCCGAGCACGTCCTCCTCCTCCGGGTTCGTGCGGTGACGGTGCACGAGGTGAACGCCGTTGTCGATTCCCATCCCGAGGAGCATCGGCAGGACGATGACGTTGGCAAAATTGAAGCTGAGTCCGAAGACGACCATTCCCGCGCACGAGACGATTCCCGCGAGCACCAGCGGGAAGAGAGCGAGCACGGTGTCCCAGACGTTGCGCCACAGCCAGAGCAGGAACACGGTGATGGCGATCGCCCCGCCGATCAGCGCCTGCTCCATCGCGTCGGAGGTGACTCGGCCCCATTCGAGGAGCGTCACGGCAGGCCCCGTCGCTTCGGGCGCGACCTCGCGGATGGCGTCGACGAACTGCTCGAGGACGCGGCTGTCGCCGAGGTCGCTCGCCGGAATCACCTGCACGCGCGCGCGGCCGTCGGCCGCGAGCATCTGGCCTCGGATCTCGGCCGGGAGCGAGTCGGCCGTCACGACGTCGGGCGCGAGCGCGTGCTCGAGCTCGGCGAGCTGCGCCGGCAGCGACCCGACGACGTTCTTGCCGAGCCGATCGAAGGCCGATCCCGGATCGCGCGCCGCCGCTCCGGAGAGAAAGGTCGCGAGCGCGCTCTCGAGCCGGCGCGCGCTCGCGGCGAGCGCGGGATCGGCGCTTGCAGCGCCGGCGACCGCGCCGAGCTCAGCAGCGAGGGCCTCGAGCGCGGCGCGCTCCGCGCCGGCGTCTGGCGCGTCGCCCGACGGCCGCGCCGGGGGCAGCAGCAGCGCGAGGTCGGAAAGGATCGCGCGCTTGGCCTCCTGATCGGAGGGGACGAAATCCGAGAGCGTCCGCGTTCGCTCGACGCCGGAGATCGCCGCGAGCCGCGGCGCGAGCGCCTGCGCGCTCGCGAGATCCGGGGTCACGACGTCGACCGTCCACGGCGTCGTCCCGCTGCGCGACACGAGATCCTCGAAGGCCTGCACCGACTCGGTGCTCGGGTCGCGCAGGTTGAGCGAGTTGTGATCGAAGTGAATCCGCGGGATTAGCGTGAGCGAGGCGAGACCGAGGACGGCGGCGGCGATCCGGATCGGATGCGCGAACCGGATCGGGAGGTGCTGGATCCGCGAGACCCAGGGACCCGGCGCGTGCCAGAGGCCGGGACCGACGGGCGCCGTGAGGCTGAGCAGCGCGGGAAGCACCGTGAAGCTCGCGAGAAGGCTCAGCAGGACGCCCACTCCCGAGATGATTCCGAGCTGAGCGACGCCCCGGTAGTCGGTCGGCGCGAAGACGAGAAACCCGATCGCGGTGGTTCCGGCGCTCGAGATGAGCGAGCTCCCGATGCTGCGCCCGGTCTCCTCGATCGTGTCCGCGCGCGTTCGGCCGCGTGCGGCGAGCTCGGCGTAGCGCATGCAGACGTGGATTCCGAATTCGCCTCCGAGCCCGACGATCAGCACGTTGAACGCCGCAGACACCTGGTTGAGCTCGCCGATCGCCGCCGTCGCGAACGCGTTGGTCCAGACGAGCGCGGCGACGAGCGACGCGACGAGCGCGAGCACCATCCGGACCGAACGCATGCCGAAGTAGATCGTGACCGCGAAGAGCACGAGCGCGCCGCCGGCGATGAGCTGCGCCTGCTGCTGGACGACTTCCTCTTCCTCGAGGTTGAGGACGAGGTCTCCGGTGATGCGGACGGTGAGGCCGCTCTCCGAGCCGAGGCCGAGCTCCCGGGCTGCGCGCCGGATTGCGTCGACGGCCGGCTTCGCCATGAGGATGTCGGTCGGGTCCACCTTCGGGTGGACCGTGATCACGCGGTGCTTCGCCTCGTCGGAGAGCGAGCCGCCGACGAGCGCATCGCCCCAGGGGTCGGGCGACGAGCGTCCCGCGGAGGCCGCCTCGACCGCGACGCTCACGCGATCGAGCGCCGCGGCGAGGTCGATCCCGACGTCGGTTCCGCCTCGCTTCGCCGAGAGCGCCTGCTGCAGCAGGCGCGAGATGCCGGCGACGCTCGGGTCGCGCGAGATTTCGGCCAGGAACGGCTGCACGGCGCTCAGCCGGTCGGCGAGGCGCTCGAGCTCGGCGGTGTCGAGGAACAGCAGCGCGTTGCGCCGGAAGAAGTCGCCGCCGCCGACGACGGAGACGCGCTCGAACAGGTCGGGTTGCTGCGAGAGTCGCTCGGCGAGCGCGTCGGCGGCGCGTCCGGCCGTCGAGGCGCTGTCGCCGTCGACCAGCACCAGAACCGAGGTGTCGAGCGCGCTGAAGCTCTTCTCGAAGTCGACCTTCCGCAGCAGGAACGGGAGGTCCGCGCGAATCAGCGCGTAGATGTCGGCGTTCACGCCGAGGAACAGCGCGGCGTAGACGGCGAGCGCCGCGGTCGCGACGCCGGTGGCGACGAGAACGGCCTTCGCGTGGCGATCCACCGCGGCGATCCACCGCGCCGTGAAGTCGCTCAGGCGCTCGTCGAAGCTTCCGGCCATGCAGGGCTCCGCTGTGGCCGCAGCGCCTCGGCGGGCAGTGCCCGGCAGCGGCGGCGCGAACGCATAGCAGACGGCGCCGGAGCGAGCCGGCCGTCTCAGCGCCGGCCGGGCCCGGTGCGGATCAGCGCTCGCTCGCCTCGCGCCGCACGTAGAGCCCTTCGAAGCGCGCGCCGCACGCTCCGGATTCGGTCGCGAAGAGCAAGCGGCCGACGAGGCGAAGGCTCACGCGGCAGCCGCTCCCGAATTCGTCCGCGACGGCGAGCTGCTGGCCGTGCGGCCTCCCCGCGCCGTTGAGCCACGCGGACGCCTCGGATCGGCTGCCCTCTTCGGCGAGCGCGGTCGCCTCGACCTCGAGCAGGTCGCCGTCGCCGCCCGTACGGATCGTGAGCGCCGCGTTGCTGCCGATCCACGTGCCCGGCCAGTCGGCGACCGGCGGGTCCTGATCGACGTCGGCGGTGCGGACGCTCCGCCGCGGAAGCCACCCGATGCTCTGGACGCCGCCGCCGGCCGTACGCGCCGTGCAGACGAACTGGCGAAACGCGTGCGAGACGATCACCGATTCTCCGGCCGAGAGCGGCGACCCGATCTGGCACGAGCGCCCTCGGTCCGCGGGGCATCCGCCCTCGTCCGCGAGCAGAGCCGGGCGAGGATCGCCGCTCTCGATCCGCACGCTTCCCGCCCGGAGCGCGACGCCGTCGCGGACGAAGCTCCCGGCGCGGCAGCTCGACTCGGAGGGAGCGCCCGCCTGTGCCCGGGCGAGCGCCGGGGCGAGCAGCAGCGCAGCCCCGAGGCATCCTACACGGATTCGAGTCACGCCCGCCGCCGGACCTTCTCGCTCGCGAGCTGGCTCCGGAGCAGCGGCCTGCAGAAGACGTCGCGCTCCCAGAGGTGCTTGCACGCGGCGCTCGCTTCGCCCCGCGAGAGGCCCGAGATCGCCGCCGTGAAGCCCTGCGCTCCCTCTCGCGCGCGCGGCGCGACGAGCGGGCTGCCCGAGCGGGCCGCCTTCTCGAGGCGCTCGGTCGCCGCATCGATCGCCGCGCGCGCCTGCGGCGCCGACGGGAACGTGCCGAGGAGCATCGCCCACCCGGAGGCCGAGGCGGCGGGCTCGACCGGAAGACCGGGGCCGCCGCGCGACGCGGCGCACTCGCTCGCGGGCAGCACACGCGGGGGAGCATCGACGGCGTTCGCATAGTCGGCGACCGAGCGCGCGGACGTCTCTGCGGATGCGAAGCCGCTCGACAGGAGGCGTGCGGCCAGCGCATTGCGCTCGCCGCGGCTGTGCCCGCCGAGGACGACCGCGATGACGCGCCGGCCTCCGCGCCGGGCGCTCGCGACGATGTTGTAGCCGGAGTCGCACGTGAAGCCCGTCTTCACCGCTTCGGCGCCCGGATAGCTCGTCAGCAGCCCGTTGATCGTCGGCCACGACTGGCCGTCGTAGCTGACGCCCGGCGCGGCGAAGAGGTCGGCGTGCTGCGGGAAGCGATCGAGGATCGAGCGCGCGAGGACGGCCATGTCGCGAGCGGTCGTGATCTGCTCCGCGTCGGGAAGGCCGGTCGCGTTGCGGAACTGCGTTCCGGTCATTCCGAGCGCACGCGCCTTCTGCGTCATCAGCGCAGCGAACGACGCCTCGCTGCCGGCCACGCGCTCGGCGAGCACCACTGCGGCATCGTTCGCCGAGCGCTGCAGGACGGCGAGGATCGCTTCGCGCGCGCGGATCGTCCGGCCTGCCTGGAGGCCGAGCTTGAACTCCGACTGTCCGGCTGCGGAAGCCGAGATCGGGAGCGACTCGGCGAGCGAGACTCGGCCATCCGCGACGGCTTCGAGCGCGAGGTAGACCGTCATCAGCTTCGTGAGCGACGCCGGATGCCAGCGGTGTGCGGCCGAAGCCTCCGCGAGCACGGCGCCCGTGCTCGCGTCGACCACGATGTGCGCCGGCGCGATCGCCGCACGCGCGGGCATCGGTGACGCGCAAAGCGCGACGAGGGCGAGGAGGCGGAGTCGGCGCAGCGGGGGGGGCATGGGCGTCCTCGTGGGCATTATGCCTTCGCCGCGGTGCCGGCGGCGAGTGCGGCGCACCGGGAGCATCGAAGAGACGCCGCGCGAACTCGAGCCCCGGACGCGCGTCCTCCCCGGGTGGCGGACCCCACGGTGAAGCCACGCGGCTCAAGTCGGGCGTGCAGCCGTCCGCAACAAGTTGGCGGGGAGGCTCCGGATTGGGCACGGGCGCCGTCGCTTCGAGAGCTCGCATGCGGTGCGCAGGCCGGGCGCAGGAGCCGTGCACGAGCCGGCTCGCGCCGCTCGGGCGCGCCCGCTTCGTGCCGCCGCGCGAGCGGCTCGCCGGATCCTGAATTGCCGCGTCCCCGGGCGGCGTGAGAGGGGGGATCATGCGAGAGCTGGCGGTTCTGCTGCTGGTCCTCGGAGCGCTGTCGGCGAGCCCGCCGGCGCGTGCCGAAGACGGATGCCGCGTCGCGGAGACGAAGACCGGCGAGATTGCATCGTGCGGTGACGTGCGCGAGCCCGATGCCGCGTCGCTCGAGGACGCGGCGACGCCGCCGGCATCGCCGCGCAAGCCCATTTCGCGCGTGAGCGCTCCCGGCGACGGGCTCGCGAGCGGCGCGAAGCCGATCGGCCCCGCGGACCGCGAAAGCGTACCGCGCGGGAGGAGCTACTGATGGCGCCGTCACGCCGCGGGAGGCTCACCGTCGCGCTTCGAACGGCGCGCCGACGTCTCGCACGCCGGCTCCTCGGCCTCGGTCTCGTCGCCGTCGCGGTCGCACTGCCGGCGAGCGGCGAGGAGGTCGAGGGCGCGTGCACCGACGACGCCGCGCGGCTGTGCGCCGACGCGGGGCCGGCGCGCGGGGCGGTCCAGCGCTGCCTGCGGCAGCACGCCGAGGATCTCTCGGACGGCTGCAAGACGCTGCTCAGCGAGCCGCAGCAGCGCCGCGCCGAAGCCGGCGATGCGTGCGGCGACGACGCCGTGCGGCTGTGCCCGGGCGTCCAGCCGGGACGCAACAACACCGGAATGCTGACGTGCCTGCGCGCCAACGCCGCCGCGCTCTCGGACGCGTGTCGCAACGCGCTCGATGCGCTCCCCGGCAAGAAGCCGGGAGGCGCGCCTCCGTCGCCCTGAGCCCTCGCGCTTCGCCGCCGCGATCGCTCCGACATCGGATAGAGTCGGGCGCGAGGAGGGGCGCGCATGGCGATCGGACTTCGGGAGCCCCGGGCGGCGCTCGCCGCGACGGGGCTTCTCTGCGTTGCGCTCGCGGCCTCGGGCTGCGGGTACAACCGGCTGCAGGCGCAGGACGAGGCCGTGAAGGCCGCGTGGAGCGAGGTCGAGAACCAGTACCAGCGGCGGGCCGACCTCGTGCCGAACCTCGTCGCGACCGTGAAGGGCGAGGCGAGCTTCGAACGCGGGACGCTCGAGGCGGTGGTGCAGGCGCGCGCTCGGGCGACGAGCATCCAGGCGACGCCCGAGCTCGTGAACGACCCCGCCGCGTTCCAGAAGTTCGAGGCCGCGCAGGGCGAGCTGTCGAGCGCTCTGTCGCGCCTGCTCGTGACCGTCGAGCGCTATCCCGAGCTGAAGGCGAACCAGGCCTTTCGCGATCTGCAGGCGCAGCTCGAGGGAACCGAGAACCGGATCGCGGTCGCGCGCAAGCGCTACGTCGAAGCCGTGCAGCAGTACAACACGATGGTTCGCTCGTTCCCGACGAACCTCACCGCGAAGTATCTGCTCGACCTCGGGGTGCGGCCCAGCTTCGAGGCCCGCCCCGGCGCCGAGCAGCCGCCCGAGGTGAAGTTCTGATCGCATCGCCGCCGCGCTTCCCGCGCCTGCTCGCGGCGCTCGTGCTGCTCGCGGCGCCGGCCTTCGCTGCCGGCGTTCCGCCGCTGCGCGGCCGGGTGAACGACCTCGCGGGCATGCTCGAGCCCGACCGCGCCGCCGCGCTCGAGCAGAAGCTCGCGCGCTACGAGGCCGACACCTCGCACCAGATCGTGCTGCTCGCGGTGCCCTCGCTCGACGGCGAGCCGATCGAGACTTTCTCGATGCGAGTTGCGGAGGCCTGGCGACCGGGCCGCAAGGGCGCCGACGACGGGATCCTCGTCGTGATCGCGCCGAACGACCGAGCGGCGCGCGTCGAGGTGGGGTACGGCCTCGAGGGCGCGGTGCCCGACGCCGTCGCGAACCGGATTCTGAAGGACACGATGTTTCCGCTGCTTCGCGAGGGCCGGATGGCCGACGGCGTCGAGGCGGGCGTCGATGCGCTGATGGATGCTGCGCGCGGCGAGGCGACGCCGGAGCCGCAGCGCGCGCGCGGCGGCGCTGCGCGGCGCGGTGCGCCCGACCCGGTCTCGGTTCTCGTCTTCTCGGTCGTCCTCGGGTCGCTCGCGGCCGCGCCGCTGCGCCGCGGGAGCGCGCGGCCCGTGAGCGCACTCGTCGGCGGCGGCGTCGCCGGCGCGCTCGTCTGGTTCGTGCTCGCGTCGGCCGTGATGACGGCCCTCGCGGCGGGGCTCGGCGCCGCCCTCGGCCTTCTCGGGCCGGCCGCGGGAGGCGGCCTTCCGCGCAGCCGGTACGGCTACGGTCGCCGCGGATTCGGGAGCGGCGGCTGGGGGGGAGGTTTCGGCGGCGGCGGCTTCAGCGGCGGCGGGGGCGGCTTCGGCGGCGGCGGCGCCTCGGGGCGCTGGTGAGGCGTGCGATGAAACCGAGCGTGCTCGTGCCGCCGGAGGCGAGGCTGCGAATCGAGGCGGCGATCACCGACGTCGAACGTCGCACCGCCGGCGAGATCGTCGTGGTCGTCACCGCGCAGTCGGCCGACTACGCGGCCGTCGCCTGGCGCCTCGGCGTGTGGCTCGCGGCCGCGGCGCTGCTCGGCCTCTGTCTCTTCGCGCCCGGGCTTCCGGCCGCGTGGCTGCTCGGCGCGCAGGCCGTCGCGCTCGGCGCCGGGCTCGCGATCGGGAGGCTTCCGGGCGTTCGACATCACCTGGTGTCGGATGCGGTGCAGGACGCGCACGTCGCGCAGAGCGCGCGACGGAGCTTCGCGGAGCAGGGGCTCGCGCGGACGGCCGGTCGGACCGGGATCCTCGTCTTCGTCTCGCTGCTCGAGCGCCGTGTCGTCGTGCTCGCCGACGAGGGCATCCACCGGGCGCTCGGGCCCGGAGAGCGCTGGGAGGACGTGGTCGCGCTCGCGCTCGACGCGATCCGCGAGGGCCGTGCGGCCGGTGGCATCGAGGCGGCCGTGCGGCGCTGCGGCGAGATTCTCGCCGCGCACGTTCCGGCGGCTGCAGGCGACGTCGACGAGCTTCGCAACCGCGTCGTGCTCGAGGACTGACGCCCTGCGCGCCGAGCGCGCGTGGCGTGTCTATCGGCTGCAGACCGCGAGCACCTGCTTCAGGTCCGTGTGTCCGTCGAGCACCTTCTCGATGCCGTCCTGGAGCAGCGTCTTCATGCCGCCCTCGACCGCGATCCGCCGCAGGTCGTCGACGGGCGCTTTGCGCTGGATGGAGCGCCTCAGCTCGTCGCTCGAAACGAGGAGCTCGTGGATTCCGATGCGGCCCTTGTAGCCGGTCTTGCCGCAGGCGGAGCAGCCCACCGCGCGCCAGAGTCGGAGCGGCAGCCCGCCGTCGTCGCGGAGGCGATCCTGGAACGCTTCGGCTCCGTAGGCCGCGGCGAGCTGCTCGGCTTCTTCGACGGAGGCCGGGGTCTGCTCGCGGCACTGCTTGCAGAGCGTGCGCGCGAGGCGCTGGGCCAGGACGCCGAGCAGCGCGTCGGCGAAGCTGAAGGGGTCGAGGCCCATGTCGATGAGACGCGTGACGGTCTCCGGGGCGCTGTTCGTGTGCAGGGTCGAGAGGACCAGGTGGCCCGTCAGCGAGGCTTCGATCGCCGTCTCGGCGGTCTCCCGGTCGCGCATCTCGCCGACCATGATGACGTCGGGATCCGCCCGGAGGAACGCGCGCATGGCGGCCGCGAAGGTGAAGCCGATCTTCGGATGGACCTGAACCTGGCGCAGCCCCGCCTGGGTGATCTCGACGGGGTCTTCCGCCGTCCAGATCTTGGTGTCGACGGTGTTGATGGCGCCGAGGGCCGAGTGGAGCGTCGTGGTCTTGCCCGAACCGGTGGGCCCGACGCAGAGCACGAGGCCGTACGGCTTGCCGACGAGCGACCTCAGCTCGGCGAGATTGCGCGCGCTCAGGCCCATCTGCTCGAGCGGCAGCGGCTTCGATCCGGCGAGGATGCGGAGCACGATGTCTTCGTTGTTGTTGACCGTCGGAATCGTCGCGACGCGCAGCTCGATCTTCCGTTCGCCCACGCGGAAGCGGATCTTCCCGTCCTGCGGCTTTCGGCGCTCGGCGATGTCGAGCATCGCCATGATCTTGAAGCGCGCGACCAGCGGCAGGCGATAGGCGGACGGGATGTCCTGGTACGAAACGCACTCGCCGTCGACGCGGAACCGAACCCGCGTCGTCGTCTCGCGGCCGTTGGGCTCGATGTGGATGTCGGAGGCGCCGCTCCGGTAGGCGTCGATGATGATCTGGTTGGCGAGCTTGATGATGGAGTTGTCGGACTCGTTGACGAGAGCGGCCTCGGGGGCCTCGGATTCGCCGACGACCTGCGCTTCGCCCGAGGCGAGCCCCTTCAGGATCGTGTCCATCTCGTTCGCGCGGCGGCTCGATTCGATCTGATCGAGGTAGATCGGGATGTACCGGTCGAGCTGGCTCGACGTGACGACGACTTCGGTGAGCTGCTTTCTCGTGTGGATGTGCACGAGGTCGAGCGTGTCCATCGCGAGCGGGTCGGCGAGCGCGACCGTGATCGAGCGTGAATCCGAGTCGACCGGCAGGACCCTGTGCTTTTCGACGAAGTCGCGCGGGAGCTCGGCGACCGACTCCAGGTTGATGGCGCAGGTGTCGAGATCCACGCACGGGAGCTGGAACTTGCGCGCCAGCGTCGTGGCGAGATCGACCTCGGAGATGACGTTCATCTCGACGAGGATCTGGCCGATGCGCCGGCCGCCGCGCTTTCGCTGCTCGCTGAGCGCGAACTCGATGTCGTTGGCGCTCGCGAGGCCGGCCTCGATCAGGATCTCGCCGATGCGCGTTCCCCTGCGCTGCTGGAGTATCGTCGCCTGATCGAGCGCAGCGCGGTTGATGCGCCTCGTCTCGAGCAGGATCTGCCCGATGGGCGTTCGGCTCTCCTGCTTCTGCACGGAGAGCCCGGCCTCGAGCTCCGCAGGCTCGACGCGCCCATCTTTCACGAGCATCTCGCCGAGCGGCTCGTTCACCTCGCGCAGGCTGATGCCGTGGCCGTAGAAGAACATCTCCCGATACGGGCTGTCCGGATCGGCCGGGCGCACGTAGGAGCCGATCGCTCCCGGTGCGTCGGCCTCGAGGGGATCGACGAGGAAGGTCGCCCCGCTGCCCACGTGGAGCTTCAGCGATCCGCGGTGAGTCGGCGCCGCCGGCGGATCCAGCGGCTCGCGATGAAAGCCCACGTAGACGACCTGCTCCGCTGCGAAGCGGTCGTTCGCCCGAGCGTCGCGCGCGGGAGACAGCACGATGTCGGGCTCCATGGGGCTGAACCGCCGGAGGTAGCCCGAGTGCGTGTCGCCGCTCACGAGCAGCAGCGTCACCTCCGCCATCGAAGGTGCGAAGTTGCGTTCGGCCAACATCGGATGGCCTCTACAGCGGCCGGACCCACTCGGTACTGAAGTCCGAGCGGAGGCCCGGAGCGCTCCGGGTTTCGCGGGACCCCTTCACGTCCGCGAGCAGGACTTCTCCAGGACGGGAGGCGATGCCGCGAATCCCCCGGAGCTGTGACGCCTGCGCGTGGAGCCGGGGCGGGCCGGGCGAAGGCCGCTCTCAGGACCTCGCGATCTCGGCGAGTCGCGCCTGCGCGCGCTCACGCAGCTTCGCGACGATCTCGCGCACTTCGTCGCGCAGCGCGGCGCGAGACTCGAGGCCGAGGCCCGCGGTCTCGATCGGCGAGCCGACCTCGAGCACGACCGGAGCGCTGCACAGCCGCGCCGTTCGCTTGGGCCAGACCGCGAACGTGCCGGCGACGGCGATCGGCAGAATGGGAAGGCTGGCGGCGATCGCGGTCGTGAACGCGCCGGTCTTGAACGCGGCGAGGCGGCCGTCCATCGAACGCGTTCCCTCGGCAAAGAAGAGAATCGAGACCGACGGGTCGCGGCGTGCCATGCCCTCGCGCAAACGTTCGACGTCGCCGGACGTGTCGGTGCGGACGACCTTCACGTTGCCCGTTCGCACCAGCGCAGCGCCGAAGACCGGGATGCGCGTCAGCTCCTGCTTCGCGACGAAGCGGATCACGAGCTGCGGGAGTCCGGCCGTGACGCAGAACGGGTCCCAGCCGCTCTCGTGATTGCAGACCAGCACGTACGCACGCTCGGCGTGCGCGTTCGCTGCGCCTCTCACCTCGAGCCGGGTCCCGCCGATCCGGAGGAAGACGCGCGAAATCGAGAGATAGAGCGGCTGGACGGCGCGCACTCCCGCGCCCACGAAGACCAGAACGAGAGCGGCCGCGCTGTAGGAGACGAGGACGAGGCACAGCAGCGGCACGCCGAAGAGCGTGCGGAGCAGCGTCCGGATGCCCCCGAAGTGCCGCACGCCCTTCACTCTATCCGGCGCGCCGCGGCGCGAAAGGCCTCGTGTCGCGGCGCCGCGTGCGGCCAGCGGCGGCGCGGCGGCGGCCGCGGTACGGTGTTCGCCGGCAGCGATCGGGTGGAGGCCCGAGGCCGGGGCGGCCGTACGCCGGGGGGCGAGCGGCCGCGCAACAGGTAGGCGGGGATCGTGTCGATACCCCCGGGCGAAGCCGGTCCGAGCCCCCGCCGGCGACGGAGGAAGCCATGCATCGGAGTCTTGCACTGATTGCAGCACTGGCGGTCCTCGCGGGCGGCTGCACGACGACGCAGGAGCGCGTGCAGAACCGCGTCGATCCCGCGAGCATCAGCGACAACGAGCGCTATCAGCAGGACGTCGCCGAGTGCACGCGGCTCGCCGACCAGTCGCAGACCGAGACGAACCGCGACATGGCGACGCGCGGCGTGGTCGGCGGCCTTCTCGGCGCGGCGACGGGCGCCGCGATTGGCGCCGCGGTCGGCGGCGGTTCGGGCGCCGCGACGGGCGCTGCGGTCGGCGGCGCGACGGGCGTGGTCGGCGGCGCGGTGACGACGCAGGGCCACCGCGACGAAGTGATCCGGAACTGTCTGCAGAACCGGGGCTACAAGACGCTGTACTGAGAATCTCGCGGGCGCCCGTGCGCGCTCGCGTGGTTCACGGCGAACGCTCGCGGCAAGAGCGCTCCTGATCCGGGACGCGGAGAGCGGTACGCTCCGCCGCCGTCATGGCCCGCTCCGCAGACTCACCCTTCGCGAGGCTCCTGGCCGCGGCCGGCCACGTGACCCGGCGCTACGGCCCGTGGATCTCGCTCGCCGGCGGCGTCGTGACGGCGCTGCTCTGGCGCGAGGGCATCGACCAGATCCGCGCGGCCGTCGTGCTCGCGTCGCTCGCCGGCGCGATCACGCTGCTGCTGCTGTTCCCGCCCTGGAGCCGTTCGCGCGCGACGGGGATGGCGGGTCATCGCTGGGTCCGGTCGGCGGCCTGGTGGGCGACGGTGAACCTGGCGCAGAACGCGCTCTGGTTCGTGATCCCGTTCTACGTGCTGTCGACGAGCTGGCTCTCGCGGAACGCCGCGTTCACGCTCCTGCTCCTCGCGCTCGGCGTCCTCTCGTGCTTCGACGTCTTCCTGCGCGAGCGCGTGCTGCGCGGGCGAGGTGCGGCGGTCGCATTCGTGACGCCGGCCCTGCTCGCTGCGCTGCAGCTCTTCCTTCCGATTCTCTCCGGCGTCCCGCCGCGTCTCACGGTCTACGCGTCGGGAGCGGTCGCGGCGATCGCAGCCGCCGGGCTCGCCTGGCCCGACGCGTTTCTGCGTCGCCGTCCGGGGCGGCGCTCGCTGGGGGCGGCGGCGCTCGTGGCCGCTCTCGGCGCTCTCGCCGGGCGAGCGGCGCTGCCGCTCCTCGCGCCCGCGCCGCTTCGCCTCGCCTCGGCGACGTTCGCGACGGGCCGCAGCGGCCTCGACCCCGACGGTCCCGTTCACGTGCTGGTCGCCGCGCCGAAGGGCGCGGCCTACGTCTTCATCGCGCTCGAGGCGCCGCGCGGCCTCACCGAACGCGTGCGGCTCGTCGTCTCGGGCGAAGGCGAGCACGAGACGCGGCCGCTCGAGGTCACCGGCGGCCGCTCGGGCGGCTACCGCCTGTGGGCGCCGGTTCGCCGCGACGCTCCCGGCCGCATTCGCGCCGCGGTGCGGACGGAAGGCGGCCAGATCGTCGGCGCCGCGTCGATCGACGTCGTCGCGCCCGAGCCCGCGGCGCTCGCCGGGCGCTGATCCCCGGCCGCAGCGAGCGTTCGCGACCGCCCTCGCCCGCTTCGCGGCGGCGCGCCGCCCGGATCGGGTCAGAACGTGTAGCGGAGGTTGAAGTAGAGCTCGTCGCGCTGGCGCACGACCGAGAGGCCGTTCTCGACCCAGTTCGTGTACGCGCCGCGTCCGACGTGGTTGTCGAGGCTCAGCGGGTTGAGCGGATACTCCTTCGCCTGATACCGGCCCCAGAACAGCGCGAGCCCGAACGTCGCCGAGAAGCTCTCCGTGAAGCGGTACTGGATCTCCGGGAGCACCGCGCCGGAGTTCGACTGCACGTCGTAGACCCACGTCATCGACGGCAGGAGCCGGTCCTGGAAGTAGCCGGTCTGCGTCGTGAAGGTGAACAGGAAGTTCCACGGACCGTTCGCCTGGTAGCTGTTCTTGTATCCGGGGACGTACTGGAAGAACATCTGGCTGTTGAAGAAGAAGGTCCGGGTCTGGTTGAGGAAGTTCACGAACGTCGGGCGGTCGACCGAGAGCGTCAGGTTGTAGGTGCCCGTCTTCGAAATGCCGTCGTACACGGCCGAGTTCTCGAACGCCTCGCGGTTCACCCACGTGAACTCGACGCTCCAGTTCGACTTCGAGTGATCCTCGGCGAAGTCGGTCGAGAAGCCGAGCACGTTTCTCCGCTGGTACTTCAGCACCGCGTCGCCGCCGCCGGCCCACACGAAGTCGCGGCGGCCGAACATCGAGTTGCCGCCCGCGTTCAGCGTGTTGCGCGTGAGGCCCGTGATCGCCCAGAGGGCCTGCACCGCCGAGCAGAGCTGCGGTAGCACGTACGAGCAGCCGTCGGTGCGATAGGGCCTCTCAGGGTCGAAGCCGAGCCGCGGATCGGAGCCGGGAACGGTGATGCGGTCCGAGAACGCGACGAGGAGCATCTCGAAGTTCCACGAGAGCGCCGCCATCTCGCTGCGCCAGGTCTGTTTGGTGAAGGGGTGACCCTGCGTGCCTTGGATCGCGCTGGCGGCGATGGAGCCGGGGACCGGCACGACGTACGGGCCGGCTGCAATTCCGCCTGGGTAGCCGATGCTGGTCGTCGCCGGGTTCGGGCCGTCGACGGCCGGGTCGTAGCCCGGATCCCCCGGTCCGCGGCAGCCCGGAAGCATCACCACCTGGCCGTTCACGACGCGGGTGCAGACGGGCCCGCCGCGGAACCCGAGGGTTCCGGGCTGCGGCGAGCTCGCGTCGAGCGCGTTGCGCAGCGACTGCCCGGTTCCGTCGAACCCGAGCCACGACTGCACGAGCATGCTCGCCTCGGCGTTGAGCAGGTCAACGCCACCGATGCCAGTCGCGAGCGGAGCGCCCGGGACGCCGCCGTCGCACTGCGTTCCGTAGTAGGGGCCACAGCCGAGGAGCGCCTGCTGCTCTGCCGTGGTCACCTGCGCCAGCGTCTGGCTCGAGTTGTGATTGAGAGTCGGGAAGCCCGGGAGGGAGAAGTTCGGTCCCTGCAGAGAGAACAACCCGGTCGGTGTGCCATCGGTTGGATCGATGCTCAGCGACACGAGGGGGATCGTGCCTGTACCGCCCACGAACCCCGGGTTTGCGACGAGACCAATGCCGGTCGGACTGCCCGCGAAGAGCTGGCTCAGCAGCATTGTGATCGTGGCGAGCGGGAGTGCTACCGGCTTCCTGCTGCTCGTCAGGACACTTTGCGCACAGACCTGCCGATCGAGATCGTTGAATCCGACGCTCGCCGAGCAGACGAAGGCAAAGTACTGCTGGTTGAGCGACGTATTCTCGAGCGCGTCGGTGCCCGGCCCGAGGCAGCTCGGCTCCGCGCCGGTGGTGCAGCTCCCCGTCGCGCCCATGCGGCGCGGGCGCCCCGTCGCCGGGTCGACGTTGCGCGAGAACGTCGTGAGCCTCGCCTGGTACGGGAGCTTCTCGTAGTTGTAGAAGTCGACGAGCGCGAAGCTGAAGCTCTCCCAGCGGAACTCGAGGCGAACGCCGCCCTGCAGCCCCTGCGCGTCGTTCCACCACATCGGCGGACGGTCTTCGCCGGCGACGCCGAGGGCCGCGATGCCGTGGGCCATCAGGCCGTAGGTCTTGTCGCAGACCGGGTTCGGCGTGTACGCCTCGCCGCAGCGGCCGAGGTCGGCCGGGTAGAAGGTGTCGAGGTCGAGCGCGGCTTCGAGCCGCACGTCGGAGAACGGACCGACTTCGTAGAACGAGTAGATGGCGCGTGCGGCCCAGACCGGGATGCGCGACTCCTCGAGCGACGGCAGCGACGCGAGCGCGAGGTCGTTCGGGTTGAACTGGTCGGTCGTCGCGAACAGCTCCGTCTTGCCCCAGACGATCGTCTGCTTGCCGAGCCGCAGGAACAGGGCGCCCTCGAGCAGGTTGATGTCGAGGTAGGCCTCCTTCAGCTCCTTGGTCTGCGACTGGCTGGCGCCGCGGTTCCAGGCGAGCTCGTCCTGGCTGAAGTTCTGCTGGAAGCGGTCGCTTCCCCCGTCGCGCAGGTACTGCGCGTACTGCGGGCTCGGATAGAAGATGCCCTGCGCCTTGTCGGAGGGGCCCGAGCCCGCCGCCCACAGGGGCGCGGGGCGGTACGGAAGCGCGTTGCCGCCGGGAAGCCCCGTGATCGGGTTGATGTCGCCGGCGCGGAACGGGTTCACGATGTTCGCGAGCGTCGACTGCGGGTCGATGTTGTCCTTCGGATCCCACGGCATCACCTGCGTTCCAGCGCCGTCCTCCGTGCCCCGGATGTTCCGGAGCGCGAGGCCGTAGTTGTTGTAGCGCTGGAAGGTGTAGAACGCGGGCAGGTACTCGACGTCGTTGACGACCGCACGTACACCATAGAGCGTATCGATCGACGGCACCTGGTTGAAGCCGCGCATCGGCACCGTGAGCGCCGGGAGGGTCGGGATGACCAGACTCCCCGTCCCGGGGGGAAGCGGCACGGGCGGGTAGCTCTGGAACGTCTGGATCTTCTGGCCCGGCTGGCGGTAGGTGGACTCTTCGACCTGCTGGACGCCCTCGAAGTGCATGTTGCGCGACATTGCGAGCCGCTCGGGCAGCGCCTTCGACCGGTTGCCGAAGATGTTCGCGCTCCCCGCGAGGCCGCACGCGCGCGTCCACGTGCAGTCGTAGCGGACCTCGGCACGGACGAAGCCGGTGAGCGAGTCGACGAAGCCGAAGCCGTCCGGCGCGATGTTGAGGTCCATCTCGAGATTGAAGACGTGGTACCACTGCGTGAGGTCGAGGTGCGCCTGCAGGTCGTCCGAGATCGTCCGGACCTGCTCCTCGAACGACCCGTGCAGCTCGATCTTCTGGTCGAAGAAGTCGATCGCACGCGCCGCCGGCGCCAAGATCCCCGCCGCAGCGACGGCCATCCAGGCCGCGACCCTCCGGCTCGCAGACACACGCATCGCTCGACCTCGCGTCATGGCGCGGCTCCCCCCGGCGCCTACTTATACGCCGATTCGGGGCGGAGATACAGCAGGAATTGCGGGCGCGTTGCCGGCGTCGCGGAGCCCCGCCGGAGGGCGGGGCAATGCGTCACTTCGGGCTCTCGTAGAAGACGTACGGGGTCGAGTAGTCGCTCACCTCGAAGTAGACCTTCTTCTCGCCCGGGTCGGCGATGTAGTTCTGGTTCTCGTCGAGGACGCCGTACCCGTAGCGGTAGGGGCGGGGCGACTTGTCCTGCGTTCCGTACGCCGTGCTGAGCTTGTCGACGTGGATGAAGCGCTTGACGAGCTTGTCAGCAGCGTACACGTCGAGGACGCCATCGGTGCCCGTCCAGTTCTGCACGGCCCGGCCGAGCTCGTTCTGCGTCTCCTGGGTGCAGCCGGCCGCGGCGATCGCGGCGAGCGCCGCGGCAAGGGTGAGAGAGACAATGCGGGGGGACATGGACCCTCCTTCGAGCGGGCGCGCCGCAAAGGCGGCGCCTGCCGTCGGAGGCTGACACGCGGTGCCCGCGCGGTCGACGGCCCGGCGCTACGTTCGCTGCGGTTCATCGTGGGGGAGGCGCATGCGCGCACGGGCCGATCGAAGTCGAGGAGCACGCTGCGCCGCGGCGGCCTTGCTCGCGTTCGCGCTCGCGCCCGCCGCGGCGAAGGCGCAGGAGAGCGCGGCCTCGCCCCGGCTCGTGACGGCCTCCGGGCACGCGGAGACGGCGGTGGCGCCCGACCGCGCCGTCGTCCTCGCGACCGTTCGCGCCGAAGGCAAGAGCGCAGCCGACGCGGCGAAGGGCTCGGCGGCCCGCAGCGCGCAGGTGCTCGAGGCCCTGCGGAGCAAGCTCGGCCCGGGGGACAGGGCCGAGACCGCGAGCACGAGCGTGCAGCCGATCCGCGTCTACGAGCAGGGGCGGCCGCCGCGCGTCACCGGCTACGCCGCCGAGCATCAGATTCGCGCGGTGACGGCGCGCATCCACGAGCTGGGCTCGCTCCTCGACGCAGTGACGGGAGCCGCCGACGTCTCGATCGGCTCCGTTCAGTTCGAGCTCGCCGACTCCGCCCAGGCGCAGGCGAACGCGCTGCGGCTCGCGGCCGCCGATGCGAAGTCGCGCGCGCGGGCGATCGCCGAGGGGCTCGGCCTGGCCCTCGGCCCGGTCCGCGCGGCGCGCGAGCTCGGCGCCCAGCCCCCCCCGGCGCAGCCCTTCGACCTCCAGCGCAAGGCCGTCGCCGACTTCGCCGCGCAGACCGAGGTGCTCGCTCCCGAGCTGCGCGTCACGGGCGAGGTCGAGGTGAGCTTCGAGCTCGCGAACGGGCCGAAGCCGTGAAGCCGGGCCGTCCGCCCCGCCGGGCGGCGGCCGCTCCGAACGCGCGGACCCGCCTGCTCCTCTTCGCCGCCGCGTCGCCCGGGATCGAGGGCGTCGCGGCGGACGAAATCGCCGCGCTCGGCGCGGAGGCGCCGCAGTCGACACCGGGAGGTGTCGAGTTCGAGGGAGACTTCGGCGACCTGTGTCGCGCGAACCTCGCGCTGCGGAGCGCGACCCGCGTGCTGCTGCGCGTGGCGAGCTTTCGCGCCGCGACGTTCGACGAGCTGCGCCGGCGGGCGGCGCGCATTCCGTGGGAGCGCTTCGTCGCGCCCGGCGAGGCGCTGCGGCTCCGCGTGACGTGCCACAAGTCGCGCCTCTACCACTCGGGCGCCGTCGCCGAGCGCGTCGCGGCGGCGGCGGCCGAGCGGCTCGGCTTCGCTCCCGAACGCGCGCCGGGCGGAAGCGACGATGCGGACGAGCCCGGCGCCGGCGGCCCGCGAACGCAGCTCGTCGTGGTTCGCCTCGATCACGACCGCTGCACCGTGAGCGCCGACAGCTCGGGAGATCCGCTCCACCGGCGCGGCTACCGCGAGGCGGCCGGCAAGGCGCCGCTTCGCGAGACGCTCGCCGCCGCGCTCGTCCTCGCCTCCGGCTGGGACGCGCGAACGCCGCTGCTCGACCCCTTCTGCGGGGCCGGAACGATCGCGATCGAAGCGGCGCTCCTCGCGCGGCGCCTCGCACCCGGCCGCGCGCGGCGTTTCGCGTTCATGCACTGGAGCGACTTCGACGCGGAGTGCTTCGCGCGCGCGGCCGCGGAGGCGGACGCCCTCGCCGCGGCGGCGCCTTCGCCTCCGCCGATCCTCGCTTCGGACCGCGACCCGGGTGCGATCGCGTCGGCCCGCGCGAATGCCTCGCGCGCGGGGGTGGCGGGCGACATCGCGTTCTCGCAGCGAACGGTCTCCGACGTCGCGCCGCCCCCCGGTCCGGGAGTCGTCGTCACCAACCCACCGCACGGCGTTCGCCTCTCGCGAGGCGCCGACCTGCGCAATCTCTACGCGAAGCTCGGGCAGGTGCTGCGGGTGCGCTGCCCGGGCTGGCGCGTCGCGCTGCTCTCTCCCGGGCCGCGGCTGTGGAACGAGACAGGGATTGCGCTCCGCCCGCAGCTTCGCGTGCGTCACGGGGGCCTTCCGCTCGCGCTCGCGACCGGCGTGGTGCCCGGGCCCGCGCGGGATGCGCCGTGAGCGAGCCCGGGCCGGCCGAAACGCTGCGCGTTCTCGGTCTCTCGCTCGGAATCGGCGAGCCCGAGAGCGCGCTTCGCGAGCGTGCGCTCGCCGCAGCGGGCCTCGGGCCGGGCGACCTTCGCGGCTTTCGGATCGCGCGAAAGTCGGTCGACGCGCGCCGCCCCGGCGGCGCGCGAAGGCTTCGCTTCGTCGTCCACGTCGATCTTTCGATCGACGCCGGGCGAAGGACGCCCGGGCTCGAGCGCGCGCTACGCGCCGGCCGCGTCGTCCCGGCGCCGCCGCGCGGCCGCATCGAGGTCGCCGATCGACACTCGTGCGTGTCGAAGTCGCACGTCGTGATCGTGGGAAGCGGACCGGCGGGCCTGTTCGCCGCATTCGTCCTGGCGAGAAACGGCGTTCCGGCGCTCGTGATCGAGCGCGGCCCCGCGCTCCGCGAGCGCGGCCGCGCGGTCGCGCGTTTCGCGCGGACGCGCGAGGTCGATCCCGAGCGGAACCTCCTGTTCGGCGAGGGCGGCGCCGGCACGTACTCGGACGGCAAGCTCTACACGCGGATCGACGACCCGCTCGAGGTGCCGCTGCTCGAGGAGCTGGTCGCGTGCGGCGCGCCGCCCGAGATCCTCTACGACGCGCGCGCGCACGTCGGCACCGACCGCCTGCACCGCATCCTGCCCCGCCTGCGCGGGCGGCTCGAGGCGCAGGGCGTGCAGTTCCGGTTCGACACGCGCGTCGACGGGCTCGTCCTCGGCGAGAGCCGCGCGGCGGCGGCGCGCGTTGCGGCGCTGCGGACGAGCGCAGGCGAGATCGCGTGCGACGCAGTCGTGCTCGCGCCGGGCCACAGCGCCCGCGACACGTGGCGAGCGCTCGAAGCGGACGGAGTCGCGTTCGAGGCGCGGCCGTTCCAGCTCGGCGCGCGCGTCGAGCACCCGCAGGCGCTGATCGATGCCGGACGCTACGGAACGGGCGCCGAGGCGAGGCTGCTCGGGCCTGCGTACTACGCGCTCGTCTGCAAGGCGGGAGACGGCCTTTTCGAGGCGCACAGCTTCTGCATGTGTCCGGGCGGGCAGATCGTCGCGAGCGTGCATGCGCCGGGCCTTCTGTGCACGAACGGGATGAGCAACTCGCGCCATTCGTCGCGCTTCGCGAACGCGGCGATCGTCACGACGATCACCCCGCGAGCGCTCGGGGACGGGGCCTTCGCGGGCGTCGCGCTGCAGGAGAGCCTCGAGCGGGCTGCGTTCGAGGCGGGCGGAGGCGACTTCACGGCGCCCGCCCAGCGCGTGCAGGACTTTCTCGCAGGGCGCGAGAGCCGGGGCGCCTCGCGGACCAGCTATCGGTTCGGCACGCGGCCCGGGCGCGTCGATCTGCTGCTCCCGGAGCACGTTCGCGGCGCCGTTGCGCGCGCGCTCGCGCGCTTCGATCGGCAGATCCCGGGGTTCGCCGGGAGCGACGCACTGCTCGTCGGCGTCGAAACGCGGAGCGCGAGCCCCGTCCGGATGCCGCGCGACGCCGAGACCCTTCGCGCGCGCGGCTTCGCGAACCTGCTTCCCTGCGGCGAAGGAGCGGGCTGGGCGGGCGGCATCATGAGCGCCGCGATCGACGGCGCGCGTGCAGCGCAGGCGCTGCTCCGGTTCGGCGACGGATCGGCGGCGTGATCGGCTACCAGCCCGGCCCGAAGACCATCTCGACGCCGAGGTTGAAGATCGACAGGAGCAGGCTCGCCCAGACGGCCGGCAGGAAGCCCTCGATCTCGACGCCGGGAACGATCGCCGCGACGAGCTTCAGCATCAGCCCGTTCACGACCAGCAGGAACAGCCCGAAGGTCACGAGCGTGAGCGGCAGCGTGAGCACGAGCGCAACCGGCCGCACGAAGGCGTTCACGAGGCCGAGGACGACGGCGGCGAGGATCGCCGAGGTCGCATCCGCGACATCGAAGTGCTTCACGAGGTTGGCCACGAGCAGGAGCAGCGCGGCCGTGACGAGGACGTGCGCGAGGAAGACCACCATGCGGGCATTCTACCGCCCGGCCGGCCGTCGTGTAGGCTCGAAGGAGCGAACCGCGAAGGGAGCCCCGATGATCGATCTCTACACGGCCTCGACCCCGAACGGATGGAAGGTCTCGATCCTCCTCGAGGAGCTCGGGCTGCCCTACGAGGTGAAGGCGCTTCGCCTCGACCAGCTCGAGCAGAAGCAGGAGGGATTCCTGCGCATCAACCCGAACGGCCGCATCCCGGCGATCGTCGACCGCGACGAGGGCGACTTCGCGGTCTTCGAGTCGGGCGCGATCCTGATCTACCTCGCCGAGAAGACGGGGCGCTTCCTGTCGCAGGAGCGCAAGGCGCGCTCGGTCGCGATCCAGTGGCTCATGTTCCAGATGGGCGGCGTCGGCCCCATGCAGGGGCAGGCCAACGTGTTCTACCGCTACGCGCCGGAGAAGATCGACTACGCGATCCGGCGCTACCAGAACGAGACTCGCCGGCTCTACGAGGTGCTCGACCGCAGGCTCGCCGCGGCCGAGTATCTGGCCGGCGACTACTCGATCGCCGACATCGCGACCTGGCCGTGGGTGTCGCTCCACGACTGGGCCGGCGTGTCGACCGAGGGGCTGCCCCACCTCGGGCGCTGGCTCGCGGCAGTCGGAGAGCGGCCGGCCGTGCAGCGCGGCCGCGCCGTCCCGCAGCGGCCGGACGTCAAGCCGACCCCGGAGCAGGTCGTTCAGACGGCATCCAAGATCCTCGCCTGATTCGCCGCGGCGTCCGCTCAACCGCTGCCGCCGCCCTGCCGATCCGTTGCGCGGGCCCCATCCGGGCCGGCGGTCGGGGATGTCGGGCGAAACGCGAGCCGAGGCGGCGGACGGCGCCGAGAGCCTGCCTGCGCTGGAGCGCAGGATCGGGATCCCTCTGCTCGGCCTCGTTGCGTTCCTCGTGCTGCTCGCCGCCGGGGAGTCCGCCCACGCGCTGCTCCAGATGCGCGCGATGGGCGGCGAGCTGGCGCGCGCGAGCGCCGCCGAGTTCCTCGACCGAACGCTCGCCGTGAGCGCCGCAGCGCTCGGGACGGGCCTCCTCGTCTCGGCCGTTCTCCTGCGGCAGATCCTCGCGACGCTGCGCCGCGGAATCGAGCGCCGCGAGCGGTCCGAAGCGGAGCTGCGCGGCAGCGAGGCGCGGCTGCGCGCGATCCTCGACGCGTCGATCGACCCCATCGTCACGATCGGCAGCGACGGCGTGATCCGCAGCGCGAGCCGGGCCGTCGGCCGCGTCTTCGGCTGGGAGCCCGACGAGCTCGTCGGGCGGAACGTCTCGGTGCTGATGCCGGAGCCCTACCGCTCGCGTCACGACGGCTACCTCGCACGCTATCTCGAGCACGGCGAATCGAGCGTCCTCGGCCGGCTGCGCGAGCTCGAGGCCGTTCGCCGCGACGGCACCGTCTTCTCGTGCGAGATCTGGGTGAACCCGGTCGGCGTGCCGCCGGGCGACGCGCCGCTGTTCTGCGGCGTCCTGCGCGACATCACCGAGCGAAAGCGCAGCGAGCGCCGCCTGCAGCAGTACGCGAGCCATCTCGAGGTCGCGAACCTCGAGCTCGCCGACTCGTCGAAGGCGCTACAGGACGTGGTCGAGCAGCTCCGGCGCTCGAACGAGGACCTCGACGAGTTCGCCTACGTCGCTTCGCACGACCTCAAGGAGCCGCTCCGAGGCATCCACAACACGGCGCGGTTCCTGCTCGAAGACCACGCGCACGCGCTCGACGCCGAAGGGGTCGCGCGGCTCGAGACGCTGTCGCGGCTCGCCGAGCGCCTCACCGCGATGATCGACGCCCTGCTCGAGTTCGCGCGGCTCGGGCGCGCGAAGCTCGCAGTGACGAAGACCGACCTGCAGGCCGTCGTCGACGACGTCGCCGAATCGCTCGACGTCATGCTGCGCGAGCACGGCGTCGAGCTGAGGATGCCGGAGCGGCTGCCGGAGGTCGTGTGCAGCGGCGCTCTCGTCGCGGAGGTCTTCCGCAACCTGATCGAGAACGCGGTGAAGTACAACGAGAAGCCCGAGCGCTGGGTCGAGATCGGCGTCGCGCGCGAGCGGGAGGCGCCCGGCGGCGGCGGCCCGCCGGTCTTCTACGTGTGCGACAACGGGATCGGGATCCGCGAGCGCCATCTCGAGTCCGTGTTCCGGATCTTCAGACGCCTCAATCCGCGCGACCGCTTCCCGGGCGGGACCGGGATGGGTCTCACGATCGTCAAGAAGATCGTCGAGCGGCACGGCGGCCGCGTGTGGGCCGAATCGGCTCCCGGCGAGGGGAGCACGTTCTTCTTCACGCTGGGCCGGGAAGGTTGAGGGATGCCGCCGCGCGAAGACCGGAGTCTGCTGATCGTCGAAGACAGCCCCGAGGACCTCGAGGCGACGCTTCGCGCGCTGCGCAGGAGCGGCTTCTCCCACGCGGTGGCGCACTGCGCGGACGGCGACGAGGCGCTCGACTACCTCCACCGCCGCGGCCGCTTCGGGGCGCCGGGGGCGGCCCGGCGCCCCGACGTCGTCCTGCTCGACCTCAACCTCCCGGGAACGAGCGGCCGCGAGGTGCTCGCCGAGGCGAAGTCGAGCGAGTCGCTGCGATCGATTCCGATCGTCGTCTTCACGACGTCGGCCGCCGGGCGCGACATCGACGCGTGTTACCGGGCCGGCGCCAACGGCTACGTGCAGAAGCCCGTCGGCGTCGACGCCCTGATTTCGACGCTGCGGAGCTTCGACGAGTTCTGGTTCGGCGTCGCGAGATTGCCGACGCACGAGAGAGAGGAGACCCGATGAGCACGGAGCGAACCCCGCTTCGCATCCTGATCGTGGACGACTGCCGCGAGGACCGCGAGCTCTATCGCCGACTGATCGCGCGGGCGTTCGACCAGGACGTCATCGTCGCCGAAACCGAGACCGCGGAAGCGGCGGTCGAGCGGGTCGCGGCGTCGGAGCCGCACTGCATCCTGCTCGACTACCGGCTCCCGGACGGCGACGGCCTCGCGTTCCTGTCGGCGCTGCGGCTCGCGCACGGCGACGGCCGGATTCCCGTCGTGATGCTGACCGGCGGCGGTGACGAGAGCGTCGCCGTCCAGGCGATGAAGCGCGGCGCGCAGGACTACCTCACGAAAGGCTCGGTCACGGCGGAGTCCCTGCGCCGGGCGATCCACGGCGCGATGCGGCGCGTCGCCGAGGACCAGCAGCTCCGGCGCTCGGCGAGCATCGACGAGCTCACGGGGGCGTGCAACCGGCGCTGGCTGCTCGAGCGGCTTCGCGACGAGGCCGTTCGCGCGCGCCGGCACAGGACGCCGCTGTGCGTGCTGATGCTCGATCTCGATCACTTCAAGCGCGTGAACGACGCGTACGGCCACCGCATCGGCGACGCGGTGCTCGAGGGCGTCGGCCGCGTGCTGCGAACGACGCTGCGCGCCGGCGATTTCGCGGGCCGCTACGGCGGAGAGGAGTTCTGCGTCGTGCTGACCGATACGCCGCTGCCGGGCGCGCGGGTCGTCGCCGAGCGCATCCGGCGGCAGGTCTCGGCGCTCGCGGTCCGCGCGCCGGACGGGAGCGGAGTCGGCGTTGCGTGCAGCATCGGCGTCGCCGAAGCCGACACGGGACGCGACCCGATGGAGGCGATCGAGCTCGCGGACCGGGCCCTCTACCGCGCGAAGGCGGCCGGGCGCGACCGCGTCGAGCTCGCGCCGCCGCCCATCCTGCCCGTCGCGTCGGCGCGCGCGTAGCAGAGCGCCCCGCCGAGGCCACCCTGGCGGCGTGTCGCCGCGGACGGCCCGGCGTCCTCGGTCGCGAACGCTCGGCCGGCGCGCCGCGCGCGGGCGTCAGTTGCCGAGACTGCGGTCGCGCTCCTCCCAGTCTCCCGTCGGCCCGCGGAAGACGAGGATCCGGCGAGGCGTGGTGATCGTCACGAGGTTCGCCTTCGCGACCAGCGATTCGGTCCGCTCGCCGAGCTGCATGCGCGCCGTGAAGAAGCCGCCGGCGTACGGCGAGACGCCGAGCGCGCGCCGGTCGGTCAGCACCACGCCGACGTTCTCGCCGACGACGGCGTCGAGCACGACCTCGCGCGGGCCGAGGCTCGACTCCACCAGGTTGCCGCTTCCGCCGTCGAAGCCGAGCGCCCGCTTCGGCGTCGTCACGACCGCGACGCGGTCGCCGAGGAGGACGGACTCCGGCGGCCGCTCTCCCTGCCGGAAGCGGGCCTGCTGCCAGGCGGCCGAGCTCGTCGCGACGAGCAGCAGCCTTCGGTTCGTGATCACCGCGCCGACACGCCCGCGCGTCGCGTGCCAGAGCACCGACTCGCCGATCTCGAGCGCCTGCTCGGTCTCGCCGCCGCTCGTCGCGTCGATCGCCAGCAGCGTTCGCGGCAGCACGACGATCTCGAGCAGCTCGGCGAGCGGAACCTCGCTGCGCGGATCGGTGTCGTCGAAGGCCGTCGCGGCCGGGGAGGCGGCGAGCAGGCCGGCGAGGAGCGCCGCTGCCCCGGCGCCGCGCCGAACGAACGCGCCGCGCGACGGCATCCCGGGGCGCTCCTAGAACAGCGCGTCTTCGTCGTCGGGTGCGTACGCCGTGATCTCGCAGTCGAGCGGGATCACGTCGAAGGCGGGTCGCTCGTACGCCGGCGAGGCGGGGGGCATCGGACGCTTCGGTTCCATGCGGCGAGCATACCCGGGCGCCGGCCCGCCTCAAGCCCGGCGGTGGGACACCCGATCTACTGCTCCGGTTTCTCCACTCATCTTGGCGCCGTCCGCTCGCGCCGTCGCTCGGGAGTTCACCGGGGGCGAGCGGGCGGAACGCGCGACCCGGAGCGTTCGCCGGAATGAGCGACGAGCACACGGCGGCCGAATCCGCGCGCGGTTCGGCCGCGACGACGGCCCGGAGCGAGCTCGTCGCGGTGCTGCTGCGCGACGGAGCGGTGAGCGAGGCGCAGGTGCGCCACGCCGAGCGTGTTCGCGAGAAGCTCGGAGGGCGCCGGCCCTTCGTCCCCCTGCTCCTCGAGCTCGGCCTCGTCCGTCCCGAGCGGGTGCGCGCCGCCCTGTGTACGCACCGTCTCGAGCTGCGGATCGGGACGCTCCTCGTCGAGCTCGGGCACCTGCGCGAGGCCGACGTCGAACGCGCCCTGCAGGTGCAGGAAGCGTCGGACGATCGCGAGCGCAAGCTCGGCGAGATCCTGATCGAGCTCGGGCTCCTCGGCGCGCAGGAGCTCGCGAGCGTGCTCTCGTCGCAGGTCGGCATTCCGTGCGCCGAAGCGGGAGCGATCGAGCCGGAGCCCGGGCTGCTCGAGGGCGTGCCGCTCGACGTGTGCCGCCGTCACCGCTTCGTTCCGCTGCGCAGGGAGGACGGCCGCGTGTGCGTCGCGTTCGCCGACCCGCTCGACAAGGACGACGCGGCCGCGGCGCAGGCGATCTTCGGTCCCGCGGTCTCGCCGTGGATCGCCTCCTCGAGCGCGATCGACGAGGCGCTCGCGCGCTCCGCCCTCGCGGCGCGCGTTGCCGCAGGTGCGGAAGCCGGAGAGCGAGAAGCGGCCGCCTCGCTGCACGAGATCTTCGCCGCCGGCGCGCGCTCGGGCGCGGACGAGCTGCACTTCGAGCCGGGTCCGCGCCGCTTCGTCGTGCGCGCGCGGCGTGACGGCGTGCTGTCGGCCTTGCGCGAGCTGCCCGCGGCGATGGGTCCGCCGCTGCTCCGCCGCCTCGCGTTCGAGGCCGGTGTCGCCGAGGAGCCGGACGCGCCGCACCGCTCCGGCCGGCTGCGCCTCGACCACGACGCACGAACGCTCGACCTCGACGTTGCGCTCTTCGCCGCGTGCGGCGGCGAGTGCGCGACGATCCGGATCCGCGATCCGGAGCGCCCTGCTCTGTCTCTCGACGATCTCGGGCTCGTGCCGTCGATGCGGCGCCGGCTCGCCGAGAGCGCGCTCGCTGCCCCCGGCGCCGTGTTGCTCGTTGCGGGCCCTCCTGCATCGGGGCGAACGACGACGCTTCGTGCGTGCGTCGCGGCCGTCGCGGATCCCGGCGCGCGCGTGGTTCTCCTCGACGACGAGGCCGGCGCACCGATTCCCGGAGTCTCTCGCGCGCCGCTTCCGGCGTCCGGCGACCGGAGGCTCGAAGACCGCGTCGCAGCGGCGCTGGGCCAGCTCCCCGACGTCGTCGCGGTCGGGTCCGTGCGCGGGGACGCCGAGCTCGCCGCGCTGCTGCGTGCATGCAGGCCGGGCCCGCGGATCCTCGCGGTCTGTGAGGCCGACGACGCCGTGTGCGCGCTCGAGCGTGCGGCGGCCGTCGCGGCGGGAGCACCACCCGTGTTCGCGGGCGCCCTCGCCCAGCGGCTCGTTCGGCGCGTCTGCGCCGGCTGCGCCGAGCCGTTCGCGCCGTCGGCCGCGCAGGCGCGGGCGCTCGGAGCGGCCGCGGATGCGCTCGCGAGCCCCGGTTTCCGGCGCGGCCGCGGATGCAGTCGCTGCGGCGAGACCGGCTACTCGGGCCGCATCGGGCTGTTCGAGCTCGTGCTGCTCGACGACGCGGGCCGCGAAGGCCTGCGCGCAGGGCGCGGGGCGGCGTCGCTGCGGCGCTCGGCGATGCGCGCCGGGCCCGCGACGCTGCTCGAGGACGGGCTCGCGAAGGCCGCACGCGGTCTCACGACGATCGAAGAGCTGCTGCGTGTCGCTCCACGCTCGGCGTCTCCGCGAGCGCTCGCGGAGCTGGAGCGCGTACTGGAACAGGAGTCCTGATGAGCATGGAATGGAGCGAGATCACCGAGAAGTCGCTGCTCGAGCGCGTCGACGAGCATCTCCAGGCGCGCGACACGCACCTGCCGGTGATCGATCAGATCGGGATGCGCGTGCGCTCCGTCGTCGCATCGGGCGACTTCGACCTGCGCCAGGTCGAGACGCTCATCAACCAGGACCCCGTCCTCGCGGCGGCCGTCATGCGCGGAGCGAACTCGGCGTTCTACCGCGGGATCCACAAGGTGACGACGGTCGGCGAGGCCGTTGCGCGAATCGGCGCCCGCCAGGTCGCGAATCTCGTCCTGCTCGAGACCCAGCGCAAGAACTTCGTCTCCGAGACGCGCGACCTGCGCGAGCTCTTCCGTGCGCTCTGGAGACACTCGGTCGCGTGCGCCGCCGGTTCGGAGTGGCTCGCGCGGCGGCTTCGTTTCCAGGAGATCTCCGACCACGCGTTCGTCGCGGGGCTCCTGCACGATCTCGGAAAGCTGCTGCTGCTGCGCGTCATCGACGAGCTGCGCAGCGAGGACCCGGACGCGAACCGCCTCACCGAGAGCTTCACGCGCGAGCTGCTGGAGAGCTTCCATGCCGACCGCGGCGCGATGCTGATGCAGGCGTGGGAGCTCCCGGAGATCTACTGCCGCATTGCGCGCGAGCACCATGCCGAGCGCTTCGACCCCGACGACGTGCTGCTCGTCGTGGTGCGCCTCGTCGACAAGGCGTGCGCGCGGCTCGGCATCGGAACCGTCCACACCCCCGACCTCGACGTCGTCGCGTCGCCCGAGGCGCGCTGCGTCGACGCTTCGGAGCTGCTCCTCGCCGAGCTCGAGGTCCTGCTCGAGGACGCGCTCGAGCTGGCCGGGTAAGCGGGGAGTCTCCCGGCGGCCGCCCGAGGCGGGCGTCCGCTCGGCCAGCCGGACCGCGAGCGGCGCTCACTCGAACGGGCGGCGATCCGCACGTGCCGCGCCGGCGCCGCGGCGCCGAATACGCCCGAGTCGGAAGAGCGCGCAAGCCTTCGCGGCTCCATGAGAAACTCGCGGAGCGCGCCGCGGTGCCTCCCGTCTGGGCGCGCGAAAAAAGACACGCGGCCTTCGGGTTTTCCTTGCCCCCTTCGCCCGCCGGGTGGCATGCTACTTACCGCCGTGTCAGTGCCCCGGGTCCGTGCCGGACCGCGCCCATCCGGGGGCGGTGCGCGCGGGGCCGAAATCGCCCTCTGCCGAGAACGCCGAAAGGGAACCGCAATGATCCGCGCCCGCCGTCTCCTCCTGCTCGCGTGTGCCGCCCTTGCAGCCGTCGCGCAGCCGTCTCGCGCCGTCGACTTCATCGAGTTCGAGTCGGGTCCGGTGCGGCCGGTCGCCCTCTCGGCCGACGGCACGCGGCTGTACGTCGCGAACACGCCCGACGGCCGGCTCGAGATCTTCAACGTCGGGGCGGGAGGCATCGCGAAGGCGGGCTCCGTCGCGGTGGGCCTCGAGCCCGTCGCGGTCGCAGCGCGCACCGCGAGCGAAGTCTGGGTCGTGAACCACCTCTCGGACAGCGTGAGCATCGTCGACGTGGCGGCGACGCCTCCGCGTGTCGTCCGGACGCTGGTCGTCGGCGACGAGCCGCGCGACATCGTGTTCTCGTCCAACGACCGCGCGTTCATCACGACCGCGCACCGGGGCCAGCAGCGGACCGACGCGTCGATCTCGGGCGTTCCCGGCGCCGGCGACCCGCAGCTCACGACCGCCGGCGTCGGCCGCGCCGACGTCTGGGTCTTCGACGGCGCGAACCCGGGAGCGACGTTCGGTGGGACTCCGCTCAAGATCGTGACGCTGTTCGGTGATACTCCGCGCGCGCTCGCCGTGAGCCCGAGCGGAAACACCGTGTACGCCGCCATCTTCCACTCGGGCAACCAGACGACGACCGTCTCCGCGGGCGTGGTCTGCGACGGCTTTGCTGCGGCCGGGACGTGCACGAACTCGCAGGGCCTCGTGTCTCCGGGCGGCAACCCGGGCCCCGACCGCGACGCGAACGACTCGTCGGCGACCGCGCCCGAGGTCGGGCTCATCGTCAAGTACAACCCGTCGAGCGGGAAGTGGGAGGACGAGCTCGCGCGAGACTGGAGCCAGGTGGTTCGCTTCAACCTGCCCGACCGCGACGTGTTCGCGATCGACGCGACGACGCTGAGCGAAACCAGCCAGTGGCCCGGCGTCGGGACGACGCTGTTCAACATGGCCGTCAACCCCGTGAGCGGGAAGGTCTACGTCTCGAACGCGGAGGCGAGGAACGAAGTTCGCTTCGAAGGGCCGGGCGTGTTCGCCGCCGGGTTCAAGACGCCGGGCGAGCCCGCGACGGTGCAGGGACACCTCGCCGAGTACCGCGTGACGGTGCTCGACGGCGCGGCCGTGAATCCCCGCCACCTCAACAAGCACATCAACTACGCGATCCGTCCCGCGCCGGCCGGGACCGCGGACCACAGCCTCGCGACGCCGGTCGACATGGCCGTCTCGCCGGACGGGACGAAGCTCTACGTCGCAGCGTTCGGCTCGAGCAAGGTCGGGGTGTTCAATACCTCGACCCTCGAGAACGACAGCTTCGATCCGACGATCCAGAGCTCGCAGTACATCCCGGTGTCGGGCGGCGGGCCGGCCGGCCTCGCGCTCGATTCCGCGCGCAACCGCCTCTACGTGCTCACGCGCTTCGACAACTCGGTCTCGGTGATCGACCTCTCGACACGGATCGAGACCTCGCACGTTGCGCTGTTCAACCCCGAGCCGGCGAGCGTCACGCAGGGCCGGTTCATGCTCTACGACGCCGTCGCGACCTCGAGCAACGGCGAGGCTTCGTGCTCGAGCTGCCACGTCTTCGGCGACATGGACGACCTCGCGTGGGACCTCGGAAACCCGGACGACTCGCAGGCGAGCAACCCGATGCCGATCCGGCTCTCGATCGGAGCGGGCGCGTTCAACCCGCCGATCAACGGCACCGGGAACGTCTCCGAGTTCAGCGCGATGAAGGGCGCGATGACGACGCAGACGCTGCGGGGCCTCGCGAACCACGGTCCGATGCACTGGCGCGGCGATCGCTCGAACGGCTGCCTCGGCCAGAGCGCGACGGACTCGGACCTCTCCTTCCGCAACTTCATCGTCGCGTTCCCCGGGCTCGTCGGGATGAACGTGAGCTTCACGTGCCCGAACGCGCCGCCGACCCTGCTGTCCGACGTGCAGAAGTTCTCGACGTTCCAGCTCCAGGTGCAGCCGCCGCCGAACCCGGTGCGCGCGCTCGACAACTCGCTCACGGCCGCGCAGTCGAACGGCCGGAACTTCTACCTCGGCCTCAACTTCACTTCGGGCGGCTCCGACCCCGGCAACACGGGCGTCGGTGGAACGACGGTGACGGGCCGCCGCGCGGACGGCGCGAACCTCAACAACTTCGGTTTCACCTGCGAGGGCTGCCACCGCCTCGACCCGTCGCAGGGCTTCTTCGGGACCGACGGGCAGGCGAGCTTCGAGAACGAGCAGCAGATCTTCAAGATCGCGCATCTGCGCAACGCCTATCAGAAGGTCGGCATGTTCGGCATGCCGGACGTGTCCTTCAACAACGCGCTCAACACGGCGCATCAGGGCAACCAGATCCGCGGCTTCGGCTTCCTCCACGACGGCAGCACGGACACGGTGTTCCGGTTCCTCAACGCCACCGTGTTCAACCAGGCGAACCTCGGTGGCTTCGGAACGACCGGGTTCACCAGCGGGACGGCCGTCAATGGCGTGCGCCACGACGACGAGAAGTTCGTTCTCGCCTTCGAGAGCGATCTCGCGCCGATCGTCGGCCAGCAGGTGACGCTCACGAGCACGAACTCGGCGGTGGCGACGCCGCGAATCAACCTGCTCGTGGCGCGCGCGTCGACGGCCTTCACGTCGAAGATCGTCGGAAACGGCGTGAAGGAGTGCGACCTCATCGTGAAGGGGACGGTCGGCGGCGTCCGCAGGGGCTGGGTCGGTAGCGGATCGGCGAGCCCGTCGTTCACCCCGGACAACGGCGGCGCGGCGATCTCGCTCGCGTCGCTGACGGCGCTGGCGGCGACGCCCGGGCAGGAGCTGACGTTCACGTGCGCGACGCCGGGGTCGGGGACGCGCCTCGGCATCAACCGCGACCGCGATGTGCGGCTCGACGGGCAGGACAACTGCCCCGACGTTGCGAACGATGACCAGGCCGACTTCGACGCGGACGGCGTCGGAGATGCGTGCGACGACTGCGCAGCAAAGGCGAACGCGAATCAGGCCGATACGGATGCCGACGGCGTCGGGAACGTCTGCGACAGCCAGTGCATCGGCGCCAGCACGACCGCGCTCGCGTCGGTGTATCCCGCGTCGGGCCCGATCGGCCAGGTCGTCGAGCTGAGCGCGACCGGAATCGGTCCGAGCGCGCAGGCCTACTTCGATTCGACTCCGGCGGCCGTGACGTTCACGGCCGGTCGTTACGTCGCAACCGTTCCCGCCGGCCTCGTGAACGGCGCCCACGCGCTCACGATCGTGAACCCCGAGGGCTGCCAGTCGCAGGAGTCGGTCTCGTTCACCGTGACGCCGCCGGCGTCGTGCGGCCTGCTCGGCATCGAGTCGCTCGCGGTTCTCGCGGCACTGCGCCTCGAGCGGGCGCGAGCGTCGCGACGCGCGGCCTCCCGGTAGATCGGGTCGCGGTGGCGCGGCGCCCCGCGCGGTGCGAGCCGAGAGGGGCACGCGCCGCCGCCGCCGGGACGCTGCCGGAGGTCGCTCAGACGACGAGCGCGAGCAGCGTCTGCGCGACGGTGAAGCGAAGATCGCGCTCGACCTCGGGAGCGAGCGTCTCGAACGCCACGGCCATGCCGACGGGCAGATCGCTCCGGCGCAGGTTCCCGGGCACGTTGGTGTAGAGCACCCGGCCCTCGAAGCTCACGTTTCCGGCCGGAAGCGGCAGCTCGACCGAGACCTGCGCTCCGCGCATCGACGGGCGCGGCGTCGCCAGAAACGCGCCTCCCGGCGAGACGCTGTAGACGAGGGCCTCCTTCTCGCGGCCCGCGCCTCGGATGCGCGCGCGCCAGTCCGTCGGCGCGCGCTGATCGCGGCGCACCGATTCCTGCTGCGGAGCGGCGAGCGAGCGGTTGATCTGAAAGCGCAGCCGCGCGTCGTCGAAGGGCTCCCAGAGCGCGAGCTCGACGCCCGCCTCGCGAAGCCGCGCGAGCGCTTCGGCCGCCGGCCTCGGGCCCGTCGCGATGAACCGCAGCGGGCGCGCACTGCGAAGACTCCGCAGCCGCGCGAGGGCCCGCCGCGGGTCGGCGAACGGGAAATCCGGCGAGAGAACGACGGAGCGGATGTCGAACCTCGAGTCCTCGGCGAGGCGCAGCGCCTGTTCGGGGCTCTTGGCGGCCACCGGGCGGTACCCGCCGAGGCTCCGGATCCGCCGCGCGAGCGCGGCGGCGCGCTCCGGCGTGCTCTCGAGGAGCAGGACGCTCGCGTCGTCCATGGGTTCTCTGTCCCCCGCTGCGTAGATCGGCGTCCCGGCCGGGCCCCTTGAGACGCGCGCGAGGCGGCAACGAACGTGCAGGCGCGGCTCGGCAGCGCCGCTACGGTGCAGGCGGCGAGGCGCGCGGCGCCCTCGCCCGAGCGCGTACCGGCCGTCTGCACCGAGGGGTCGTTCGATGAGCGTCGTGGGTCTCGAGAGCGATCGGCTTCGGCTGGCCGTCGATCCGGAGATCGGCGGAAGCGTCGTCGGCTTCGAAGCGCGCATCGGCGGCGCATGGCTGCCGATCCTGCGACCGTCGCTGCAGCCGCTCGCGCGTTCGTCGGATGCGTCGAGCTTCACGCTCGCGCCGTACTCGAACCGCGTACGCGACGGCGTCTTTCGTTTCGAGGGAAGGACGTTCCGGCTGCGGCATCCCGAGAAGCACGCGATTCACGGCGACGTTCGCGATCGGCCGTGGCGGATCCTTCGCCGCTCGGCGGACGAGCTCGCGCTCGAGATCCGCTCCGAGGATTTCGCGGACTTCAACTTCCCGTTCGCGCTGCGCTGCGAAGCGCGCTTTGCGCTCGCCGGCGACACGCTCGCGATGTCGCTCCGCGTCGTGAACACGGGGCCCTCGCGGATGCCGGCGGGCTGCGGGTTCCATCCGTACTTTCGCCGCGCGCTCCGCGCCGGCGAGAACGTCGAGATCGGGCTGCGTGCGGCCGGGGTCTATCCCGGCGCGACGCCGCTGCCCGACGGGCCGCCCGTTCCCATTCCCGCGACGCAGGACTTCTCGGCGCCGCGACCGCTCGACGTCGCGCTCGACCACTGCTTCTCGGGCTGGGACGGGCGAGCGCTGCTTCGCTGGCCGGAGAGCGGCGTCGCGCTCCGCGTCGAGGCGAGCCCGAGCTGCTCGCACGTGATCGTCTACTCGCCGCCGGGCGAGCCGTTCTTCGCCGTCGAGCCCGTCACGAACGCGAACGACGGGTTCAACCTGCTCGCCGCGGGACAGCGCGAGACCGGCGTCGCCGTGCTCGATCCCGGGGAAGGGCTCGACGCTGCCGTCGCCCTGCGCGTCGAAGGCGCCGGCGATTGACGCCGCACCCGGCTCCGCCCGGCGGGGTCCGACGTCCGGCCGATGCTGCGGGCCGGCCCGGGGGCGAAGGCACAGGGGGCGCTCCGGGGATGACAGTGTGAGCGATTACTCCTAGAGTATTCGCATGGACTATCGGGTCGAGGAGCTGGCGGCGGCGGGGGGTGTCCCGGTCGACACCGTTCGCTTCTACCAGGCCCGCGGCCTGCTCCCGGGGCCGCGGCGGGTGGGCCGGACCGCCGTCTACACCGAATCGCACCTCGAGCGGCTGCGGCGGATCCGGGCGCTCCTCGCAGACGGCTTCTCGCTCGCGCTGATCAAGCGCGCCCTCGACCCGGGGGTCGCGGGATCCCCCGCGCCCGATTCGCTGGTCACGGCGCTCGCCGAAGCGCGCGCCGGCGAGCGCTCCTACACGCGCTCGCAGCTCGCGCGCGAGGCGGGGATCCCGGAGCCGCTCGTCCTCGCCGCACAGTCGGCCGGCCTCGTCGAGCCGATGCGCATCGGCGGTGAGGAGCGCTTCACGGACGCCGACCTCCAGATGGCGCGCGCGTCGCTCGCGATCCTCGAGGCCGGCTTCCCGCTGGACGAGCTGCTCGCGATCGCGACCGATCACGCGCGCTCGGTCCAGGCGGTCGCCGATCGCGCCATCGAGCTCTTCGACCGCTTCGTGCGGCACGGAGGCAAGGAGGCCGGTCGTAGCGATGCCATCGCCGACGCGTTCAAGTCGCTGCTCCCGGCGGTGACGCGCCTCGTGGCGCTCCATTTCCAGCGCACCGTCGTGAACCGCGCGCTCGCCCGCCTCGAGGGCCGCGAAGACCGGGAGGCCCTCGTCGCGGCGCTCGCCGCCGTCGAGTCGGCGAAGCTGGAGGTCGCATGGCGCTAGCGGCGCTGCCGTCGGACGCCGAGAAGCGAACGGCGGTTCGGGAGATGTTCGAGCGCATCGCGCCGCGCTACGACGCACTGAACCGCCTGCTCACGTTCGGCCTCGACCAGCGCTGGCGGCGCCGTGCGCTCGCCGCGGTCGCGGCCGGTCCGGGCGACCTCGTCGTCGACGTCGCGACCGGGACGGGCGACCTCGCCGCGCTCGCGGCCGCGCGCGGCGCCCGGGTGGTCGGCGTCGATTACACGCGCGGCATGCTGCGCGGCGCTCGCCGGCGCGGCGTGCGAGCGGCGCTGGTCCAGGCCGACGCCGAATGCATCCCGCTCCCCGATGCGGTCGCGACCGTCGTCACCTGCGGTTTCTCTCTACGCAACTTCGTGTCGATCGACACGGTGCTGCGCGAGATGGCGCGCGTGCTCGACTGCGGCGGGCGCCTCGCGCTCCTCGAGGTCGATGCCCCGCGCTCTCCGCTCGTCCGCTTCGCACACGGGGTCTACTTCGGCCGCGTCGTTCCCCGTGTCGGCGCGCTGCTCTCGGACCGCGCGGCGTACGCGTATCTTCCGCGCTCCGCGTCGTACCTTCCGCCGGGCGACGCGCTGCTCCGGCGCGTTCGCGACGCCGGATTCGAGCACGTGACCCACCGCCGCCTCCTGCTCGGTGCGGCGCAGCTCGTGGTCGCCCGCAGGCGCCGGCGATGAGCGGCTTCTCGGAGGGAGACCGTCGCGAGCTGCGGTCGCGCGTGCGCGCCGCACAGCACGAGAGCGCCCAGAGGGGCCGCCCGGTGTGCGCGTGGCTGTCCCGGCCGCTGCGAGGCCTCGATCCCGGCGGCGTCTTCGCCGCTGCGGGGGCGGGCGAGCGCTTCTCGTGGGAGCCGCCCGACGCGAGCGTCCGGTTCGTCGCGGCGGGCGCCGTGTCGACGCTCGAAGGCTCGGGCTTCGGGCGCCTTCGCGACGTGGCCGAGCAGGCCGCGGCGCTCTTCGCAGGGTCGGCTCCGCTGCCGGCCTCGCCGCTCGACGGGCCGCTTCTCACCGGCGGCTTCGCGTTCTCGTCCGCGGGGCAGGAAGGGGCGTGGCGGGGATTCGCTCCGGCGCGATTCGTTCTCCCCGAGCATCTCGTCGTCGCGCGCGCGGACCGCGCGAGCCATACCGTCGCGATCCTCGCGCGCCCGCACGGGGATGCGGACGCGCTCGTCTCGGCCGCCGAGGCGAGCTGGCGAGCGCTCGCCGACCCGATGCGGCGCGGTGCGCCGAGCTCGCAGGCGCGGATCGCGGAGCGGGACGAGACCTCGCCGACCTTCCGTGCGAGCGCCACTCCATCGCCCGAACGCTTTCGCGCGCTCGTTCGTCGCGCCCTCGACGCGATCCGCGACGGGCGCTTCGAGAAGGTCGTGCTCGCCCGCTGCTGCACGCTCTCTCGCTCGGAAGGCTTCGACGCGGATCGGGTCTTCGACGCGCTGCGGGCGGCGAATCCTTCGTGCTTCCGCGTGGCCGTCGGATTCGGCGGCGCGACGCTCCTCGCCGCCACGCCCGAGCGCCCCCTCCGCGTCGACGGCCGCGAGATCCGGACGAGCGCGCTCGCCGGATCGGCCCCGCGCGGCCGCTCGCCCGAGGAGGACGCGCGGCTCGCCGCGCAGCTTCGCGAGAGCAAGAAGGAGCAGGAGGAGCACGCGCTCGTCGTCCGCGCGCTGCGGGGCGCGCTCGAGGCGTGCTGCGAGCGCCTGAGCGTTCCCGAGTCGCCCGAGGTCCTTCGCCTCGACGCCATCTCGCACCTCCACACGCCGATCGCGGGACGGCTTCGCGCGGATGCGCCGCGCTCGATCCTCGAGCTCGCCGCGCTCGTTCATCCGAGCCCGGCTGTCGCGGGCGCGCCGCGCGCCGCGGCGCTCGCCTGGCTTCGCGCGAACGAGCGTGCGAGTCGAGGATGGTACGCGGGGGCGATCGGATGGTTCGCGCCGGGCGGCGACGGAGAGCTCGCCGTCGCGCTGCGGACGCTCCTCCTGCGCGGCGACGACGCGCTCCTGCATGCGGGCGCGGGCATCGTCGCGGGCTCGTCGCCCGAGGGCGAGCTCGAAGAGACGCGACTCAAGCTCCGCGGCGGGCTCGCGGCGCTGCTGGAGCTGTAGATGCCCGACTCGGCGAGCGGCGCTCGAAGCGCCAACGAGATCTTCGCGGCCGAGCTGTTCGGCGCTCTCGCCGCGGCGGGGGTCGAGCACGTGTGCCTGTGCCCGGGATCGCGTTCGACGCCGCTCGTCGTCGCGGCCGCGCGAACGGCAGGCCTCACGCTGCACCCGCATCTCGACGAGCGGTCGTGCGCGTTCTTCGCCCTCGGCATCGCGCGAGCGTCGCGCTCGCCGGTGGCGCTCGTCTGCACCTCGGGAACGGCGGCGGCGAACTTTCTTCCGGCCGTGGTCGAAGCGTTCCACGCACGGGCTCCGCTCGTCGTCCTCACCGCCGACCGTCCCCCCGAGCTGCGCGCGTGGGGAGCGGGCCAGACGATCGATCAGGTCGGCCTGTACGGATCTCACGTGCTGCTCTTCGCCGAGGCGGCGCTTCCCGCGCCGGGTCTCGCGCTCGCGCCGGACGCGCGCGCGCTCGCC
>JAYRMX010000159.1:0-6284 GCA_041912475.1 Myxococcota bacterium
CACGCGCGGCATGGCCCAGTTCGGCCTCCGAACCTCACTGGGCGGCTTTACCGGTCCCAGACAACCGGCAAAGCAAGTTGGACCCAACCGTCTGTCTTAGCGTGCGCCGGGCGTGGCGGAGGAGGCCGACTGGCGAGCCTCGCTCGCCCGGGCCCGCGAGCGCTTCGCCGCGCACGGCGGGGCGCCGGGCGGCCGGGAGGCGGCGAAGTTCGTGCGCGACGCGGCAACGCTGGAGTGCCTGCTGATGACGCGCGAACGCGAGTTCGACGCATGGCGCGAGAGCTGGCGTGCGACGCTCGAGGGTGTCTACGCCGGCAAGGTGGCGCTCCTGCCGGGGCTCACGGGCGACCTGCTCGCGGCGTGGCGGCCGAAGGCTTCGCTCGATACGGAGCACGTCGTTTGCCAGCGCTGCGGCGCCGCCTTCGCGCGGCCGGTGAGCGCTCCGGCCCTTCTCCTCGCCCTCGGGACTGCCGAGACGTATCCTGACGCCCGAGAGGGGCAGGGAGACGGCCATGCGCAGGATGAGCGTTGCGGAGGCGCAGAAGGCCCTCGGGGCGACCGTCGAGAGCGTCGAGAAGGACCGCGACCGCGTGACCCTCACGCGCAACGGCAAGCCCGTGGCGGCGCTCGTGACGGCCGAGGATCTCGCCTTCCTCGAAGACCTCGAAGAGCGGATCGACCTCGAGGAGGCGCGCAAGGCGCTGGCCGAGCCTGGCGAGAGCATCCCGTGGGAGAAGGTGAAGGCGGAGCTGGGGCTCTGACGCCCGAGCGCACCTACCGGATCGAGCTACGCCCCGCTGCCCGGCGCGCCCTGGCAGGGCTCGCCCGCGAGCCGCAGGAGCGCATCCGTCGCGCGATCGACGCTCTTGCGGCGATGCCGCGCCCGGCGGGCGTCGTGAAGATGCACGGCAGCGAGGGCTACTACCGCCTGCGCGTCGGCGACTACCGCGTGGCCTACGCGATCGAGGATGACGTGCTCACCGTGCTGGTGGTTCGCATCGGACACCGGCGCGAGGTGTACCGATGAGGCCGAGAAGGAGGGCACCATGCCGAACGACACGACGACGACCGATCCCGTCCCGGTGGTACACACCGGGCAAACAACGGGGCGGGCGAACCTGCGGCCGCCGTGGCCGAAGGGCGTCTCGGGCAACCCGAAGGGGAGGCCCTCCCATCGAAAGCTCTTCGAGGAGGCCCTGGCGCGGGCCGTGGTGGAGCACGCCGAGGCGATCGCGGCCGCGCTGGTGCAACGGGCCCTCGAAGGCGACGCCCGCATGATGGCGGCGCTCCTCGACCGCCTGGTGCCGCGGATCACCCGTCACGAGCTGGACGCGGCTGAAGCTCCGACGAAGATCGTGCTCGAGTTCCAGAAGCCGAAGCCGGAGCAGGGCGTGGCGTGACCGGGCCGCTGCTGCGCGCCGAGCGGCGGATCGGGGAGCTGCTCGCGGAGACGGTGGAGAAGGGTGGCGACCGTAGATCAAAGTCGTACGACGCGACATTGATTTCGCGGCTCCCCGACGACGTGACGCGCTCGCAATCTTCGCGGTGGCAGCGCGTGGCGAGCATCCCCGAGCCCGAGTTCGAGTCGGAGCTGGCGCGGCAGGCAGCTGACGCGCTCGGCACGCTGCTACGGGCGAGGGCTGCGGCGGCGTGAGCACGCCCGTCACGTCGCCCGCCGTTGCCGAGCTGCTCGAGCGCTGGCGCCGGCTCACGGCAAGCGAGCGCGCTGCGTTTCTCGTGACGGCCTGGCGCGAGAGGTGGCCCGTGCCGGCGCCGCCCGCGGTCGCCGAGCCCGAGGCGCCGTAGGGGGCTTCGAATCTCTGCGGCTTCAGCGGGGGCGAACCGTGGCGGGGTGCTCGCGCACGCGGCCGAGGTTTGCGAGGTGAAAATCGCGGGCCCCTGGCCGGGCTGCTCGACCGCTGACGCCCTCCGCGGGTCCTTCCCCGCGACCTCGCCAGCGGTGCGACGCGAGCCCGAAAGGCCTCCAGTCTCAGCGCGCCCCATGGCGTCCGATAGTTGAGGCGATGGACCGCCCGGCAGGCGCAGACCGTCGTCGAGCGGGGAACGCCCGAGGCTCTGACGGCAATCGCCCACCAGATCTTCCGCGGCGGAAGACCTACTCCTCGTCTTCTCGGAAGCGCCGGTAGCTCTCCTCGAGCCGTTCGTGCCATCCCTTCTTTCGGGGCTTCGCGCCGAGGTCCACGATGCAGAACCTCAGGACCTCCTCGAGCGTGACGTATCCGGTGGGAACGTGAAGGGCATCGAGCGCCACAGAGCCCAAAGGCAACGGAACCGACACCGTTCCCTGTAGGTGATGGCGGCACCAGCGGTCTTCAGGCCTCGGCCATCTCTTCTCATATTCCCAGCGGAAGAGCCCCTCCTGCGCACCCTCGGGCGTGAGGACGTAGCGGTAGCTGCGCGTTGTGAGCCGGATGCCACCGGGCTCGGAGACACCTTCGAATGTCTGGCCGATAGAGAGACCGAAGCGACCGCTCCGCGTCGAGAGAGGAGCCTCGACGATGACGCCCCGGCGGCGAAACCCGAGGCAGAACGCCCCGCGGGCCTCGAACACGACGAGCCGCGATTCGGTGAGCGTTGCAGCGAGGAGCGAGTTCAGCCGGTCACAGAACGCCCGGGCGGCGCCCGGCAGCGTCTTCTCCACGATGGGCACGAGACGCGAGCGCTACGCGGCAGGCAGCATGGAGACGAGTAGCTCGAGGTCTGCGGCGATGTAGCTGCCGCCGAGAGCGCCGCGGCGCGCGCGTTCCACAGCCTCCTCACCGGAGATGCCGAGGAGCCCCGCCTCGGCCTCGATCAGGCACCGAAGCTCCGCCTCCGTGAGCGCCTCGCCTGCGTCGATCTTCTGCACCAGGGATTCGGGGAGACTGCTTCCGTTCGAGCCGTTGGTGCCCATGGCGTCTCCCTTCGGCCAGACGCATAGCACGCTGCACTACGCGCGGCGCGCCGTATGCCCCCCGCGGCCGCCGAGCCCGAGACACCGGAGCCCGGGCCCCCGCTCACCCGGCGTCCGCGTTCTTCGAGTAGGCGCAGGCGGCCCCTGCGGCTCGCAGAGCCGCCGGCCGAGACGTAGGCTCGTGGACGCCATGGCGTACCGGGTTGAGATCGAGCGCGAGGATGACGGGCGATGGCTCGCGGAGGTGATCGACCTGCCGGGCTGCATGGCCTACGGCGCGACGTCCGAGGAGGCGCTCGCTCACGCGCAGGCGCTTGCGCTCCGCGTGCTGGCCGACCGCCTCGATCACGGCGAGCGGCCCGCCGGTCCGGTTGCCGTGACGTTCGTGGCGGAAGCCGCGGCGTAGGCGCGGAGGGCTGCCGCACGAGCCGGCGGCCGAAGGTGGGTGCTTCGAGGCTCCATCCCCGCGGGTGAAATCGGTTCTGGCGCTTACGGTGTGCTTACGGCTGGCTCCATCCGTTCGATAAAACCTAGCTAGATCAATGTCTTACATCGTGTTGCCATGGGACTGCAAATCCCTGATCCCCGGTTCGAATCCGGGCGCCGCCTCGCAGGGACGTTCTTTCCGTCTCTCTCGCTTTGCAGTCTCGGCGCGCCGAACGTCCTCGAACGCTCCCCCGCGCCGCGGTGAGCGCCGGCGCGCAGGCCGCTCCTACGCCGACCCCAGCGTCAGCAGCAGCGCGTAGTACGCCTCGGGCGCCCAGGTGATCTCGGCGGCGAAGCCGACGGCGGAGACGGCGGCGGCGGAGCGGTGGGGGCTCGCATGGCGGACGACCGTGACGCGGAGCGAGAGGGGTGCGCCCGAGGTTGGCCGCAGCGCGAGGTCGAGCTCGGTGCCTTCGGCCGGTCGCACCGTGCTCTGCACGAAGAGGCCGCGGGGCGAGACGTTGCCGACGATCCCGGTGTGGCGGCGCCCGTCGAGCTCGAACTCGCAGCCGGCGCGGTGACGGATGCGGGCGAAGCGGCGCCGCTCCCCGGTCAACGTGCCTTCTTCCGGGGTTTCCCGTTCTTCTCGAGCAGCGCGCGCACCGCGCGAAGCTCGCGACGCTTCGCGGCGTCGACCTTCGGGAACGAGAGGTTCATCTCATCGAGGGCGTCGATCACCGCCGCCGCCACGACGAGGCGCGTGAACCACTTGTTGTCGGCCGGGACGACGAACCACGGCGCATGCGGCGTCGCGGTGTGGCGGATCATGTCCTCGTACGCGCTCATGTAGTCGTCCCAGCGGCCGCGCTCCTGTGCGTCGGCCATCGAGAACTTCCAGTTCTTGTCGGGGTCGTCGATGCGCTCGAGGAAGCGACGCTTCTGCTCCTTCTTCGAGACGTGGAGGAAGAACTTGCGGATCGCGATGCCGTTGCGCGTGAGGTAGCGCTCGTAGGCGTTGATGTCCTCGAAGCGCTCCTTCCAGATGTCCCGCGTCACGAGCGACGGCGGCATGTGCTGGCGGGCGAGCAGCTCGGGATGCGTGCGGACGACGAGCACCTCTTCGTAGTACGAACGGTTGAAGATGCCGATGCGGCCGCGCTCGGGGATCGCCTTGCACGCGCGCCACAGAAAGTCGTGGTCGAGCTCCTCGGTCGACGGCTGCTTGAACGAGTAGACCTGGCAGCCCTGCGGATTGACGCCGGACATGACGTGCTTGATCGTCCCGTCCTTGCCGGCCGCGTCCATCGCCTGGAAGACGAGCAGCAGACCCCAGCGATCCTGCGCGTAGAGCATCTCTTGCAGCCGCGCGAGCTCGGCGACGCCGCGCTGGAGCACGTCGCGCGACTCCTGCTTCTGTTCGGACTCGAGCCGCCCGGTATCGGCCGGGTCGATGTCCTTCAGCCGGAACTTCTTGCCGCGATCGATCCGATACGGCGAGATGAACGACGGGATCCGCTTCCGGGCTGTCTTCTCGAGTTTGGCGTTCGGCATTCCCGGATCTTACGACGGAAGCGGCGGTGCGGCGCGGAAGATCGGGCAGCCGGGACGAGGCCGGAGGGCGCCGCCGCGTGGCGGGCGATTCGTCGCGGACGCGGCGCCCGCGCCGAAGGGTTTGAAGCAGGCGCCGGGCGAGGGTCTGGCGGCGCTACGCCGCCGGTCAGTCCCAGCGAGGCGTCATCGCCGCGGGATAGCGCGCGCCGACCGCAGCGCCGGCCGGGATCGTCTCGCCGAGCTCGGCAATCTCTGCGGGCGAGAGCGCGATGCGCGCCGCGCCGGCGTTCTCCTCGAGCCGCGCGCGGCTCTTGGTGCCGGGGATGGGAACGATCTCGTCGCCGCTCGCGAGCAGCCAGGCGAGCGCGAGCTGGGCGGGCGTGCAGCCCTTTCGCTCGGCGACCTTCGCGGCCCGGAGCGCCAGGTCTAGGTTCGCCTCGAAGGCCCCCTCGGCGAAGCGCGGGCTGAACTGGCGATAGTCGTCCGGGCCGAAGTCGGCGCGCGAGCGGAAGCGGCCCGAGAGCAGCCCGCGGCCGAGCGGGCTGTACGCGAGGAATCCCACGCCGAGCTCGCGGCACGCCGGCAGCACGGCCGTTTCGACCTCGCGGGTGAGGAGCGAGTACTCGCTCTGCAGCGACGCGACCGGGTGTACGGCGAACGCGCGCCGCAGCGTGTTGGGGCCGACCTCCGAGAGTCCGATCGCGCGCGTCTTCCCGGCGCGAACGAGATCGGCCATCGCGCCGACGCTCTCCTCGATCGGGACGTTCGGGTCCATGCGGTGGAGCTGGTACAGGTCGACGTGGTCGACGCCGAGACGCCGCAGGCTCGCTTCGCACGCCTCGCGGATGTACTCGGGCCGGCCATTGATCGCGCGCATGGTGCGCTTCACGGGATCTCGCACGATTCCGCACTTGGTGGCGAGAACGACGCGGTCGCGGCGGTCGCGGATCGCGCGGCCGACGAGCTCCTCGTTGGTAAAGGGGCCGTAGACGTCGGCCGTGTCGAGCAGCGTGATGCCGAGCTCGAGCGAGCGATGGATCGTGGCGATCGCCTCGGTCTCGTCGGTCGGACCGTAGAACTCGCTCATTCCCATGCAGCCGAGGCCGAGGGCCGATACCTCGAGCGTTCCGAACCTGCGGCGCTGCATCGTCATTGCGTCCTCCGATTCGTCTGCCCCGCGAGTATGCCGCGCGCCGCGGCGAAGGCCCGCGCGGCCTCGCCGCGCGGCCGCTACGCGGCCGGCCTCAGCCGCATCGGCTCGCTTCGCTCGCCGGCCGCGGCCGTCGGTCGGCCCCCGACGGGTTCGCGGCGCGGCCGCGTCCCCGCAGCAGGCCGGGAGGTGCCCCGCGCTCTCGGCGCGAAGCTGGAGGGCGAGGAGGGGGAGAAAGCCCCG
>JAYRMX010000160.1:0-5931 GCA_041912475.1 Myxococcota bacterium
CTGCGCGTCGCTAGATCCTTCGATCACCGCGCCGCTGCCGACGCTGCTGCGTGTCGTCGACTGGGCGCCGGTCGGCGTCGACCTTCGCTTCTCTCGCTTCACGCGCCTCACTCCCGCGGAGCAGGACGCCACGCTCGCCGGCTGGATGCGAAGCCGCCTCGCGCTCCGGCGTCAGGCGTTCCTCGCGCTTCGCAACCTCGCGCTGCTCGGCTACTACAGCCAGGAGGAGACCTGGCCGGGGATCGGCTACGCAGGCCCGCTCCTGCGGCCCGCGGCGGGCCCCGCGTGATCGAGCAGCTCATCGACCGCGGCGCAGACCTCGCCGAGCGCGCGGAGGTCTGCGTGATCGGCAGCGGCGGAGGCGGCGCCGTCGTCGCCGCCGAGCTCGCGAGCGCCGGCCACGACGTCGTCGTCCTCGAGCAGGGGCACTACTGGACGAAGGCCGACTTCACGCAGCGCGAAGACCAGATGCTTCCGCGACTGTTCGAAGAGGCGGGGATGCGCCAGACGAGCGACGGCGCGATCCAGATCCTGCAGGGCCGCAACGTCGGCGGATCGACGGTCCACAACCTCTGCTACGCGTTCCGGACGCCGGAGCCGATCCTCGCCATGTGGCGCGAGGAGCACGCGCTCCCCGATCTCACGCCCGAGGCGCTGCGGCCGAGCTTCGAGCGCGTCGAGAAGAACCTCGAGGTCAAGCAGATTCTCGAGCAGCAGGTGAACGCGCTCAACCGCCGGATCCGCAGCGGCGCCGAGAAGCTCGGCTACTCGGGCTTCGTCACGAAGCACAACCGCGAGGGCTGCGTCGAGTCGGGCTACTGCATCCTCGGCTGCTCGTACGACGCCAAGCAGTCGATGCTGATCACCTACGTACCCCGCGCGGACGCCGCGGGCGCTCGCATCTACGCGAACGCGCGCGCCGACCGCATCGAGATCGGCCCCGGCCGCACCAAGACCGTGGCCGGGTCGGTCGTCGACCAGTCGGGGCGCGCGATGGGCCGCATCACCGTGAAGGCCCCGGTCGTCGTGCTCGCCGCCGGAGCGATCAACTCGCCCGACCTCTGGCTTCGCAGCGGCCTTCCCAACTCGAACGGCGAAGTCGGGCGCAACCTCCATCTGCACCCCTCGGCGATGGTCGCGGGATTCTTCGACGAGCCGATCGACGCCTACCGCGGCATCCCGCAGAGCTATTACATCGACCAGTTCATCGACCTCGCGCGCGAGCCGCACAGCGGCTACGTGCTGATGCCGATCGCGGGTTTCCCGGTGCTCACGGCCGTGAGCCTTCCGGGGTTCGGCCGCGAGCACGCCCGGCAGATGCGCGACTTCGCGAAGCTCGGCGGGCTGCTCGTGCTGCTGCACGACCGAAGCGCCGGCCGCGTCGAGGCCGGCGCCTCGCCCGGGCGGCCGAAGATCACGTACGCGCTCGAGCCCGACGATCGGCGTCTGATCGCCGAGGGCCTGCTGCACTGCAGCGAGGTGCTCTTCGCCGGCGGCGCGCAGCGCTGCCTCGTCCCCTTCCTTCCCGACGCTCTCGTCGTCGGCCCCCGCGACGACCTGCGCTCGATCACGCAGCGAGGCGTTCGCGAGGGCGAGATCGTCCTCAACTCGACGCACCCGCAGTCGACGCTGCGCATGGGCGGCGATGCGAAGCGTTCGGTCGTCGGCCCGTTCGGCGAGAGCCACGAGGTTCCGGGACTGTTCGTCGCCGACATGAGCGTGTTTCCGACCTCGCTCGGCGCGCCGCCGCAGATCACGACCGCCGCGCTCGCCGACCGCACGGCGCATCACATCCTCGAGCGCTGGAAAGACCTCGCCGGCTAGGGCGAGCGGAGGCCGCGGCGCGAAGGCCCACCCGGCGCCTAGAGATCGTCCCGCGGCACGCCGGCGAAGTAGCGCAGCAGGTCGGTCTCGGTGAGCAGTCCGACCAGCATCTGGCCGTCCATCACGGGAAGGCATCCGATCCGGCGCTCGGCCATCACCAGCGCGGCGTGCTCGATCGGCGCGTCGGCTTCGATCACGACCGGCGGGGCGGACATCACGCGGGCGATCTCGACCCCGTTCAGGAAGGCGCGGCGCTCGCTCGAATCGAAGCCCGTGAGGTTCGACAGCGACGCCCGCAGCAGGTCCCGCTCCGACACGACGCCCACGAGCTTTCCGCCCTGCACGACCGGCATGTGGCGCACCCGCCCCAGCGTCATGATATCTTCGACCGTCGACAGACGATCGCTGGCGCCGATCGTGACGATCTTTTCCTGCATCAGGTCACGGACGCGCGTCTGGCCCACGGCAGGAGTCTACTTCATGGCGGGGGCGCAGGGAAAACGAAAACGGCGCGCCGGACAGGAAGCAATCGGGGCGGCCGAGACGAACAAGCGTTCGCCGCAGCCCGGCGGCTCCGCATCCGGGCTTCCCGAGATGCTGCGCCGGGTGATCACGACCGGGCTGTCCGGTCTGTTCACGACCAACGAGGTGGTTCGGCGCGCCGTGGGCGATGCGATGCCGCGGGAGTGGGTCGACTTCGCGGTCGACCAGAGCGAGCGCACCCGCGCCGAGTTCATCGAGCGCCTCGCCGGCGAGCTCGCGCGGACGCTCGAGAGCCTCGAGCTGGTCGAGATGGCCGAGCGCCTCCTCGACGGCCGCACGATCGAGATTCGCGCCCAGATCCAGCTCCTCCCGCGCGAGGGCAAGGTCGCCACGCGGCGGCTCGACGTCGGGATGGGACGCGGAGAGGGCAAGCGTTGACGGGCGCCCCCCCGCTGCGTGCCGGGCGCCGGCGGTCGTGGGCTGCGCTCGGATGGATCCTCGTCCTGGTTTCGCTCGCCTATGCGGGCGCGATCCACCACGGTGTCGGAGCTACCGGCCGCGGGCCGATCGCGCACTGGTGGCAGCCGCGCGGCCTGTTCTTCACGTGGGAGTCGTTCGACTCGCTGCTCGCCGATCCGACGCTCGCGACGATCGTCCTCGGCCTGCCTGCCTTCGCGCTCGCGGTCGCGATCGCCGCGACGACGCGGTCGGCGCTCGCGACGACGCTCGGCCTCGCTGCGGCGGGGCTCGTGCTGCTGTGCTGCTTCTACGGCCTCGGCGACGGACGCCGCGCGGTGTGGGGCTTCTTCGGATGGCGCGGGTCGAGCGTGATGGCGCTGTTCTCGCTCGCGCTCGCCGCGGCGGTCCTCGCGCCGCTGTTCGCGCGCCGCTGGCTCGCGCTCGGCTGGCCGGCGCGCATCCTCGTCTACACGCCCGTCGCCCTCGCGGTGATGCTCGCGATCCGCGACGTGACCGGCACCGACCCGGCGCTCCCGTTCGCGATCTCGCCGTGGCCGGTCGTCTCGATGTTCGGAATCGAGATCGGAGACGCCGGCATCGCGGCGCTGCTCGCGATGCTCGGGCTCGACCTCGCGGCCGCGGGTCTGCTCGCGCAGCGGCGGCTCCCGTCCGGGCTCGCTTGCGCGCTGCTCTCGCTCCTGATCCCGGTCGGGATCTTCGGCCTCGGACTCGGTCTGGGAACGGGTCTTCTCACTCTCGTCGTCGCGTGCGCCGCTCTCTCGCTCTGGCTCGCACGCGACGACGGCGGCGCACCGGGCGGCGCCTCGCGCCTGCTGCGGGGTGCGCGATCGACGACGATCGGCGCGACGCTCGTTGCGCTGCCGATCCTCGGGGGCCAGCTCCTCGTCGCGCACGACTACGACGTGACGCGCAACCGGCAGGCGAAGCAGATCCTCGATGCGCTCGACGCGTACTACGCGCGCGTGTCGGTCTATCCCGATTCGCTCGCCGACCTCGTCGCCTCCAAAGATCTCGCCGCGGTGCCCGATCCGCAGATCGGATTCGGCGTCTTCGAGGCGCCGCGGTTCACGTACCAGAGCTTCGGAACGAACTACCTGCTCGAGTTCTCCGCGCCGCGCTGGGTCCAGTGCGCGTACAACCCGCCGTATCCCGACGATGACGGCGGCGCGTCGCTCGGAACGATCGGCGGCGGTGACGCAGCGGCAGCGGATCCGGGCGCCGGAGCGCCGGCGGACGAGCCCGCCGGGCCGTTCGACGCTCGCGCCGCCGAAGCGGCCGCGCCGCCCGAGGGCGGAGAGCCCGGGAGCTGGTCGTGCCCGCAGAAGCCGCCGGAGCTCTGGTAGGCATGCAGGCGATCTCGGCGCGCGAGCGCGTCTACCGCGCGCGCCGCATCGGGACGACCTTTGGCCGCGTCTACCTCGGCATCAAGGCGAACCAGCTCGTCGAGGCGCGGTGGCGCCCCGCGGACATGCGCGAGCGCTGGTCGCGGTTCAACCGGCGCAGCGCCGAGTCGATCTACGACGCGGCCGTCGAGCTGCGCGGCCTCATCCTGAAGGGCTGCCAGTTCCTCGGCTCGCGCAGCGACGTTCTGCCGCGGGAGTACGTCGACGTGCTGTCGAGGCTCCAGGACCGCGTGCCGCCGAAGCCGTTCCCGGTGGTGCGCCGCACCGTCGAGGCCGAGCTCGGCCGGCCGATCGGGGCCGTCTTCGAGGAGTTCGCCGAACACCCCATCGCGTCGGCCTCGCTGGCGCAGGTGCACGCGGCGCGCCTTCACGGCGGCGAGCGCGTCGCCGTGAAGGTCCAGTACCCCGAGGTCGCTGCGCTCGTCCGGAGCGACCTCGCAAATCTTCGCCTGCTCTTTCGCGCGATCGGCGTGATCGAGCGGAACGTCGATCTGATGCCGCTCATCGACGAGCTCGCAGCGCACATTCCACGCGAGCTCGACTTCGTGAGCGAGGCCGACAACGCGGAGCGTTCGGCGGAGCAGCTCGCGCATCGCGGCGACGTTCGCATCCCCCGCATCCACCGCGAGCTCACGACGCGGCGCGTGCTGGTGATGGAGTTCGTCGACGGCATCAAGATCACCGACGTACCGGCGCTGCAGGAGTCCGGGATCGACGTGCAGCGCGTCGTACAGACGCTCGTCGAGGTCTACTGCGAGCAGGTGCTCGTCCACGGCTTCTTCCACGCCGATCCGCACCCCGGGAACCTGCTCGTCGAGCCCGGCAGCGGCCGGCTCGTGATGCTCGACTTCGGGCTCGCGAAGGAGCTTCCGGCCGGATTCCGTGACGCCGTGGTGCGCGTCGCGGTCGCGCTGGTCAAGGACGACGCCGCCGGCCTCGCCGCGGCGCTCTACGACATGGGCTTCGAGACGCGATCGGGCGCTCGCGACGCGCTCGCGCCGGCCGCGCGCTTCTTTCTCGATTTCGCCGCACGCTTCCGCGAGCAGCCGTTCGCGAATCCGCGGATGTTCGAGCAGCTCGGCGACGAGATGCCGGAGATGATCCGCGCGAACCCGATCGTCCGGGTCCCGAGCCACATCGTGCTGATCGGGCGGGTGCTCGGCCTGCTCTCGGGCGTGAGCCGAACGCTCGGCTCGCGCGCGGATCTGCTCCGAACGCTGCTTCCGTACGCCCTCGGCCAGCGGGGCGCGGCGCCGCCGGTCTGATGCTCCGCCTCGGCCTCGCCCTCGGCGGCGCCGCGGACGTCGCCGGGTGGCGCCGGCTGCTCGCGCACGCGGAGCACGCGGAGCGCCTCGGCCTGCACTCGGTGTGGGTTCCGGAGATGCACTTTCGACCGGGGGCGATGGCGTCTCCGCTGCTCGCGCTCTCGGCGATCGCCGCGCGGACGCGCCGGATCCGCCTCGGAACGACGTCGCTGCTGCTCCCGATCCATCACCCGCTCCGGATCGCGGAGGAGGTCGCCGCGCTCGACGCGCTCTCGGGCGGGCGCGTCGAGCTCGGCCTCGGCCGCGGCTTCGCTCCGGCCGTGCTCCGAACCTTCGGCGTCGACGCGCGCGACAAGCGCGACCGTTTCGACGCGGCGCTCGCCGCGATCCTCGCGGCGTGGGAGGCGGCCGAGCGCGAGGGACCGGCGCCGCGGCCTGCGCTGCGGCCGGTCCAGCGGCCGCACCCTCCCCTGCTC
>JAYRMX010000161.1:0-7318 GCA_041912475.1 Myxococcota bacterium
CCTCGGCCGCCTCCGCAGCGGCAAGGAGCCCCTTGCCCCCCTTCATCCTCTCTCCCCTCAACGTGGTTCACCTCTCGCCGCCCTACAGTAATTACGGGTAGCTCCGGTGTCTCATCGTTGTTGGCAGAGAGGGCGAGAACGCGCGGACGCTCCGGTTCAAGAGTCAGGCCTTCGAGGAGGAATAGCGAGCTGCGTTCGCGGCGCGGACCGCGACGCGCGTCTTGCTCTGCGCCCACGGCCGCCTCGGTTGGGCTCCCCTTGACATTCGTATTTGTTTCGCATAGTCTTCGTGCTGGCACCCCGCCGGTCCCGGGCGGTTCGTTCATGGCCATCGCCTCGGCCCCTTCGGTCGTGTCTCGCGCATCGCGGGCGGAGCCCGAGCGGGCGCCGCAGCCTGCTCCCGTTCCCGACGGGCCTCGCACCGGCGCACCGCTCTCGGTTGCGGCTCTCGCGTTCCTGCGCGGCGCCGACGCGGACGCTCGCATCCGCGCTCTTGCCGGCGAGCGGCGCAGCGCACGGCTGCTCCTCGGCGCGCTCGCTTCGCCGCTCGTTGCGCGCCGGCGCTACGAGCCGCTCGGCTTCCGCTCGCTCGGCGACTACGCGCGCGAGCGCATGGGCGTCTCGTCGGTCGCCGTCCGCGAGTGGGCTCGGGTCGCGGAGGCGCTCGCCGGCCTGCCCGCGATGCTCGACGCGGTGGCGCTGGGTGAGGTCTCGTGGTCGGTGGCGCGGCGCGCGGTGGGGCTCGCGACGCCGGAGACCGATGTGGCGTTCATGTCCGCGCTCCGCGGCCGAACGGTTCGCGCCGCCGAGGCCCTCCTGGCCGCCGCGTTCGGGGGCGCACGGGAGCAGGAAGGCGGAGCTGGCGACGGCGAGGCGCAGCGCGAGCGCGTTGTCGTGCGCGTCCCTCTCTCCCGCGAGCACCACGGCCGCTGGCACGCGGCGCTCGAGCTCGCGCGGCGCATCGCGGGGGAGTCGCTCCCGGTCTGGGAATGCGCCGAGGCGATCGCGGCGGAGGCGCTCGCCGCGCTGCCGCCTTCGCGCGTCGCCGAGGCGGCAGGCCTGCCGCGGCTCGGCGAGCCCGCAGCGGGCGCCGCTCCAGCCCGCCGCGCGAAGACCTTCGAGGCGCGCGAGCACGGGCTCCGGCACGAGGCCTTCCCTGCCCTGAGGTGGGGCGCCGCCACCGCCGGAGCACGGCCCGATCTCGAGGCCACTCGATCATGGGCGCAGACGGCTTCGCCCCACGCGCTCGATCGCGCGCTTCGCCGCATGCTCGCGCGTCTGCAGGCGATCGAGCACGACGCCGGCCACCTGCTGCGCCAGATCGCCGATCGAAAGCTCTACGTCGAGCTCGGCTTCGAGAGCTTCGAGCGTTACGCCGAGGAGCGAGCCGACATGTCCCCGCGGACGGCGCGGCGCCGGGTGCGGCTCGCGCGGCTCGGGCCGGCCGGCAGCGCCGCCGCCGAAGCGCTTCGCAGCGCCACGCTCACGCCGAGGCAGGTCGCTCTCGTGTCCGAGGCGGCGGCGCCTTCGCAGCAGGCGGCGATCGTCGCGCACGCGCGCCACGTGACGCTCCGCCGCCTCGAGGACGATCTCGGCGTCGGCGATCCGGGGCGAGCCGCCGTCGTGTTCGGGGCTCCCCGCGAGACGGCCAACGTGTTTCTTCTCGCGCTCGGCGCGGTGCGACTCGAGCTCACGGCGAAGGGCCGCGCATCGCACCCGCATGGCGCCGGCCCGCAGGAGGCTCTCCTCTGGATGCTCGCGCATGCGATCTCGGCGTGGGAGGAGCAGGGCGCGCAGTTCGACGACTACGCCGACTTCACCCGCGACGGCTTTCGCTGCACGGCGCCCGGCTGCACCGCGCGACGAAACCTCCAGTCGCATCACATCGTGTTCCGCTCGGCAGGCGGCGCCGACGAGCCCTCGAACCGCACGACGCTCTGCGCGTTCCACCACCTGCGCGCGGTCCACGCGGGCACGGTCTCGTGCCGCGGGCGTGCGCCGGGCGGCCTCGTCTTCGCCCTCGGCGTCCGTGCCGCGGGCCCGCCGCTCCTGCGCGCCGTGTCCGGCGACGTGCTGCAGCGGCCATGACTGCTCGGCGGGGCAGGGGCGGGGCTGCCCGCGGTCTAGGAGCAGGCGTCCGGATCTCCGAGCGCGCACGCCCGGCGCCGATACTCCGCGCGGTCGGCCGGGGCGAGCGCGGCCGCGCGCGAGCACGCGATCGCCACGCCGTCGCTGCAGAGCCGCGCGAAGAGCGCGAGGGCACGCGGCGGATCGGGCGCGATGCCGTCGCCCCTCGCGAGCAGCCGGGCGGCGATGAAGCAGGAGTCGGAGTCGCCGAGGCCGCACGCGTGCTGGTAGAGCGCGACGGCGCGCGGCACGTCGCGGGGCACGTCCGGTACCGGCGCGGCGGGCGAGGGCTGCGGCCGGAGCGTTTCGAGTCGGCCCTTCCGTCCGCTCTCGCAGATCGTGGCTGCGCCGCGACAGCCGTCCGCATCGCCGAGATCGCACGCGCGCTCGTGCAGCGCGAGCGCGCGCTGCGGGTCGCGCTCCGCTCCGAGCCCGGCCTCGACCGCCGACGCGAGCCACTCGCACGAGCGCTCGTCGCCGAGCGCGCAGCCGCGCTCGAAGGCGGCCGCCGCGCGCTCCTGCATCGGCGCCGCCGAGGGATCGCGCGCGTCGCGCGCCGTCTGGTGCGCCTTGCGCTGCCACTCGTAGCCGGCGAGGAAGCAGTCCCTGCCGCCGCCCGCCTCGCAGCCGGGCGCGAAGGCCTCCGGGTCCGCGAGGGCGGGAAGGCGATCGAGGGCGGGGTCCGCCGCCGCCTGGGCCGCGCTCTGCGTGCCGTGCTCGTCGATCCACGGCAACGCGACGGCCCGGCCCCGGAGCGAATACACACGAAAATGCGTCACTCGGCCGTCCTCTCCGGCCGGGTCCGCGAGGTAGGCGTACGATTCCCCGGATTCGGTCCTCAACACGTCGGCGCCGAGCGAGGCGACCGCGCGGTCCCGAGCGACGCAGTCCGCCATCTCGGCGAGGCGCGCCGGATAGCCTCGCGCGGGCGCGCTCGCCGCAGCCGCAACCGCGCAGTATCGAATCGCTCGCTGCGCGCCGAGCACCGACGCGCAGGTGGGAGGCGTGCCGGTGCTCGCGTCGGCGCCGCCGGTCTGTGCTGGTCCCGGGCCGTCGGCGACCACGGTGTCGTAGCCGGTCGCGCGAAACTGAAGCGGCTGTGCGCACATCACGTACGCGCGGATGCGGCCGTCTGCGCCGGGCACAGCGGGCAGGTACTCGATCCGGTAGCCGCTCGGCTCGCCGAATCGAGCGGCGTCGGGGCAGCCGTCCAGTGTCGCGGGATAGCCCTGCTCGCGCCGGGCTGCGAGGCAGTCCTGCAGCGCGCCGACGGCCTCCTGCGCCGCGCGGTCGTTCGCCGTCGCGCGCTCTGCGCGCGCCCGGAAGGCGGCCAGCTCCATCCTGAAGTACGCCCAGCTCACACCCGACGCCGCGATCGGCACGAGGAGCGCGACGGGCCACGCGAGCGCCCGTCGCGTTCCCACGATTCCCGCGTCGCGCTCCTGCTTCGAGACTCGGCGCAGCCCGACCAGCGCCGCAGCGAAGAGCGGGATCTGCGCGAGCGCTCCGGCCGCGACGGCGGCGATCTGCTCGACCTGATCGCGGTTGCCCATGGCGAAGCCGGCGAAGACCACGAGCAGCGCGGCGAGCGGCAGCGCCCAGAGGGCATTCACGACCGCGGTCGCGAGCGCGAGACGAAGACCATCGCGCCCGCCGCGTCTCATGAGGAGAACGATCGTGACGAGATAGGGAAGCGCGAGCCCGGACGAGAAGGTGAGGAAGAAGGTGCCGAAGCCGGCGGTGGTCCGCCCCTGCGGCAAGGCCCGAACCGTGTACCAGCCGATCGCGGCGACAGTCGCGGAGGCGAAGAGCGCCGCGAGGGCGGTCATGCGATTCCGGGTGCGCACGCTTCCTCCGGCCCCGTCATCGACAGACCGGCGCGGACGACTGAGGTCGCTCCGGCCGGCTCCGCGAGCGCGAAGCGCGGAGCAGCGCCGCCCGCGGCGCTACGACCAGCCGTCGCCGCCCCAGAACATCCATCGGAAGAGCACGACGAGCCAGACGAGGAACAGCACGAAGAACTCAACCATGCAGCGTCTCCGGGGTGAGCGGGCGGGGGACGGTAGCGGCGGCGAGCGCACCGTGCAGGAAGAGATCCTGCACCGTGCCGGTGATCGCCTCGTCCGGGATCGGCTGGACTTCTTCGCCGCCGAAGACGTGCTGCGTGAGGACGAAGACCATCAGCATGCCGACGAGCGCTCGCGCCGCGACGAAGGTGTCGAGCGGGCGCAGCACGCCGCGTTCGACGAAGCGGTCGAGATACGCCGCGAGCAGTCGGTTCACGGGAACGATCACGCTGCGGATGAAGACGCGTGCGTCGTCGGGCCGGAGCGAGAATTCGCGCAAAACGAGGCTCACGAGCGGCGCGCGCTCGCGAAGCCGCGCGTAGAGGCGCTCGGTGATGAGCGGGATCGCACGCTCGGGCGGCGCGTCGCGCAGCGCCTCGGTGAGCTCGCTCACGTCGGGCAGGAGCGAGTAGCGTGCGAGGATTTCGCCGAGGATCGACTCCTTGGTCGGGAAGTAGAGGTAGAGCGTGCCCTTCGCGAGGCCGGCCTCGCGCGCGATCTCGTCGACGGGGCTCGCGTCATAGCCCTTGCGCATCCACACGCGCAGGGCGGCGTCGACGATCTGTGAGCGCCGCGTTTCGCCGAGGGCCTCGCGCTGGGCGGCTCCGACTCGGGGCATGAGTGCATTATGACCGACTAGTCGGTCATTGTAAAGGAGGGCAGATCGTTTCCGTCCGGCATGTCCTTGCGGCGCTGCGGGAGCGGCGCGACGAGGGCGGCCCCGCGGATCGAAGAAAGGAGAGCCCGTGTCCCGGTTCAGCCCGTGCGGAGTGGGGCCCGAGCACAGCGCGGCGCCCGCGAGCCCGCCGCTCGGGCCTGCGTGGGCCCGGCCGCCGCTCGGGCCTGCGTGCTCGTGAAACCGGCGACGATCGTCAGCAGCGCCGCGCCCGCGAGCCAGCCCGGCCGGCGCTCGCGCCGATCTCTCCGCCTCCGCGCGGCCGTCAGGCCGCTGCGCGGCCCGCGGCGGGCGCCGTGACGTCGAGCGGCGCCGCGGGGTCGATGCCGAGCCAGCACGCGGCGGCGGCGAGGTAGAGCGCGGCCACGCTGTAGAGCGGCGCCTCCCACGAGCCCCACGCGGTGAGCGACCCGCCGACGACGACGGGGCTCAGCATGCCGCCGAGGTTCCCGAAGGTGTTCATCGCGCCGCTCACGACGCCGGCGTGCCGCCCGCCGATGGAGAGGCAAACGGCCCACGCCGGCGCGACGCCGAGCGCGGCGAGGCCCGCCGCGCACGCGAGCAGGTACGCCGCCGTTCGCGGGTCGGACGTTGCGATCGCGCCGAGGACGGCGAGCGCCGCGAGAGGGAGGCCCACGAGGCCCGGTGCGCGAAGGCCCGCGCGGGCGCCGAAGCGCCGCGCGAGCAGATCGCTCACGGCGCCGCCTCCCAGCGACCCGGCGGCGATCGCGAGCAGCGGCAACGCGGCGAGCCAGCCGACGGCGTGAAGGTCGAAGCCGCGCGCGCGCAGCAGGTACGTCGGGAGCCAGGTGAGATAGAAGTACCAGCCGTAGATCGCGCCGAAGTACATCGCGCACAGGGCGCGCAGACCGGGGCTTCGCAGCATCGCGGCCCACGGGACGCCCGTGTGCGCGGCCTCGCCTCCGCTCTCGCGCCGGGCGCCGGTCCGCGGCTCGGACTCGGGCCCGACCGCGGACCCGGACCCAGACTCGTACCCGAAGCCGGCCGCGGGCTCGAGCTCGGACCCAGAGCCGCTGCCGATCACCGCGAGCTCGGCCGCGTTCACGCCGGCGTGCTCGCGCGGATCGTCGCGGAACCACCAGAGCCACACGGCGGCCCAGACGAGGCCGGCGGAGCCGAAGACGGGAAAGGCGTGGCGCCACGATACCCGTTCGAGCAGCGCCACCACGAGCGGCTGCGTTGCCGCGCCGCCGAGCGCCGCCGCCATGATCGTGAGCCCGAAGGCGCGGCCGCGCTCGCGAAACGGGAGCCAGTGCGCGTACGCGCGGGTCATGCTCGGGAGCACGCCGGCCTCGCCCATTCCGAACAGCCCGCGCACCGCGACGAGTGAGGCGAAGCCCGTCGCAGCCCCGGTCGCCGCGGTCATCGCCGACCACCAGACGACGATTCGCGTCAGCATCGCGCGCGCGCCGAAGCGGTCGGCGAGCCAGCCGGCGGGCACCTCGAAGAGCGCGTACGCGAGCGTGAACGCGCTGAAGACGTAGCCCATCTGCGCGTCGCTGAGGCCGAGGTCGGCGCGGATCGCCGGCGCCGCGGTCGAGATGCAGATGCGGTCGAGGTACGCGATCGCCATCGCGGCGAGCGTGAGCGACAGCATGCGGTGTCGAGCGCGCGTCGGGCGCGGCATGGCACGACTACGGGCCGGCGTCGGGGAACTCGAGCCCGCACTCGGCGCACTCGCGCGCGTCGTGCGCGAGCGGCGCCGAACACGCCGGGCAGGTCTCGGCGCCGTCCTCCGGCGGCGCGAAGTCGTCGGGAAGATCCGGCAGCGTCTCGCGCAGCACGGCCTGCTGGATCTCCCGCGCGGCCGTCGCCTGGTCGGCCGGCACGACGACGTTCACGCCGGCGAACCCGCGAGCGCCGCCGCCCGAGAACCGACGCGCGGCGTCGTCGCTCACGACGACGAACGAGATTCCCGCTTCGGTGAGGCGGCCGAGCAGCCGGTGCGATTCGAACGCGTCGAGCGACGCGATCAGCACCATGGTCTCGGCGTCGGGCGGGAGCACGGCGAGCTCCCCGCCGCAGTGCGGGCACGTCGCGTGCTCGTCCGGGAGCTGGCAGTCGCAGGCTTCGCAGTGACGCATCGAATCGGCCTCGCGTTTTGAGCAGGGGGACGCTGGATCGGTACGGGCTTCGAGCGCCGTCTCGCCGTGTCGGATCGGTCTCGCGGTTCGCGCGCCGCGGGGTCGCCCGCGCCCGCGGTCAGCCGCCGCGCACTTCTTCCCAGGCCCATTCGATCCACGGCAGCAGCGCCTCGACGTCCTCGCGGTCGACGGTCGCGCCGCCCCAGATGCGAAGCCCGGGCGGCGCGTCGCGGGAGCTCGCGATGTCGTACGCGATGCCCTCGGCCTCGAGGAGCTTCACGAGGCCGGCGAGCGTCGTCGCTCGCAGCTTCGCGTCCTGCGCCTCGAAGTCGGCGTCTCCGAGC
>JAYRMX010000162.1:0-13601 GCA_041912475.1 Myxococcota bacterium
CTGCGGCGCGGGCTCGCCGGCCGCCGCCCCGCCCGCTGCGCGCGGCGACGGAGCGCCACCGACCGCCGCGTGCGGCGGGCCGACGCGGGGCCTCTCGAGCGCGACCTCGCCGCTCCGCGCGAAGACGCGCACGACACCGTCGGCGCCGTGCGCAGCGTCGTGGGTTCGGTGCTCGTCCATCGTCAGCGCGAGCGCCGCCGGTCCTGCGGCCGGAATCGGCGCCAGCGGCTCGACCCGCGCCGGACGCAGCAGCGGCCAGACCTCGACCACGAGGAAGACGAGGATGCCGAGGATGCTCGCGATCACGGCGAGTCCGCCGGCGGCGACTCCAGCGGTCGCTACGCGATCCGCAAGACGGCGGCGGCGGGCCGACCGCTCGGACTCCACTACTCGATCTTCTTGCGCTCGCGCTCGGCGAGAGCCGCGGTGAGCGGCAGATAGCCGTCCTTCACGACGACCTCCTGCCCCTGCTTCGAGAGGACGTAGCGCAGCACCTCGCGCACCAGCGGGTCGAGCGGACGGTTCGGGGCTCGGTTGACGTACAGGTAGAGCATGCGCGAGAGCGGATACTTGCCCGCGTAGACGTTCGCGGGATCGGCCGTCACGTACGGGCTTCCGTCCTTCGCGGCGAGCGCGAGCGGCCGCACCGACGACGTTCGATACCCCATCCCGCTGTAGCCGATTCCGTTCGTGTCGGCGCCGACTCCCTGCACGACGGAGGCGGAGCCGGGCTGCTCCTTCACCGTGTCGCGGTAGTCACCCTTGCAGAGCGCGTGCTCCTTGAAGTAGCCGTAGGTCCCCGACGCGGAGTTGCGCCCGTAGAGGCTGATCGGCCGCGCGGCGAACGCGCCGGCTGCGCCGAGGCCGCCCCACGTCGTGATCTCGGCCGGCGCGCCGCACAGGCGCGTCTTCGAGAAGACCGCGTCGACCTGCGGGAGCGTCAGGCGGTCGACCGGGTTGTCCTTGTTGACGAAGACCTCGAGGGCGTCGATCGCGACGCCGATCGCGGTCGGCGCGTAGCCGTACTTCTTCTCGAACTCGTCGATCTCGGTCGGCTTCATCTCGCGGCTCATCGGCCCGATCTGCGCTGCTCCCGCGATCAGCGCGGGGGGCGCCGTCGACGAGCCCTTGCCCTCGATCTGGATGCGAACGTTCGGGTACTCGCGGCGGAAGCCCTCGGCCCAGAGCGTCATCAGGTTGTTGAGCGTATCGGAGCCGACGGAGCTGAGGCTGCCCGAGACGCCGCTCACCTTCGCGTACGCGGGGATGGCGGCATCGACGCGAACCGCGTCGTCGGCCCGCGAGCCCCCGGGGGCCAGGAGGGCGGCGGCGGTGGCCAGCAGCAGGAGGCGTGTAGGCTTCATCGTCGAGGTTCTCCTCTCGCGAGGGGTCGCCTCGCGCCGGCGGAAGGATCCCGGCGGGCGGTGGCGCGATCTCGTCGTTCGTGTGACGAAACGGCGACGAATGCGAGGGGGCTGCCCGCGGGCCGCAGGGCGCGGGGGTATGCTGCGCGCGGACAGGAGCTGGGAGAGCCCATGACTCGCATCTTCGATCCCGTGCTCGACCACCTTCGCGAGCGGCTGCTCCGGATGGGGAGCCTCGCCGAGGGGATCCTCGACAAGGCGATCCGGGCCGTCTGGGAGCGCAGGCCCGACCTCGCGCGCGAGGTGCGGATCGACGATCTCGAGATCGACCGTCTCGACCTCGACATCGACGAGGCCGTGCTCCGCGCGCTCGCGCTGCAGGCGCCGGTCGCCGAGGACCTGCGGCAGGTGATCGCGATCAAGATGATGGCGACGGACCTCGAACGCGTCGGAGACCTCGCGCGAAACATCGCCAAGAGCGCGCTCAGGCTCTCCGAGAAGCCCCCGCTCCCGCTGCCGCCGAAGCTCGAGGAGGTGGCGGACGGTGCGCGCCGCCTGCTGCGGCTCGCGCTCGACAGCTTCGTCGACGCCGACCCGGCGAAGGCGCAGGCCGTTCTCGATGCCGACGACCGCGTCGACGACGATCAGGAGCGCGTGGTTCGCGATGCGATCCTCGAGATCGGCGCGCACCCGGAGCTGACGAGCCAGGAAGTCGACCTCATCCTGATCGCGAAGAACCTCGAGCGCGTCGCCGACCACGCGACGAACATCGCCGAGGACACGATCCTCGCGACCCAGGCGAAGAACGTGAAGCACGCGCAGAAGCTCGGGTCGCGGTGACGGACGCTCCCGAACACGGGCGCGGCCACGCCTTCGTGACGGCGCTGCGCCCGGCGGTTCGGCAGGCGGCGGCGATCGCGCGCGCGCTCGAGGGCCGGGTCGTCAATCGCCCGAAGGCGAACGAGGCGTCGGCCGTGAAGGCCGCCCTCACGATCGCCGACACCGCTTCGCAGGAGGCGCTGCTCGTTCGCCTCGCCGAGCGCTTCCCGACCGTCGCGCTCGACGCCGAGGAGGACACGCCGACCGTCGCGCGCTTTCCCGCGGCGGGCGGCGGCCTCGTCGTGATCGACCCGATCGACGGCACGCTGCGCTCGTACCTCGGCGGCGAGGGGCCGTATGCGATCCTGATCGGCCTCGCGGTCGGCGGCCGCTTCGAGGCTGCGCTGGTCGCGCTTCCACGCGAGGGCCTGTTCTTCGACGCCGTCCGCGGCGGCGGAGCGCGCGTGGCACGCGAAGGCGTCGCGCCGCGAGCGGCGCGGCCGGCTCCGGGATCGCGGCGTGTCCTCGTCTCGCACGGAATGCCGGCCGCGGTGATCGACGCGCTCCGGGACGCGGGATACGAGGCCGCCGGCGCTTCGGGAGGCGCGGTCGCCGTCGCGCCGCTTCTGCCCGGCGTTTGCGCCGGGCTGCGCGTCGCGACGGCCGCGGCGGGCGTGAGCCGCCGCGGCCGCGTGGGCCTGCTCGTCGCGCGCGAGGCGGGCCTGCTCGTCCGGGGCGCGGACGACGCGCCGTTTCCCGAGGACATCGACGCGCCGGCGCCCGTGCTGCGGGTCGCCGCGAACGAGGCCGACCTCGCCGCGCTCGGCGCGGCGATCCGTCACATCTGCGTGTAGTCCGGTCCTTCACCGCCCTCGGGCGGCGTCCAGGTGATGATCTGGTACGGATCGGCGATGTCGCACGTCTTGCAGTGCACGCAGTTCTCGTGGTGGATGAAGAGCTTCTTCTTCCCGGGATGGTCGGCGTCGGGCACCATCTCGTAGACGGCTGCCGGACAGAACTTCTCGCACGGGTTTCCGTACTCGACGCTGCACACGTCGCGGCACAAGTCGGTGTCGGCGACCACGAGGTGCGACGGCTGGTCGACCTCGTGCTGCGTACCGCTGAACTGGACCAGGTGCTCCTTGGTGAAGGTGAGCTTGCCGTCGAACTCGAAGGGCTTCGGCTCCCGGTCGCCCTCGGCGAGCTCGGAGAGCTTGTGCATGTGGAGGTGGCCCGCTTCGTAGCGGAGCGGGTCGGCGATTCCGCGGCCCTTCGTGACCATCATGAGCGGGATGTTGAGGCCCATTGCGAACACCGGGCTGACGTCGACCGAGCCGTGGAAATTGCGCGCCTCCCAGTGCTCTTCGTACGCCCAGCTCCTGCGGTAGCGCTCGGCGTAGCCGCCGAGCACGACCGAGCTCGTGTCCTTGCGGCCGAGGGCGTCGACGAGGGTCTCGGCGGCGAGCATTCCGGTCTTGATCGCCATGTGGATCCCGGCGAGCTTGAACGCGTTGCACATCCCCGCCGCATCGCCGATCAGCATCGCGCCGTCGACGTAGAGCTTGGGCTGCGCGTAGAGCCCGCCCATCGGGATCGCCTTCGCGCCGTAGCGGACGAGCTCGCCGCCGTCGAGCAGGTCGCGCATGAAGGGCGTCGTCTTGAACTCCTGCGCAGCGCGGTGGGGGTCGTTGTTCGGGCTCTTCGAGTCGAGCATGGTGACGAAGCCGTACGAGACGAGGTTGTCCTTCATGTCGTACAGCCACATGCCGTTGAACTGCTTCAGGAAGTCCGGGAACAGCGCGCCGTGGATCACCCGGCCCGGGCGGTGCTTCTCGGGCCGCACGCGCCAGATCTCCTTGACGCCCGTCTCGTAGACCTGCGGATTCATGCCGTGCAGGCCGAAGCGGTCGATGAGGCGCCTCGACAGGCTGCCGCGAACGCCCTCTCCGAGGACCGTCACCTTCGCGAAGATGTCCATCCCCGGCTGGTAGTTCGACTTCGGCTTTCCGTCGCGCCCGACGCCCATGTCGCCGATGCGAACGCCGACCACGCGGCTTCCGTCGATCAGCAGCTCGTCGCCGGCGAAGCCGGGATAGATCTCGACGCCGGCGGCCTCGCAGCGCTCGGCCAGCCACTTCGCGACGTTCGACAGCGAGACGACGTGATAGCCCTTCTTCTGGAAGTTCGGCGGCGTGACCGGCGAGCGCAGCGCATGCTTTCGCGTGTACATCCAGAAGCTGGCGTCGGTGCAGACGTGCTCGGTCGGGAAGCCCTGGCTGGCGAAGTCCGGAACGAGCTCGGCGATCGCCTTCGGGTTCATGACGGCGCCCGAGAGCATGTGGTCGCCGACCGAGGCGCCCTTCTCGATGACGAGCACGGTGGGCGGCTCGATCGGCTCTCCGCCCTCCTTCTCGGCCCGCTCGTTGTGCGCCTTCACGAGGTTCATGAGGTGCAGGGCGGAGGCCAGCGTGGCCGGGCCCGCACCCACGAACAGGACGTCGACTTCCATGCTCTCGCGCTCGACCGGCGTCACGAAACACCTCCCTCGCCGCGGATACGATCCGGGATCTGGAAAATAGGCGACGGGCGGTCCGGGGGTCAACGCGGCCCGGCTGACCCCGAGTCAGTGTCGGGCCGGATCGAGCAGGCGCCCGCGCCACGCGTGGAAGATCGCCGCGGCGGCCAGCATGAGGCCGCCCGCGATCCAGAAGGGCGCCGCCAGCGAGATCTCTCCCATCGCGAGGCCGGCCCAGAGCGGGCCGACGATTCGCCCGGCCGTCGCCATCGACTGGCTGTCGCCGAGGAACTCGCCCGCCTTGTCCGTGTGACACGCGCGAGAGTAGAGGCTCGTGAAGCTCGGGAACGCGATGCCGTTGCCGAGCGCGACCACGGGCCCGATCGCGAGGATCCAGCCGTACGACGGCGCGGCCGCGACGCCGAACAGGCCGATCCCCATCGCGACGAGCCCGGCGATCACGAGCTTCGCCTCGCCGAAGCGCTCGGCGAGGCGGCCCACGACGACGCCCTGCGTGAGCGCGATGAACAGGCCGATGTAGCCGAACAGGACGCCGACGCCGAGCGGCCCCACGGCGAAGCGTCCGTTGAGATAGAGCGAGAACATCGCCTCGAGCGCCGCGAAGGCCGTGAACATGTGGAAGAAGAGATAGAGATAGAGGGGGATGCGGCGCTCCTCGGGCCTTCCCTTCGAGCGCCGGAACGCGAGCGGAAGGCGCAGCGGCGCCGGAACGAGGCTGCGCAGCAGGCCCGCCCAGCGCATCGGTCCGGGGCGCGGCGGCTTCGATTCCGGGAGCAGCCAGAGCGCGAGCAGCAGGTTGGCGAGCGCGAGAGCGGCGATCGCGTAGAAGGGAAGGCGCTCCTCGATCGCGCCGAGCCAGCCGCCGATCGGGTTGCCGAGGACGAAGCCGAGGCCGAACGCCGCGCCGATCAGGCCCATGCCGCGGGCGCGCTCCTCGGGCGGGGTTACGTCGGTGACGACCGCCTGCGCGGTGCCGATGCTCGCGGCGAAGAAGCCGCCGAGGACCCGCGCGAGGTAGACCTCGGTCACGCTCTCGGCGACTGCGAGCAGGAGGAACGCGGCGACCGTCCCTCCGAGCGAGATCAGCAGCACGGGGCGGCGTCCGATGCGGTCCGAGAGCCAGCCCCACGCCGGAAGGAACAGGAGCTGCGCGATCGCGTAGAGAGACAGGATGAGGCCGACCTGGACCGAGCTGGCGCCGAGCCGCGCGACGTAGAGGGGGAGGACGGGGATCAGCACGCTGAAGCCGACGAAGTCGATGAGGATCGTCGCGAACACGAGCCAGAGCGTTCGCCGGCGCACGCCACCCTCGATCGAGGGCGCGGTCTGGCTCGCGGGGGGCATGGGCGGGCGACCGTAGCACGGGGTGCCCGTATACTGACGCCATGGGGTGCCCGGACTTCGGCCTCGTCGACATCGTCCGCGACTACCTCTTCGCCGACACGCTCATGCGGAGGCTCTTCGCGCGCTACCGCGAAGGCAGCCTGCGCTTCGAGGAGGTGCAGGAGCTCGTCGGCGACGGCGAGGGAAGCGTGCTGTTCCGGCTCAAGGAGCGCTGCCATGCGCTGTTCCGGCCGCGGGACGGCGCGACGGAGCTCGCGATGCCGCGTGAAGCGCTCTTCGACCTCGCCGTGGGATCGCTCTTCCACGAGGCGATGAAGTTCCGCGAGGACCTCTACCAGCACACGGTCTACGGGCCGAAGGTCCGCGCGCTCCAGTCGGCCGCAGGGACCGACACCGGCGAGATCTTCCGCGAGTTCGAGAAGATCCTCGCCGCTGCGGCGGTGCGGCTCGACGAGGCCCTGCACGAGACCGAGGCGCTGCTCGCGCACACCCGCTCGCAGTTCCGCGTTCTGCTCCTCGCGCACCGCGAGAACGGCCTCGTCGCGCGCTACCTGATCGAGAACGCCGCCCTCGTCGCGGAGGTGTTCCCGCACGGGCTCGATTCGCTCCTCGCCGAGATCCACGGCGGCGCGGCGAGCGGCTACGCGGTGGCCGCGCGCTCGTACCTCGCGAGCGGCTGCTTCGGCCCCGCGCGTCACGCGCTCGCGCAGTCGCTCGCGCGCAGCGCAGCGCAGGAGGATCTGCGCCGACTCGCGTTCTTCGCCGAAGGCATGGACGCGTACCTCGCCGGCCGCTACGCCGAAGCCGTCGACGGGATCGAGCGCTGGCTCGACGTGCGGCCCGGCCCCGGCGAGGGGGCGCTCGTCGAGCTCGCGTGCGCGGCCCTCGCGCAGATCGGCACGCTCCGCGATGGAGACGACCCGGCGCGAACCGGCCAGCGCGCGGCGGAGCTCGCAGCGCGCGCGCGGCCCGCGTGCGCGCGTTCGGGGGCCGCGTAGCGCCCGTCCGCGCTCGGGGCGGAGCGCTACGACTCGCCGGCGCCGGGCTTGGGCTCGATCAGGCCGTGCAGCAGGAGCTTGCGCAGCTCCTCGCGGCGCCAGGCGACGGCGCTGTGCGTGAAGACGTCGGAGACGCCGAGCACGCCGGCGCTGAAATCGCGCGCGGCGTAGTGGAAGACCATGGAGCCGAGGAGCGTCTGGAAGAAGTGGCGCGGGGAGAGGCGGCGCAGCGCGCCGGCCTCGATTCCCTCGCGGTAGAACAGCAGGATCCGGCCGACGACGCGCTCGATCGGCTCCTTGAGGAGCGTGGGGTCCATCTCGACGCGGTCGACGAAGATGCGGATCAGGATCTGCGAGTAGTTCCGCCGCTCGGCGAGCAGGTCGTTGAGCATGCCGAGCAGGCGCTCGAGTCGGTCGGCGTGGTCGGCGCCGGACTCGATCGCGTGGCTCACGGTACGATCGAAGGCCTCGAGCATGCGGGCCAGCACCGCCGTGTAGAGCGCGACCTTGCTCGGGAAGTAGTAATAGAGCGCGGTCTTCTGGACGCCGACCTGCTCGGCGATCGATTGCAGGTGCGCACCGGCGAAGCCGCAGCGGGCGAACTCCCCCTCGGCCACCTCGAGGATCTTCTCGAACGTGTCTCCGCCGCGCGTGGGGAAGGTCTTCATGGCTGCCTCGACCCGGCCTGCTGCGGGGCGCCGCTCGCCCCGCTCGCCGGATGGAGTCGATAATACACCGAGCTGGAGATCCCGATCACGACGAGCGCCATGCCGATCCACTGCGGCTGCGTGAGCCCGAGGGCGAGCGGAGGGTTGACGCGCCAGTGCTCGATCACGATCCGGCCGAGGCCGTTGAGCGCGAGGTACTCGCCGAAGAGGAACGGGCTCCTCTTGCGCCGGGTCCAGAGAAGGAGCGCGACCGGCAACAGCCAGGCAATTTCGTAGAGCTGGGTCGGGTGGACGCGGTCGAGCGTCGGCGGCGCGCCCTTCGGAAACGCCATGCCCCACGGCACGTCGGTGGGCTTTCCGTAGTCGTCGCCGACCAGGAAGCAGCCCACTCGCCCGAGCGCCTGGCCGACCGCGCCGGCGATCGCGACGCTGTCCATGAACGCCTTGATCGGGACCCCGTGGATCCGGCAGCCGATCGCGCCACCGAGCGTCCCGCCGATCAGCCCGCCGTACCACGTGATGCCATCGCGCGCGAAGAACAGGCTCCAGAACGGGAGGCCCGACCGCAGCGAGTTGTCGACGGCGTAGTAGAGCTTCGCGCCGAGGAGCCCGCCGGCCATGATGTAGAGCAGGATCGTCGTGGCGTAGTCGCCGTTGAGGCCCTCCTCGCGAAGGCGAACGGACGTGATCCACGCGCCGACGAGGAACGCGATCGAGAGCATCACGCCGAACGTGCTGATCGGATAGCCGAAGGGCTCGGCGAGAATCGGGTACATGGCGTGGCCGCAGCCTAAGGAAACCCGCGGCCGGGGGCCAGGCCCGCGCCGGCTACGCGCGGGGCAGCAGGAGCCGGAAGACCGCGCCTTCGCCGGGGGCGCTCTCGACCCAGACTCGGCCGCCGTGCGTCTCGGCGATCTTGCGGACGATCGCGAGGCCGACGCCCGTTCCGCGCCTGCCGTCGCGCCGGGGTCCGAGGCTCTGGAAGATCTCGAAGATGCGCTCGTGCTGGGCGGGGTCGATGCCGCGCCCGTTGTCGGCGACCGAGATCACGTGCGCGTCGTCCGTCTCCTCGATCTCGACGGCGATGCGCGGAGCCCGCACGTCGCCCATGTGATCGACGGCATTGCCGAGCAGGTTCGAGAAGACCTGATACAAGCGGGTGCGATCGCACAGCACGAGCGGCGGGCTCTGCGGAAGCGCCAGCTCGACGCCGTACTCCTCGAGCCGCGGCTTGAGCTCGGCCTGCACGATCGACAGGACACGGAGGGGATCGACGAGCGCGCGTCTCTCGGCGCGGCTGCCGATCCGCGAGAGCTCGAGCAGGTCGTTCGTGAGCGTCTCGAGCGTGCGGCCGGCCTGCTCGATGCGGTCGAGGAAATGCCGCGCCTTGTCGTCGAGGCGGTCGGCGTAGTCCTGCCGCAGGAGGCGCGTGAAGCCGAGGAGTGCGACGAGCGGAGAGCGAAGGTCGTGCGAGACGGTGTGGACGTAATGCTCGAGCTCGGCGTTCTTCCGCGACAGCTCCGCTTCGACGCGCCGCCGCTCGGTGACGTCGTGGAGGACGAGCACCGCCCCCGCGTGCATACCGTCCGGCAGCACGAGCGCGCTTCCCGAGACGCAGACCCGGACCGTGGCCTCGTCCTTGCGGCGCAGCTCGATGTCCTCGGAGAACGGCTCCGCGCCCGGCCGCAGCACCGCGGCGACGCGGGCGAGGTCGGCCGGGCCCCGCACGTACGCCGAAACCGGCTTGTCGACGATCTCCTCGGCCGGGTACCCGAGCAGGCGCTCGATTGCGGGGTTGGCGTAGGTCACGAATCCGCCGCGATCGATCGCGACGACGGCCTCGGGCGCGGCGTCGAGGATCGCGCCCAGGTACTCGATCGTGTGTCGGAGCTGGCGGTCGTGCCGCTCCCGGTCCTCGATCGGGCGGAGGAGCGCGACGAGGTGAGAGCCAGCGCCGACCCCCCCCAACCGGGTGAGGCTCAGCTCCACAGGGAAGGTCCGGCCGCCGCCGACCGGGATCCGGAGCCGCTCGTTCACGATCTCCCCGCCGGCCGAGAGGCGGCTTCGCAGCTCTTCGCAGCGGGCCGGGTCGAGGATCCGGAGCGCAACGCTCCGGGGTGTCATGCTCGGCGGGCACATCGCCAGCAGCCCGGCGGAATCCTTCTTCCAGACGATGCGACCCTGGGCGTCGAGGACCAACACCGTCTGGTGAAGGCGTGCCAGGCCCTCGAGGACGTCCCGGGCGAAGTCGGCGGGCAGATCAGCGTCCGGTGCCGCAGCGAGACTCATGCGCTCCAGGTCGGTCCGCACACCCGTGACGGTCGGGGGACGGAGCGACCCACGCAGCCTATCACCCGGGCCGCCTGAGGGTCAAACGAAACACACACGATTCCCCTCGGTTAGCAGAATCGGGTCAAATCCCTACGGATCGCCGCCGGGCCTCCCGCGAGTTGACGCCGCGCCCTGCGTCGTCGATGGTTGCGGCCACCGCGCATGGCCCGCCGCCTCTCTCATCTCGACGCACGGGGAAACGCACACATGGTGAGCGTCGCCGCCAAGCCGGTGACGCATCGCGTCTGCGTCGCCCGCGGCGAGGTTCGCATGGCGCCCGCGACCTTGCGCGCGATTGCTGCCGGCCGGGTGCCGAAGGGCGACGTCCTCGCGACCGCGAGGCTAGCGGGCATCCAGGCTGCGAAGCGGACCGGCGAATGGATCCCGCTCGCTCACCCGCTCGGCCTCGACGCCGTCGACGTCGAGCTCGTTCCCGGGCCCGAAGGCGACCGCGTCTTCGTCGAGGCGAAGGTCGAGGCGCACGCGCGAACGGGGGTCGAGATGGAGGCGCTGGTCGCGGTGGCCGCCGCCGGCCTCACGCTCTACGACATGTGCAAGGCGATCGACCGCTCGATGACCGTCGAGGCGATTCGCCTGATTCGTAAGTCGGGCGGAAAGAGTGGGCTCTGGGAGCGTCCCGAGGTTGCGAAGCCGCCTGCCGCGCGCCGGACGCGGCCGGGCCGGGCCGGGCCGCGAGGCCAGCGCCAGCCGGACTAGACTCGGCCGGAGGACGGCCGGCGAGCGCTCGCTCCGCGCGGCCGCGGAACCCCCCGCCGCAGGGCGGTGTCCGTGCCGGGAGAGGTGGCGTGGGACACGAGATCGTGGAGCGCAGGCCGTTGTCGCGGCCGCGCGCCAGCGGTAAGGGCAGCGCCGATCCCGACCGGGAGCTGGTGCTTCGCTGGCGGGCTGGCGACGAGAGTGCGTTCGCGGATCTGGTCCGGCGCCACGAGCGCCGCGTCTACCGCCTCCTCCTGCGCATGCTCGGGAGCCGCGAGGAGGCCGAGGACACGGCCCAGGAGACCTTCTTGAACCTTCACCGGCACGGGCATCGGTTCCGGGGCGACGCGCTCTTCTCGACCTTCGTCTACCGCGTCGCAGCGAACGCGGCGCTCAATCGCCGGCGCACGCTCGGCCGCAGCCGTGCGCGGGAGCAGGGGTTCGCGCAGTCGCAGCAGACGGGCGCGGAGCCTGCGCCGTCGCCGCCCGATCCCGAGCGGGCCGCGGCGCAGGCCGAGCGGCGCAGCGCCGTGCAGGCCGCGCTGCTCGCGCTCCCGCCGCGCCTTCGTCTGCCCCTCGTCCTCTACGACATCGAAGGGCTCGCGTACCCCGACATCGCCCGCACGCTCGACGTGCCGGAGGGAACCGTGAAATCGCGGATCCACCGCGCGCGGGAGCGGCTGCGCGAGCTGCTGTGCGCCGCCGGCGCGATCGGCGTCGAGGACGTGCGGTCATGACGCACGCCGAGGTTCGCGCCGGGCTCGGCGACTATCTCGAGGGAGACCTTCCGCTCGACCGGCGCGCGCTGATCGACGCGCACCTCGACGCATGTCCCGCGTGCGCCGCGCACCTCGCCACGCTGCGGGCCACGGTCGATGCGCTGCGCGCGCTCGAAGACCCCGAGCCGCCGCCGGGCCTCGCCGCCGCAGTGCTCGCGCGGATCGAAGCCGGCGAAGGCCGCCCGAGCGCGCTCGCACGGTGGCTGGATCTCCTTCCGCAGGCCCTCCGAACGCGGATCGCGACGCCCGTCCTCGTTCTCGCTTCCGCTGCGCTCGTCGCGCTCTGGCTGCGCCCGGGGCTGCCGCCGACTGCGCCGGCCCCCGCCCGGCCGACGCTCGAGGAAGCGCTCGGGGGCCGGAGGCTCGTGGGGGCGTCGTCGGCGCCCGACGCCGCTGCCGACGAGCGGCCCGCGGGTCCGCGCGTTCCGCCGGGCGCTCTCGACGAGGCGCTGCGCGACCCGGAGTCCGTGGTGCGTGCGACCGAGAGCCTCGACGAGGCGGATCGCGACGCCTGGCTCGCGGGCCTCGCGCAGCAGGCCGGCAGCCGCGAGCGGACGCTCGCGGTCGCGCAGGCGCTGCGCGGCCTCCGCGATCCGCGCGGTGCCGTTCTCGCCGCCGCCTTCCTGCGGCCCGCCGGCGCCGGCGGCGACCGCTGATCCGCGCGTTCGACTTGTCGCGGGCGGCCCGCGCCGGGTAGGCTCGGCGAAACTTCCGGGGGTCGCCTTGCGCCGAGCGCGCCGCCTGTTCGTGTTCGCCTCGTGCCTGCTCGCGCTCGCGGCCCGCGCCGAGACGGTCCGGCTCGAGCCCGAGGGCGGAAAGCCCTTCGGAATGCGCAACGTCTTCGGTCCTCTACGCTCATTGGTGTCGGGCCCGGGCTACTGGTACGGCGAGCGCAAGCTCGAGGTCGAGACGACGCCGCCGGGCGCGACGCTCGACCTGTTCTACGTGCGTGCGAGCTTCCAGAAGCGCTACGTGCAGACGACGGCTCCGGCGACGATCCTGTTGCCGAGCCGCAGCGACTCGGGCCCGCGCGACTCGGTCACGATCCGCGCCTTCCTTCCCGGCTACCGCACGAAGGAAGTTCACGTCGGCGTCGAATCCGAGGAGAGCCGCTTCGCGATCGACCTCGACCCCGTTCCGAACCGCCTCGAGGCGGCGTCGCAGAGCTACTTCGGCGGGCGCTCGTCGCTCACGCTGCTCACGCGGCAGGCGCCGGTCGTGCGATTCCAGGAGCGTCCCGAAGGATTCAGCGTCGTGCTGAATGAGACGTCGGAGGGCCCCGAGGTCGCGGGGCAGCTCGCGGGGCTCACCAGCCCGCTCGTCCAGAAGATCGATGCGCAGCAGCTCGGCGAGGACCTGCTGCTTCGCGTCGACCTCGCGCCGGACGCGCGGCAGCCGAGGCCCGACCTCCGCTCGCGCCAGAGCTTCGACGCCGCGCGGCAGCTCCACGTCTTCACCGTCGACCTCGTTCCCGCCGCCGGTGCGGGCGCGGCTTCGGCCCAGGGGATGCAGGCCGCGCTCGCGAGCGTCCGCGCGCAGGACGTCACCGGCTGTGCAGCGACCTTCGACGCGACCCTGCGCTCGGCGCTCGATCCCGCGCAGCTCGCGCGCGCGCTGTCGACGAACGACTACCGCGAGCCGTTCCTTCGCGCCGCGATGAAGCGCCTCGGCGAAGTGTCACCAGGCGGTGTCATCTCGCTCGCGGACGGGACGCGGCTCGACCCCGCGTCGCCGATCGAGCTCGCCGCCGCCGCGAGCCAGCCGCAGCAGGCGCTCGGCTACCTCGCGCTGCTGCGCCGCGTGAACGACGAGCTCGAGCCGGCCGCGCGCCGCGCGGCGAGCCTTCGCCGCCCCGCCGCCCCCGCGGCGTCGGCCGACGCCTTCGCCGCCGCGCTCGCGAAGGCGGGCGCGAGCGAGCGCGCTTGCGAGGCGCAGGCGCACGCGCGCTAAGCTCCGGGAGCCCCGGTCCCGCCGGAGCCCCCATGCCGAGCGATGTCGCGCAGCGTCCGCGCGAGCGCCTCCACGACCACGGCCCCGAATCCCTC
>JAYRMX010000163.1:0-6477 GCA_041912475.1 Myxococcota bacterium
ACGCCCGCCCTTCGCCTGCTTCGCGAGGCCGAGCCGGGCGCGCGCATCGAGGTCATGGCGCAGAGCGAGGCCGCGGCGCAGGTGCTGCGCGGCAATCCCTGCATCGACCGCGTCTTTCTGTGCGACGAAGTGCAGGCGGTCGCAGCGACGACGCGCTTCGACCGTCTCATCGATCTCAAGGCGAACAAGGTCGCCCGTCACACGGCCGAGCTCCTGGGCGTCGCTGCCGAGCGCATCCGCCGCGGAGGCCCCGAGCACGAGGCCGAGATTGCGCTCGCGTGCGTCGAGCGCGCGACCGGCGCCGAGCGTGGCGCGGCGCAGCGTCCGTACGAGCTGTACCCGGGCGCATCGGACCACGCGCGTGTCGCCGCGCTCCTCGGCGAAGCGGGCGTGCAGGACGCCGACGTCCTCATCGGCCTGCACATGGGATGCAACCGCGTCGCGCGCCGCGGCTGGAAGCTGTGGAAGCCGCTCACGCACCCGAAGGCCTGGCCCGTCGAGCGCTTTCACGCGCTCGCGGCCGAGCTCTGCGTCGCCGTCCCGCGCCTTCGCCTCGTGCTCACCGGAAGTTCGGGCGAGCTCGTGCTCGCGCGGCGGCTGCTCGATCGCGCACCCGGGACCGTCAACCTGATCGGCAAGACGTCGGTGACCGAGCTCGCCGCGCTCATGCGGCGGCTCCGGCTCTTCGTCACGGCCGACACCGGCCCGCTCCACGTCGCCTGCGCGGCGGACGTTCCGATCGTGGCGCTCTTCGGCGCGACGCCGGTCTCGTCGTACGGTCCCTGGCCGCCGCGCGAAGACCGTGTCGTTCTCGAAGGCAGCCCCGTCTCGGCGATCCCGGTCGCGGCGGTCCGCGACGCCGTGCTGGCGCAGCTCCGCGCAGGCCGGCGCCCTGCCGTCGCCGCGCCTCAGGCCTTCGCGCAGCGCTCGAACGCCTCCGCCCACACCGTGCACGGCGCGTGAGGCTCCGCGCTCCTTGCACGCGGCCGCGCGCTCACAACGCGCCGGCCCGCGCGTCCCCGGCCGGTGCGGGCGGCGCCGCCGGCTCGCCGGCGCCGCCGTCCGGCGCTCCCGGCTTCGGCAAGTCGGCGAGGCGCGATCCGTCGGGGCCGTACACTCCGCTGCAGCCCGCGAGGTTTCCCGGCCGCGGCGCCATCAGCACGACGAAGCGAGCGGGAGGCGGCGCGACGGCGCTCGCGTAGATCTTCGCGGCCGACACGCAGTCGGGAGTTCCCGGCCGCTGCTGCGCGCAGAAGACGACGGGCATGGCGGGATCGAGGCCTCCCGCCGAGACGAAGCCCTCCTCGATCGCGGCCGTCCTCGCCTCGGGGCCGATCTGCCGCAGCAGGTCGAGGATGCGGCCCGCGGGCAGTGCGAGGGCGCTGTCGCATCCGATGCTCCGCAGCTCACCCGTTCCCGGCGCGAGCGCGGCCTCCGAGAGCAGCGCGCTCCCTTCCTTCGCGATCGCGAGGAGCTTCTGGCCTTCGCCGGTGCGGAGAAAGAGGTAGAGGCCGACGCCTCCCACGAGCGCGACGACAGCGAACGCGCCGAGCAGGAAGTACAGCAGGGTGAGAAACGCCGAGCGCTGGCGCGGCGCGGGATTCATGCGCCGGAGGTTGTCACAGCCCGCCGCGAGAGCGCCAGCGGGCAGCGAGCGATCGACACGCGCTGCGGACGCGGCGCGGGTCAGCTCGTCTCGGCGGCGTACGGAGGCGCAGGGTCGTACTGGATGTAGCGCTGCACGCCCCGCGCGAAGGCTGGATCGAAGAGGCGGCCGACGAGCCAGAGCGCCATGTCGATCCCGGCGGAGACGCCGGCCGCGGTGACGACGTTGCCGTCCTGCACGTAGCGCACGTCGTCGAGAACCGTGGCGTCGGTCGCTCGCTCTCGGAGCGCCGGAACGAACGCCCAGTGCGTCGTGATGCGGCGTCCGCGCGCGAATCCGGCGCCGTGCAGGAGCAGCGCCCCCGTGCACACGCTCGCGACCCACGCGCAGCGCTCGCCGGTCCGGCGCAGCCAGTCCATGAGCACGGGGTTCTCGACCTCCTTGCGCGTTCCCTGCCCGCCCGGAACCACCACGACGTCGAGCGCCGGCGCATCGCCGAAGCCGTGGTCCGGAAGCACGCGGAGCCCCTTGTTGCAGCGCACCGGATCGAGGCGCTCCGCAATCGTCACGACGCGCAGCGCTCCGGGGCGCGCCGCGGCCGCGGCCGTGAACACCTCCCACGGGCCGGCGAAGTCGAGCTCTTCGGCGTCGTCGAAGAGGAGGATCCCGATCGTGTGCGTCATCGCGCCCTCCGAGCCCTCCGGCTTCTCCGGAGACACGGACGCTCCGGCGCCTCGCCGACGCCGGAGCGCTCGGAGTGCACCGCTTCCCGCTACTCGACGATGAGCTTCGCCGCGAGCGTGAAGGACGGATTGTCCATGTCGGCGATCGTGCCGAACAGGCTGATCGTGTAAGGATAGGTCCCCGGCTGGAGCGAGCACGGGAACACGATCTTCTCCATGTCGCCGCCGGTCGGAATCGACTCGAGCGCGTCGGACACGTACTGCCAGTCCGGGCGCAGCTCCGCGCGGCACGCGAGGCGGGTCTTGTCGACCTTCGGGAAGCGGACGACCGCACGGTAGGTCGAGTTGTTGCTCCACGTGACCGACCCGCCCGCCTTGATGCGCGCGTCCGCCGGATGGACCGAGGCGTCGTCGAACATCACGACGACGTCCTGGCGTGCGGGCTGCTTGTCGTCGGGCGTCGTGAACGGCTGCTGGGCGCAGGCCGTCGCGAGCAGCACCGTTGCGAGGCACACAGCGAGGCGATTCATGGATCTCTCCGATCGTGTCTTCTGGGCTGGGTCGGCGTCGCGTGCCCGCGGCCCGGTGGCGCACGGCGTAGCCGCCGGCGGCCAAGCCGAGCCCGGCACCCCCCGCGCGCCATGATCGCCGACCCGCGGCCAGGATTTCAAGGAAAACAATGGGGTATCGGCAGCTTCTTCCGGTCGCCTGCCGCCGCGAGGCTCCCGGCTCGGCGCCGCCCGTCCCTGGCCTGCGAAGAATCGCGCGCCGCGGGGCCTCCGCCTATCCGCCGGCCTTCCCTTTGGACTCGCGCGCCGCCGCGCCGAAGACGCCCTTCGACATGAGCGCCGAGGTGCGCTGCGCCCGGAGGGCGTACGTCTCCGCGCGCGCGGCATGGGCCTCGGCGTCGCCGGGGGCAGCGGCGACCGCCCAGTCGAGCAGGTGACACGCGAGGCGCAGCTCTCCCGACGCGGCGAGGTCGCGGGCGCGCCGCACGAGCGCTGCGGCCCCGCCCGCGAGGCTCGCGACCTCGCGCCCGAGCTCCGCATGCGGAGCCGGGCGAAGGTGCGACGGGATCCCGTCGTACCAGCCGCCGTACAGCCTCCAGACGTTGCGAACCACGAACTCGGGATCGTCGTACGCGGGCCGCAGATACGGCTTCTCGGCGAGGTGAGCGGGCGGCTTCACCTCGTGCACGATCGCGTCGAGCGTCTCGCCCGCGTTCATGCGTTCGAGCGTCTGCGCGACGAGGCTCTCGAGCCATGCGGCGGTGTCCTCGAGCGCCTCGCGAACGCGCGCCGGGCCGAAGATCGGAACGCCGTGGCCGGGAACGAGGAGCTCGGGGCCGAGCGCCGCCATGGCGCGCAGCGACGCCGCCCACTCCTCGGGATAGCGCTGCACCTTCTGCGGGTTTCCCGCGTTCGGCGACACCCAGATGAACTGATCGCCGGTGAACACGACGCGCCGCTCGGGCCACCACGCCCACGTGTGATCGTCGGTCTCGCCGCGGGCGTGATGGAGCTCGAGCGAAATGTCGCCCGCGCGCAGCGAGAGGCTCTCCGCGTAGGTCGTGTCGGGGTAGTCGTACTCCTCGGGCCAGACGACGCCGCGCGCGACGGAGAACTGCCGCGCGTTGATGCACGCGTTGTAGCCGCGCGTGCGACGGTAGCGGTCGAAGCGAGGCGCCACGTTGGCGTGCCCGACGATTCGCGGCCTCGACCAGCCGCGCGCGGTCGCCTCTTCGAGGAACGGCGGCAGGCCGAACGCGTGATCGACGTGGCCGTGCGTGTAGACCGCGGTGTGGATTCGGTCCGGAGCGACCTGCCGCACGGCCTCGAACATCCGCCGGCGCGTCAGGAACGATCCGGTGTCCACGAGAACGAGCCCGTCGCCCGTCCGCAGCACCGCGACGTTCGCGAAGCTGTGGATGAAGTGCAGGCCCGGCGCGATCTCCTCGTGCGCGAACGTCGGCGCGATGAGGCCGATCGTGTCGCCGCCGAGAGCGCCCGACCAGGCGCGCTCCGCGAGGTCGCGGATCGCGCCCATCTAGCGCCGCCCTCGGCTTCGCCGCGCGACGGTCTCGCCCGTCCGGCGGCCGCTCGCCGCGCGCCTCGCTCGCACTAGAACATCGGCCGGCCGGTCAGCCAGCCGCCGTCCGCCGTGTACTCGCCGCCCGTGCAGTACGAGGCGTCATCGCTCGCGAGGAAGAGCGCGAGCCGCGCCACCTCGATCGGCTCGCCGATTCGCCCGAGCGGGAGCTTCTTGAAGACGCCGCCCGAATCGACCGCCTCGAAGCCGTCCGCGCCGCCGCGCCCCATGTGCGTGTTGATCCCGCCCGGATGGATCGAGTTGACGCGGATCCCGAGCGGTCCGCACTCGATCGCTGCGCTCCGCGTGAGGCCGCGGATCGCCCACTTCGTCGAGACGTACGCCGCGATTCCCGGCTGGCCTTCGAAGCCCGCCGTCGACGAGATGTTGACGATCGAGCCGCCGCCTCCCTTCGCCATCGCAGGGATCGCGTGCTTCATCCCGAGCAGGCATCCGACCTGGTTGACGCCGACGATCCGCAGGTAGTCCGAGAGCTCCATCTGCGCGATCGGCGCGACGAGGAGGATCCCGGCGTTGTTCACGAGGACGTCGAGGCGGCCCCACTTCGACACGGCGGCGCCGATCGCGGCCTTCCAGCTCTCCTCGCTCGAGACGTCGTGATGCACGTAGACCGCGGCGGCGCCGATCGAGTCGGCGACCGCGCGGCCTTCGCGGTCGAGCACGTCGCCGAGAACGACCTTCGCCCCCTCGGCGGCGAAGAGGCGCGCCTCGGCCTCGCCCTGCCCGCGCGCGGCGCCCGTCACGATCGCGACCTTCCCGTCGAGCTTCCCCATCCGCCATCACCTCCTTCGCGCCGGCTCGCGGGCCGGCGCGGCATTCTCGCGCGCCGGACCCCTCGCTGTAAACCCGCCTCCGTCGCGGCTACCCTGCGTGCCGCGATGCGACGCCCGCCGTACACGAAGGGCCTGCACGCTCTCGGCGGCGGGAGCTACGCGTACCTCCAGCCCGACGGGAGCTGGGGCTGGAGCAACGCCGGGCTCGTGACCGACGGCGGCGAAGCGCTCCTCATCGACACGCTCTACGACCTTCGCCTCACCGGCGAGATGCTCGAGGCCATGCGGCGAGCGACGCCGGCGGCCGCCCGCATCGGAACGCTCGTCAACACGCACGCGAACGGCGACCACTGCTACGGCAACCAGCTCGTCGCCGGCGCGCGGATCATCGCGTCGGCCGCGAGCGCGGCCGAAATGGACGAGCTTCCGCCGGACCGGATGGCCGCGCTCGTGAAGAGCGCTGCGGCGTTCGGCCCGGGCGGCGCGTTCCTCGCGCGCTGCCTCGGCGGCTTCGACTTCGAGGGCATCGTTCACACGCCGCCGACCGAGACCTTCCGCGGCGAGCGAACGCTCCGTGTCGGCGCGAAGGACGTTCGCCTGATCGAGGTGGGGCCGGCGCACACGAAGGGCGACGTGATCGTCCACGTTCCTGCCGACCGCCTGGTGTTCACGGGAGACATCCTCTTCATCAACGGAACGCCGATCATGTGGGCCGGTCCCGTCGCGAACTGGATCGCGGCGTGCGAGCGGATCGCCGCGATGGACGTCGACGCCATCGTCCCGGGACACGGCCCGGTGACGGACGCCGCCGGCGCGCTTCGCGTTCGCGACTACCTCGTGTACGTCCGCGACGAGGCGCGAAAGCGCTACGACGCGGGGCTCTGCGTCGCCGACGCCGCGCACGACATCGCGCTCGGCGACTTCTCGGCGTGGGGCGACGCCGAGCGCATTGCCGTCAACGTGCACACCCTCTATCGCGAGTGGGGCGACGAGCGCCCGCCGATGACCGCGATCGAGCTCTTCGCGCTCATGGCCGAGCTGGCTCGCTGACGCCCGGGACGCCGCTCGCCTCGATCTGCCGCGCGTCGTGCGAGACGAGGAGGGCGGCGCCGCCTGCGTCGCGAAGGTCGCGCAGGAACCTCCGGAGCTCGCCCTGCCGCTCGTCGGCCTCGGGCACCACCAGCAGGCGATAGAGCCTCGGCTTGGGGATGTCGAAATCGATCCCGGCGATGCTGTTGACGATGTCTCCGGTGAAGGCGAACTGCTTCGCGCCCGCGCCGCCGTCGACGTTCGCGACGACGATCTG
>JAYRMX010000164.1:0-19560 GCA_041912475.1 Myxococcota bacterium
AGCCATCCGCCCGGCCAGCAGCCGAGGTCGACCACGCGCTGCCCGCGCGCGAGCACGCGGTGCTTCTCCTGGATCTCGAGCAGCTTGTACGCCGCGCGCGACCGGTAGCCCTCGCGCTTTGCGCGCTGGTGGAAGGCGTCCTTGCGGTCGTAGGTCGCGATGGCGGCACCGGGCCGCGCGGGCTAGCGGTGCGAGGCGATGGCGGCCCGGACGCGGACGAAGCCGTCGTTGTGACCGGGAACGCTCCCGCGCACGAAGAGCAGGTTCTTCTCGGCGTCGATCTTCTCGACGACGAGGTTCCGCGTCGTCACGCGCTCCGCACCGAGCCGGCCCGACATGCGAAGGCCCTTGATCACGCGGCCCGGGTAGCTGTTGGCGCCGATCGAGCCGCCGTGCCGGAAGAACTCGTGGGTGCCGTGGCCCTCGGTGTGGACCGGGAAGTTGTGGCGCTTCACGACGCCCGCCGTGCCGCGGCCCTTGCTGGTGCCGATCACGTCGACGCGCTGCCCGGCGCTGAACAGATCGAGACGGATCTCCTGCCCGACCTCGTACTTTGCGGCATCCTCCGGCGTCATGCGGCTCTCGGCGAGCACCCGCTTCGGCGCCACCCCGGCCTTCTCGAAGTGCTTCTGCACGGCCTTCGAGAGGTTCTTCCGGGAGCGCTCGGCGAAGCCGAGCTGGAGGGCCGCATAGCCGTCCTTCTCCGGGGTCTTCTTCTGGACGACGGCATTCGGGCCGGCGTCGAGGACGGTGACGGACACGCACTGACCCTGCTCGTCGAAGAGGCGGGTCATGCCGATCTTGCGGCAGAGCAGTTCGATGGCCACGGGGACTCTCTCCGGAGGGGGTTCGTCGGGCGAGCGCGGAGCATAGGGGGAGCAAGCGGGCATGTCGACCCATTCCTACACGGTGACCCTCATCCCGGGCGACGGGATCGGGCCGGAGGTGACCGAGGCCGCCGAGCGGGTGGTCGCCGCGGCCGGCGTGAAGATCGACTGGGAGCGGGTCGAGGCCGGCGCCGAGGTGGTGGCGAAGCACGGCACGCCCGTCCCCGACTCGGTCCTCAACTCGGTGCGGCGCAACAAGGTCGCCCTCAAGGGCCCCATCACGACCCCCGTCGGCCAGGGCTTCCAGAGCGCGAACGTGACGCTCCGCAAGGCGCTCGACCTCTACGCCTGCGTGCGCCCCGTGAAGAGCATCCCCGGCCTGCCGTCGCGGTTCGAGGACGTGAATCTCGTCGTGGTGCGCGAGAACACCGAGGGCCTGTACGCCGGGCTCGAGCACCGCGTGGCGCCCGGCATCGTCGAGAGCCTCAAGGTCGTGACCGAGCACGCGTGCGTGCGGATCGCTCGCTACGCGTTCGAGCTCGCCGAGCGGCAGGGACGCAAGAAGGTGACGGCCGTCCACAAGGCCAACATCATGAAGCTCACCGACGGCCTGTTCCTCGAGTGCGCGCGCAAGGTGGCGCGCCGCTACCCGGAGATCGGCTACGACGAGCTGATCGTCGACAACTGCGCCATGCAGCTCGTGAAGGACCCGTCGCGCTTCGAGGTGCTGCTGCTCGACAACCTGTACGGAGACATCGTCTCCGACCTGTGCGCGGGGCTCGTCGGCGGCCTCGGCGTCGTTCCCGGCAGCAACATGGGCGACGACTGCGCCGTCTTCGAGGCCGTTCACGGGAGCGCGCCCGACATCGCCGGAAAGCGCCTCGCGAACCCGTCGGCGGTGATCCTCTCCGCGGCCGAGATGCTCCGGCACCTCGGCGAGGACGGTGCGGCGCACGCCGTCGTGCGCGCGGTGCACGCGACGCTCACCGATCCCGCAACGCGCACCGCCGACCTCGGCGGAACGGCCTCGCTCGATCGCATCACCGACGCGATCATCGGCCACCTCGAGTAGGCCGCCACGAGCGCCGCGCTGCTCCCGCTCCTCGTGATCGGACTCGACGGCGCGAGCCTCGGCGTCGTGCGATCGCTCGCCGCGGCGGGCCGCCTCCCGAACCTCGCGCGCTGGATGAACGAGGGTGAGGCGGGCCTGCTCGCGAGCACGACCCCGCCGGCGAGCTTTCCCGCGTGGTCGTCGTTCCTGACCGGAATGGGTCCGGGAGCGCACGGCATCTTCGACTTCACGCAGAAGGTCGAGGGGGCGTACCGCCTGCGCTTCGTGAACGCGCGCGACCGGGCGGGACGCTCGCTCTTCGCTCGCGTGTGCGAGGCCGGCGGCAGCGTGCTCGCGCTCGGCATGCCCGCGACCGCGCCGGCCGAGCCGGTGCGCGGGCTCCTCGTTCCGGGCTTCGACGCGCCCGTCTCGGCCGGGAGCAGCGCGGGGGCCGCGAGCGACCCGGCGCTCTACCGCGAGATTGCGGAGCGCACGGGGCCGTGGATGACCGCCGACCTCGACGAGAGCGCGCGCGGCGAGGGCTGGCACGAGCGTGCGGCGCCGCTTCTCGTCGAGCGCGTCGCGCGCAAGACGCGGTTCGCGACGGAGGCCATCCGGCGCCTGCGCGCGGCGGGCCGCGGCCCCGACCTCGCGTGCGTCGTCTTCTCCGAGAGCGATACGGCGGGGCATCACTTCTGGCGCGACTTCGACGCGGGATCTCCGCGCCACGATCCCGGTGCGAGCGCGATCCGGCGCGGCGCGATCGCGGCCGTGTACGAGGCGCTCGACGCCGCGTGCGGCGAGCTGCGCGCCGCCTTCGGCGACGATGCGCTCTGCGTCGTGATGTCCGATCACGGGATGGGAGGCGCATCGCACCGCGTGGTGCACCTCAACCGGCATCTCGAGGAGTGCGGGCTGCTGCGGCGCTCGCGGGGCGGCACGGGCCTCGACGCGCTCGCGCGCGGCGTGCGCGCCGCCGCGCTGCGCGCGCTCCCTCCGCGCGTCGCGCAGGCCGCCTTCCGGCGCGCCCGCGGTGCGGCGGCGCGCGTCGAGAGCGCGGCGCGCTTCGCCGGGTTCGACTGGCGCCGAACGGCCGCGTTCTGCGAGGAGGCGAACACGCAGCCGGGCGTATGGCTGAACCTCGCGGGCCGCGAGGCCGAGGGCTGCGTCGCGCAGGCCGACCGCGAGCGCGTGCTGCGCGAGGTGATCGATTCGCTCCTCGCCTGGAAGCTTCCCGGCGGCGATGCCGTCGTCGCGCGCGCGGCGCCGCGCGAGGAGGTGTACGCCGGGCCTCTCACCGATCGCGCGCCCGACGTCGTCGTCGAGCTCGGCCTCGACGCCGGCTACGGCCTCTCGCTCGTCCCGACCCGCTGGAGCGACGCGAGCCGCTCGGCCGTCCGCGTCCGCGAGGGCGAGGCGCTCGCGGGCGGCCGTGGCAGCGGCATGAACGGAACGCACCGCCCCGACGGTGTGCTGCTCGCGACCGGCCCCGGCAGCGAAGCGCTCGCGGGCGTGCGCGCGCTCTCGCAGCTCGCGCCGGCCTGCCTTCGCGCGATGGGCGTCGCGTGGGCGGACGGCGACGCCGTCACGGGCCGCCGCGCGCCGTACACCGACGAGGAGGCGGCCGAGGTCGCGGCGCGGCTGCGCGCGCTCGGGTACCTCGAATGACGCGGCGCCTCGCGCTGCTCGCCGCCTTTCCGTTTCCGCTGCCGCAGGGCTCGCAGGTCTACGTCGCCGAGCAGGCCCGCGCGCTCGCGCGCGCGGGCGCGGACGTCACACTCCTGTGTTACGGGCACGGCCTGCAGGACGACGAGACGCTCGCCGCGCTCCACGAGGCCGGGGTGCGGATCCGGACGGCGCCGGCCCCGCTCTCGCGAACCCCGCTTCGTGCGGGACCGAGCCTTCGCAAGCTCGTCGCCGACGCTGCGCTGCTCGGCACGCTCGCCGCCGAGGCGCGGCGCGAGCCCTTCGACACGATCCTCGCGCACAACGGCGAGGCGGCCTGCATCGCGCTGGCCGCGAGGCCCCGCCTCGCCGCGCGCGTCGTCTACGTGGCGCACACGCTCTTCGAGAACGAGCTGTGCGCGTATCTCCCTGCCGGCGCCGCGCGCTCCGCGCGGGCGAAGCGCGCGATCGGGACCCTCGGCCGCCGCCTCGACCGCTTCCTCGCCGCGCGGGCCGACGCCGTGATCACACTCACCGGTGCGGCCGCCGCGGCGCTTCGGCCTTTCGCGAGGGGGCGCGTGACGCACGCTCCGCCGGCGATCGACGCCGCGCCCGCGCCGCCTTCCGCGGAGGTCGGCGCCGCGCTCGCGCGACACGGTCTCACGCGCGGCGGCTTCGCCGTCTACGCCGGGAACCTCGACGCGTACCAGGACCTCGCGCTCCTCGCGGGCGCCGCGGCCCGCCTCGGCCGGGACGAAGTCGCGATCGTGACGCACGACCCGCGACGCTGGCCGCCGCCGGGCCCGCGCGTCATTCGCGTCGCGAGCGCAGCGGAAGCGCGCTGCCTGCTCTTCGGCGCCGCGCTCGCCGTCGTGCCGCGCCGGTGCGTCGGCGGCTTTCCGATCAAGGTCCTCAACTACGCCGAGGCCGGCCTCGCGATCGTCGGCTTCGAGGGAGTCCTCGACGAGTTCACACACGGCCGTGACGCGTGGCTGCTCCCGACCTCGGCCGGCGCCGCCGAGCTCGCTGGCGCGATCCGCACGCTGCGCGGCGATCCCGCGCTCGCCGCCCGCCTCGGCGAAGCGGCGCGCGGCCTGCTCGGCGAGCGCTTCTCCTGGAAGTCGGCGATCGCGGCGGCGCTGACTCGGTAACGCGACGGGTTGGCGAACGGGGACGTGAGCGCGCCGCGCGTGCGTGGGGATCCGCGCCTTCACGCGGTCGCTTCTTCACGCGTTCAGGATTGAGCCGCGACGGCGCCGCCAGCGCAGCGCCACCAGGAACGGCGCGACCTCGAAGCCGAGTCCGCATCGCGGCGCCTGCGGGGGGAGGGTGGCGACCCAGCCCTCGATCTGCCCTTCCGGATTGGTCCCCCAGCCGACGATGGTGAGGCCATCCGCCGAAACGTCCGTGGCGGAGCGAAGGGTCCAGCCGTCGAGATTCACCCCTTCGGCCGCCAGCACCTCCTGCAGGCGTCGCATGCCGTGGGCGCCATCCCAGATCACGGCATCCGTCGCCTGGGCGTCGGACCACTTCACGGCCGAGGGGCCACTCCAGCCGACGATCACCGAACCGAATCGGGAGACCGCACTGGCGCGGCTGAAAGCGTGGGCCGGAGCGAGGCCGAGCTCGATCATTCCGGCCTGCTCCGTCCACCGGAACGCCACCAACCGGTATGTCCCCAAGCCCTCGCTGCCCTTCTCGCACCATCCGACGATGACGACACCATCGGGTGACACGTCGGAGGCGGCGCACGACGAATGGCCGGGGAGGGGTGCGAGCGGCACCATGCCCGTCTGCTGCGTCCAGCGAAACGCGAACCAATCGAACGCGTTCGCGGCGCCGACCACGATCGATCCATCCTCGGACACCCCGTCGGCGAGGCTCTCTCCGTCCCCCGGCGGGTCGAGCCTGCCGAGACCGACCATCCCGGTGTCCGGGGTCCAGCGGAAGGCCTCGGGGAGCTCGAGGCCGATGTCGAAGGCGCCTGTCACCCCGACCACGACGGATCCGTCGGCGGACGCATCACGCGCGTCGCTGCTGTAGTGGCCGGGGAGATCACCGAGGCTCTCGGCGCCTTCCGCGACCGTCCAGCGGAACGCCTGCCCCCCGGCAGCTCCGACGACGACGAAACCATCACCCGAAATCCCACCGGGATCGCCACTTCCCCGTACCGGGAGGCGGCCGAGGTCGACGAGGCCGGTCGCCGCCGTCCAGCGGAACGCCTCCTGCAGACTGCCGATGCCGGTGCGGCCGGCCACGGCCGAGCCGTCGGCCGAGACCGCCTCCGCGCGGCTCTCGGTCGCGCCCGGCAGGAAGCCGAGCCGCGTGAACGACGCTCCGGCGCCGTGAGACGGCCTGGCCGCCAGCACGGTCGCGAGAATGGCTGCGATCCCCAGCGCTCGAGAGCCTCCGCGGCGTCGCCCCTGGCCGCGTGCGGCTCGCTTCCTGACGGACGCCGCGAGCCCGGAGAGCCCGAGCCCGAGCAGGAGGCCGGTGCCGGGCTCGGGGATGATCGCGAGCCACGCCTCGGTGTCGCCGGCGGGGTTCGTCCCGTAGCCGGCGATGGCCGTGCCGTCGGACGAGATCGCCGTCGCGACCGTGTTCGTCCACCCGGCAAACGCCGTCGCGATCCCGTAGTCGTCGCGGAGGACCGACGCGACCGTTCTCATGCCGGCGCCGGCCGTCCAGAGCACCGCCTCGTGAGAGCCCTGGGAGCCTTCGGGCAAGACGGTGCCGACGACGACGCTCGCGTCGGCCGAAATATCGGAGGTATGGCCGGGCAATGCCGACAGCGCCTGCGGCTCCCCACCGCCGATCCAGATCACCGGATCGTCGAGGTACATGGCAGGCCCGACGACGATCGCCGAATCCGCGGACGCGCGGAACGTCCCGTAGAGCGCCCCATCGAGCAGGGCGGAGGGGCGGTCGTCGTAATGGTTGAACGGAATGGCCCCGGCCGGAAGATAGACGCCCGTGACCGCCCCGGAACGGTTCCCCGTCGCCACCACGACGCCGGCGTCCGAGACGGAGCCCACGGATCCGATATCGACGCCGCCGTAGCTCACCGGCTGCGAGCTTCGGTCGAACACGAAGAAGAAGGAATTACCCGCTCCTTCTCTCGATACTCCCGCGACGAGCGAGCCGTCCGGAGAGACGACCGGCTGGATCAGGTCGTGGTTCGCTCCGCCGAAGGCGTCCGGGTACGTCGGGAGAATCTCGAGCGGCGCCGTCGCTGACCAGACGAACCCGCTGTACTGAACACCGCCCTGACCAAAGCGGTCGCCCGTCACGACGTCGCCGTCGTCCGAGACGCTGTTCGCGGTCGATTCGGTGACGCCGTCGCCCAGCGGCCCGAGCGTCTGCAACCCCTGCGCGCCGGTCCACCGGAACGCCGTCCGGCCGGCAGCCGTGGTCGCGGTACCGACGACGACTGCTCCGCCGTTCGAGACCGCGGTGGCCTCGCTGTGTACCGCGCCGCCGCCCAAGTCGCCGAGCGCAACGAACTGCGGAGCGGCGGAGGCGGCGGCCGATAGGCACGAAGTCGCGAAGAGCGTGGCGCTCGCTGCCCTCCGGGCGATCGACATCGCGCTCATGGGAGTCCTCCGCGTTCGGCGCGGACGCCCATCTGCGTGCCGCTCGTCCCTGAAGCGGTAGTGGGCAGACCCGAGCCCTGGGTGGCGATCGGAAGGGCGAATTTCCGTGGCCTTCGCCTCGAGACGGATCCGGCCTCTCGTGCAGCGGCCGGCGCCCCGCGAGCCGCACCGCGAGCGAATCCGTCTCGCAAAAGTAGCTACGCGTGGCTACAATCGGCCGGGTGAAGGCCGTCGCCGTCAAGGAGCTCAAGAACCGCCTCAGCGCCTACCTCCGCGAGGTGAGGGAGGGAGAGGTGGTGCTGGTGACCGACCGCGGGCGCGTCGTCGCCGAGCTGCGCCAGCCCGGCACCGGCGCGGTTCTCGGCGCTCACGATCAGTCGCTCGAGCGACTTCGGGCCGAGGGCGTGCTCACGCCGGGCCTTCCGCAGGACCCGGGCGCCTACGCGGCCTCTCCTCTCGCCCGCCCCGTCGCGAGCGCCGACCTCCTCGACGCGGAACGGGAAGAGCACTGATCCTCTACGCCGAGACGAGCGCCGTGCTTCGCTGGCTCTTCGCCGAGCCGGGGGGCGGGGAAGTTCGCGCCGCGTTGGCGGAAGCCGAGAAGGTAGTTGCGTCGCGTCTGCTGCTGATCGAGGCACGACGCGTCGTGCGCCGCGCCGAGCGCGAAGGGCGAATCACCGCAGCGCAGAACGTAGACCTGCTGGCCGTGCTCGCCCGGGCCGCCTCCCGATGGGCGATTCTCGAGATCACGGAGGAGGTCGCGCGAAGGGCCGAAGAAGGCTTTCCGAGCGAGCCCGTCCGGACTCTCGACGCGATCCATCTCGCGAGCGCCCTCTTCCTGCGTCAGTCCTTCCCGGGTCTGGTCCTCCTGACCGCCGACGACCGCGTGCACGCCAACGCCGCCCGGCTCGGGCTCTCGACGCAGAGGCCACGAACCTGAACCGCGCGACGCTTCGCTGTCTTGCCCGTTCCTCCGCGGGCGCCTTCCCTTCGCTCGCTGCGGGCGCCTCGGAGCGGGCTGCCGGGTTCTTGGATCAATTGTTTTGACACGAACCCGAGCTTCCGCCCACTTATCTTGCGGAGGAGAGACTCACAATGGCCTCACCGTCGGTGCCGTTCGAATCGGCCCGCGTTCGACTCTCGGCGCCCCGCCTGCGGGCTCCGGGCGCAATCCGGGTGCTGTCCGCGCTCCTCGGCGTCGCCGGCCTCGCGCTTCTCGCGCAGGGCGAGGGCTTCGGCGGACTCGGGATGCTGGTCGCCGCGCTGGGGTGGAAGCTCGGCGACTGACCCCTCGGGAGCTCGAGGGCCTCCGGGCGCGGCTGCGGCTCCACTCCGTGGAGGCGCGCCGGCGTTCCGGCGGCGGCGAGCCCTCGCGACAAAGCGGTATACAATCTTGTCGGTAGTGGGGGCGAGGTTGGACGCCGGAGGGCTTCCTCATGGCATCCCGCGCCATCCCCGTCCGCGTCGCGGCCGGCCTCGCTCTGGCCGCGTCGCTCGCCTGCCAGCACACCGCGGCTCCGCCGGCCGCGACGCCGGCCGTCGAGTCCCCCGCACCCGTCGCCCAGCGCCTCTCCGGGCTCGGCGACCGGCACCATCACGCGATCACGACGTCGTCGCCGGAAGCGCAGGCGTACTTCGATCAGGGCCTGCGGCTGCTCTACGCCTTCAACCACGACGAGGCGACGCGCGCTTTCACCGAGTGCACGCGCATCGATCCCGGCGCCGCGATGTGCTTCTGGGGAATCGCGCTCGCCGCCGGCCCCAACTACAACAGCCCCGTCGACGCCGAACGCGACCGCCGGGCATGGCAGGCGATCCAGCAGGCCAGGGCGCTCGCACCGAAGGCGACGCCGGCCGAGCAGGATTACATCGCGACGCTCGCCGTGCGCCACACGAGTGAAGCTCCGACCGAGCGCCAGGCGCTCGACGTGGCGTACGCCGACGCGATGCGGATGCTCGCGAAGCGCCATCCCGACGATCTCGACGCGCAGGTGCTCTTCGCCGAGTCGATGATGGACCTTCGTCCGTGGGACCTCTGGAGCAACGCGGGCGAGCCCCGCCCGGGAACGCTCGAGATCGTCGCCACGCTCGAGGGCGTGCTCCAGCGCGACCCGAACCATCCGGGCGCGAACCACTACTACATCCACGCCGTCGAGGCCTCGAAGCAGCCCGAGCGCGGGATCGCGAGCGCCGGGCGCCTCGGCGCCATCGCACCCGCCGCGGGGCACCTCGTCCACATGCCGTCGCACATCTACATGCGGGTCGGGCAATACGACGCCGCGGCCGCGGTGAACGAGAAGGCGATCGCCGCCGACCGCGAGTACATCGCGCAGGCGAAGCCGTCGGGCGAGTACCCGATGATGTACTACCCGCACAACATCGACTTCCTGTGGGCGGCGGCGGCGATGGACGGCCAGAGCGCGAAGGCGCTCTCGGCGGCGCGCGATCTCGCGTCGCTCGGCGGGCCCGAGCTGCTGCACCACATGCCGATGCTCGAGTACGTGCCCGCGACGCCCACCTTCGTGATGGCGCGCTTCGGGCAGTGGGACGCGATCCTCGCCGAGCCCGAGCCTCCGCAGGAGTTCGCGTACTGGAGCGCGCTCTGGCACTACGCGCGCGGCCTCGCCTACACGAGAAAGGGAGACCTCGCGAAGGCCGAGGCCGAGCAGGAGCGCGTCGCGAAGGCGGCGGCCGAGATGCCGGCGGATCGCAAGATCATGATCGTCAACTCCGCGAAGACGCTCCTCGAGATCGCCGCACACGATCTCGCCGGCGAGATCGCGGCCGTGCAGGGCAAGACCGACCTCGCCGTTCGCGAGCTCGGCCGCGCGGTCGAGCTCCAGGATGGCCTTCGCTACATGGAGCCCCCGCCCTGGTACTTCCCGGAGCGGCAGGCGCTCGGCGCCGTCCTGCTGAAGGCCGGCCGGGCCAGGCAGGCCGAGGCCGTCTATCGCGAGGATCTCGCGCGCCACCCCGAGAACATCTGGTCGCTGCGCGGGCTCGAGGCGAGCCTTCGCGCGCAGAAGAAGACCCGCGAAGCCGACGCCGTGGAGGCGCGATTCGCGAAGGCCGCCACGCGCGCCGACGTCCAGCTCGCGTCGTCGCGCCTCTGAGGGGGGCCGTCCTCGAGCTGCTTCGGTTCGCAAGGACGCTTTGCCTCGCGGCCGCGTGACGCGGCGCCGCGTCAGAACGGATGCGTCACGCGCAGGCCTTCGAAGCGCGAGAAGTCGCGATCTCCCGTGACGATCTCCGTGACGCCGTGCTCGAGGCACAGCGCCGCGATGTGCGCGTCGTGCGTGAGATTGCCGGAGACGTTCGCGGCGCGGACCACCGCTTCCATCAGCTCCGGGTGGCGCGGCGACTCGGACAGCAGGTGCAGCGACGGAGACGCGAACAGCGCGCGCAGGAAGGCGAGCGCCTGCTCGCCCGGCATCGGCGGATGGAACACGCGCGGATGCGTCACGACGCGGAAGAACTCGTAGACGCAGGGCCACGGGAGCGCCCACGGGCGTACTCCCTCGGCGTGCGTCTTCAAGGTCTCGAGCGCGCGCGTGTGGTGAAGGCTGCTCTCGATCGCCGCGTAGACGAGGACGTTGGCGTCGAGCGCACGCAACTACCGGCCGTCCATGAGATCGAAGAGCTTGTCACGATCGAGCAAATCGACGCCGGGCTGCTCTCGGGCCACCCAGGTCGGCAGCTCGAGCGTGTACGCCGTACGGCCCGGCCCCGCGAGTCCCACGCGGAGCAGGTCGTTGACGACGGCCTGCAGCGTTCTTCCCTCCTCCGCGGCGCGCTTCTTGATCCTCCGCAGGAGCGCATCTTCGATCATCAAGGTGGTTCGTGCCACGCATCAAAACATATCAATGATACACTTTCGTGCAACGCCGGGGACCGCCCGACTTCGGCTCCGGAAGCGCGCGCAGGGCGACGATCCGTGTGGCGGAAGGCGGCGCCTCGGACGGCGCTTCTCGGGTGCGAGCGGCGCGCACCTCGCCGTGCGCCGCGAGCCGATCCCTGGACCCGAGCGCAGAACTCGCCCGCCGGCGGCGAAGTCTTTGATTTCCCGGCGCGCGTCGTCTACCACGTCGCGGTGCCGAGCGATGCCGCGAAGTCCGGGGGCAGGCCGCGGGAGGCCGCCCACGCTCGCCTTGCCTTCTTCATCGCGGCCGGCCTCGTGATCGCCGTCGCGGCCGTGTACGGGCAGGTCTGGGACCACGGCTTCGTTCGCTTCGACGATCACGAGGCGATCACCGGAAACGCGGGGCTTCGCCTCGGCCTTTCGCCGCGCGGGCTGCGCTGGGCCTTCGAGACGCTGCTCGTCGCGAACTGGATCCCGCTCACCGTCGTCTCGCTGCTCGCGGACCAGCAGCTTCACGGGCTCGCGCCGCGCTTCGTCCTGATCGAGAACGTCGCTCTCCACGCGCTCGCGACCGTGCTGCTGTTCCACGCGTTCCGGCGCATGACGGGCGCCGTCTGGAGGAGCGCGGCCGTCGCGGCCGTCTTCGCCCTGCACCCCCTGCACGTCGAGTCCGTCGCGTGGGCGGCGATGCGAAAGGACTCGCTCTCGGGCGTGTTCTTCGTGCTCGCGCTCATCGCGCACGTGCGCTTCGTCGAGCGCCCATCCTCGGCGAGGCAGGCCGCCGTCGCGCTGTGCTGCGCGGCCGGCCTGCTCTCGAAGCCGACGCTGGTGACGCTCCCCTTCGTGCTGCTGCTCGTCGACTTCTGGCCGCTCGGGCGCCTTTCGCGCCCGGACGGGACGTTCGACGCCGCTGCGCTGCGCCGAGCCGCCACCGAGAAGTGGCCGCTCTTCGTGCTCGCCGCGCTCGCGAGCGCGGTGAGCGTCCGGGCGCAGAGCGCGGCAGGCGCGACGGTTGGCGTCGCCTCGCTGCCGCTCTCGTACCGCATGACGAACGCCCTCACGGCGTACCTCGACTACCTGCGTACCAGCCTCTGGCCCACGGGCCTCGCCGTCTTCTATCCGCCGCCCGCAGGCATGCCGCCGCTCGGGCTCGCGATCGCGGGGTTCGCCGCGCTCGCCATCGGCAGCGCTCTCGCGTGGCGCGAGCGCCGCGCGCGCCCTTGGATCCTCGTCGGCTGGCTCTGGTTCGTCGGGATGCTCGTCCCGGTGATCGGCCTCGTGCAGGTCGGGTCGCAGGCGCGCGCCGACCGCTACACGTACCTGCCGCTCATCGGGCTCTCGATCCTCCCGGTCTGGGCCGCGGGCGAGCTGGCCGCGCGCAGGACCCGGCTGCGCCCGCTCGTCGCGGGGGCGGGTGCAGCCGCGCTTCTCGCGCTCGCGCTCGTCTCGGCGCGGCAGGTCGGCTTCTGGCGGGACGGCGCCGTGCTGCTGGGGCGCGCGCTCGCCGTGACGCGCGACAATCCGCTCGTGCGCGCCAACCTCGCCGCCGCGCTGGAGGAGCAGGGACGCCTCGCGGAGGCCGCGGAGCAGCTTCGCGCCGCGCTGCGGCTCGACCCGCGGCTCGTTCCCGCGATGAACAACCTCGCGTGGATGCTCGTCACGAATCCGTCGCTGCCCGAGGCGACGCCCGACGAAGCGCTCCGTCTCGCGACGCGAGCGGTGGAGGAGAGCGGCGGGATGAATCCGCATCCGCTCTACACCGTGTCGATCGCCCTCGCGCGCCGCGGGCGCTTCGCCGAAGCGACGCAGGCAGCGAGCCGCGGCGCGACCGTCGCGCGCGCGCTCGGCAACGAGCCGCTCGCTCGCGAGATCGATGCGCGCGCAGCGCGCTACCGGCAGGGGCGCATCGATTGACGGGCGGCGGCGCAGACCCTTCGCGGCCCGGGCTCCGCGACCTCGCCGAGGTCGCCGCGCGCGTTCGCGAGCGCACGGGCGCCGTACACCTCACGGGCCTTCGCGGCGGCGCGCGCGCCGCCGTCGTGAGCGAGCTCGTCCGCGCCGAACCGAGCCGCGCGGTGCTGTGCCTCACGCCGGCGTCGAAGGCCGGCGACGCGCTGGCCGACGACCTGCGGTCGATGCTCGGCGACGCGGGCGCGCAGCGCCTTCGCGCGTTCCCGCGGCACGACACGCCGCCCTACGACCGCTTCTCGCCGCAGCCCTTCGTTCTCGCGCAGCGAATGGACGTGCTCTACCGCCTGCTCGCGGCCGCCGGCGCCGGAGAGAGCAGCCCTTCGCGCGAGCCGGCGCCGATCGTCGTCGCGCCGTGGACGGCGCTCGCGACGCGGGTTCCGTCGCGGGCCGCCGTCCGCGCGCGATCCGTCGAAGTCGCGGTGGGCCGGAGCATCGACCGCGACGCGTTCGTCGAGACCCTCGTCGCGGCAGGGTACGCGCGGATGCCGCTCGTCGAGGAGCGTGGCGAGATCTCGGTTCGCGGCGGCATCCTCGACGTCTTCCCCCCCCAGCGCGCACGCCCGGTTCGCATCGAGCTGCTCGGCGACGAGGTCGAGTCGATCCGCAGCTTCGACGCCGCGAGCCAGCGCTCGCAGGAGCGTCTCGAGAGCGTGGTGTGCGCGCCGCCGCGCGAGCTGCTCTTCGATCGCGAGACGGTGATCGAGCGCTCGAACGCGATCCGCGCTCTCGGCGAGTCGGAGAAGATCCCGCACCGGCACGTCGACGAGGTCATCGACGCGCTGCTTCGCGGCTCGGTGCCCCCGGGCGCCGAGGCGCTCGCGCCGCTGCTGCAGCCGGGCCTCGAGACCTTTCTCGATTACCTTCCCGAGGGCGCGCTCGTCGTCGTCGACGACGAAGCCGCGGGACGCGAGCGGCTGGAGCGCTACGCGGCCGAGGCGTTCGGCAACTACGACGCGGCGTGCGGGTCCGGAAGGCTCGCGTGCGCTCCCGAGCAGGTGCTCGTGCCGCCCGATGCGCTCGTCGCCGGCGTGGCTGCGCTGCGCCCGGTCCATCTCGACCGGCTCGATGTCGCGGAAGGGCCGGGCGGGGCCGAGCGCTACAACGTCCGCTCGTACGGCCACGATGCGCTGCGCCGCGAGCTCGTGAAGGCGCGAACGAGCGAGCAGGCGCTCGGCCCGCTCGTCGACCGGCTCGCGGAGTGGGTCGCCGAGCGCTGGCGGGTGACGCTCGCGACGCCCGTGCTCTCGGGCGCCGAGCGCCTTCGCGAGCTGCTCGCGAGCTACGACGTCCCCGTGCATCTCGCGACCGACTCGCGTCCCGTCGCGCGCTGGTCGTCGCCGGGCCGCATCGAGATCCGCGTCGCCGCGGTCTCCGAGGGCTTCTCGCTCCCGATCGAGCGGCTCGCCGTCGTCGCCGAGGAGGAGATCTTCGGGCCGCGCGAGAGGCACCGCGCCGCGCGGATCTCGCTCATGGAGAGCGCTGCGATCGAGGGCCTCGGACAGCTCGCTCCCGGCGACCCGCTGGTGCACGCCGAGCACGGGATCGGCATCTACCGCGGGCTCGTCCCGCTCGAGCTCGGCGGCGCGTCCGGCGAGTTCCTGCGCCTCGAGTACGAGGGCGGCGACCGCCTCTTCGTCCCCGTCCATCGCCTGAGCCTCGTTCAGCGCTACGTCGGCGCCGATGGGCACGCGCCGCGGCTCGATCGCCTCGGCGGCAACACGTGGGAGAAGGCGAAGCGCTCGGTGCGGCGCTCGATCCGCGACATGGCGAAGGAGCTGCTCGCGCTGCACGCGGCGCGCGAGCTCGCCGAGGGCCACGCGTATGCGCCGCGCGACCGTCACCTCGAGGAGTTCGAGGCGGCCTTCCCGCACGAGGAGACGCCCGACCAGCTCGCAGCGATCGAGGACGTGCTCGCCGATCTGCAGCGCCCGCGGCCGATGGACCGCCTCGTGTGCGGCGACGTCGGCTACGGCAAGACCGAGGTCGCCGTGCGTGCGGCGTTCCGCGTCGTGATGGAGGGCAAGCAGGTCGCCGTGCTGGTGCCGACGACGATCCTCGCGCAGCAGCACGAGGAGACCTTCCGCAAGCGCTTCGAGGGCTATCCGGTGCGGATCGAGTCGCTGTCGCGGTTTCGCAGCGCGAAGGACGCGAAGGCCGTCCTCGAAGGGCTTCGCAGCGGGACGCTCGACGTCGTGATCGGAACGCACCGCCTCCTCTCGAAGAACGTCGAGTTTCGCGACCTCGGCCTGCTCGTGATCGACGAGGAGCACCGCTTCGGCGTCGCGCACAAGGAGCGCCTCAAGCAGCTCAAGAAGACGGTCGACGTGCTGACGCTCACGGCGACGCCGATCCCGCGAACGCTCCAGATGGCGTTCACCGGGATCCGCGATCTCTCGGTGATCCAGACGCCGCCGGCCGATCGGCTGTCGATCCGGACACAGGTGAGCCGCTTCTCGGACTCGCTCATCCGCGAGGCGATCCTGCGCGAGGTTCGCCGCGGCGGGCAGGTCTTCTTCGTCCACAACCGCGTCCACAGCATCGACGCGATGGCCGAGCACCTGCGCCGCGTCGTTCCCGAGGCGAAGCTGCTGGTGGCGCACGGCCAGATGAGCGAGCACGAGCTCGAGAAGAAGATGCTCGCGTTCATGCACGGGGAAGCCGACGTGCTGCTGTGTACGACGATCGTCGAGAGCGGCCTCGACATCCCGCGCGCCAACACGATCCTCGTGAACCGCGCCGACACCTTCGGCCTCGCGCAGCTCTACCAGCTCCGCGGCCGCGTCGGGCGCAGCTCCCATCGCGCGTACGCCTACCTGCTGGTCCGCAGCGAAGAGGGCCTCACGGCCGACGCCGAGCGGCGGCTCGAAGCGATCCAGGACCTCGCCGAGCTCGGCAGCGGCTTTCGCCTCGCGAGCATGGACCTCGAGATTCGCGGCGCTGGAAACCTGCTCGGGGCGGAGCAGAGCGGAAATCTCGCCGCGCTCGGCTACGACGCCTACATGCAGATGCTCGAGGAGGCCGTCGCCGAACTGCGCGGGCAGCCGCTCGAAGTGGAGGTCGATCCCGAGATCCGCCTGCCGGTCGCGGCGAAGCTGCCCGAGAGCTTCGTTCCGGACGTCAGCCAGCGTCTCGTCCTCTACAAGCGCCTCGCGTCGAGCCGCGAAGATGCCGAGGTCGACCGGGTCCGCGACGAGATCCTCGATCGGTACGGGCGCCTCCCGCCCGAGGCCGAGAATCTCCTGCACGTGATCCGGCTGAAGGTCCTCGCTCGCAGGCTCGGCATCGCCGCGGTCGACCTCGCGCGCGGAGAGCTGGTGCTGACGGCCGGCCCCGCGGCTCGCATCGACCCGCGACAGCTCGTCCGGCGCGTGCTCGGCGCCGAGCCGAAGCTTCGCGTGACGCCCGACCATCGCATCCACGCCCGGGCGCCGGCCGGCGCAGGGCCGCGCGAGCTCTTCGCGGCCGCCCGCGTGCTGCTCGAGAGCCTCGACCCCGCGCGTCAGGCCGCGGCGGGCGGCGCTCCCGTTGATCGCACCTCGTCGTAGCGGGGCTGCGCTCCGACGCGCAGCGTCTCGCGCACTTCGCCCACCGGGCGGGAGAGCAGGGCCTCCCAATCGGCTGCCGGGAGCCATTCGCTCGTTCGGCCGCGCCGGTAGCCGTCTTCGATCGTGCGCCGGAACGCGGCGCCCGCGCGGCCGGCCCTCAGCCAGGCCACCGCGACGATGAAGCCGATGCCGCGGTTGCGAGTCTGCGCGTAGGAGAACGCGAGCAGTGCGGCTTCGCCGACGAGGTCGCGGCCGTAGCCCGTGACGACGTGCCAGAGGTCGTGCATGTCGCGAAGCCGCTCCGAGAACAGTCGTCGCTCGTCGCCGATGTCGAGACGCCGGCCGCCTTCGACGCTCGCCTCGACGAGGCCGTCCGCGGAGAGCTGCTCGCGCGACACGAAGTCGGCGTACGCGCGGCCGAGGCTTCCCGCGGGCAGCGCGAGGAGCGCGCTCCGGTCCGAGAGCGTGCGGAGCAGGCTGCGGCGCTCGCCGAGGATGCGCGCTCCTGCCGGCGTCTTGCGGAAGCGCTCGAACAGGCGCTCGCCGGAGCGGCCGGAGAGCGCGTCGATGATGCGAAAGACCTGCTTCGTGTCGTCGGGATCGCGGAGCAGGATGCGCAGGGCGCGCCAGGCCTCGAGCGGGCGCACGTGCGGGCGGTCGGAGACGGTCGCGGCGGGGGCGTTCATGGACGATCCTAGGCGCGCTCGGGCCGGAGTGGGGCGTCCGGGCTACTATCGACAACACTGCAGGTAGCCCTCGGACATGGCAAGGTCAACCAGCCCCGCCCGCCGCCGCCGCACCGCCGAAGAGGCGCGACGGGAGATCCTCGACGTCGCGGAGGCGCGCTTCCTCGCGGAAGGGCCGGGCGCACTGCGGCTGCAAGAGATCGCGGCCGAGGTGGGCGTCTCGCATCCCACGATCCTGCATCACTTCGGAAGCCGCGAAGGGCTCGTGCGCGCCGTCGCGGCGCGCAGCCTCGAAGCGCTGCAAACCGACCTCGTCGCGACGCTCGGCGAGCGCGACGCCTCGAAGATCGACCTCGCGGCGCTCGTGCGGCGCGTGTTCTCGATGCTCGGAGACCAGAATCAGGCACGCATGCTCGCGTGGCTCGCGCTCTCGACCGAAGGCCGCGCGATGGCGAGCGAGGCGGGACCGTTCCTGCGCGTTCTCTCGGTGATGGCGCACGCGCGGCGGGCGCAGGACTGGAAGGGGCCCGGACCCGTCCCTCCGTTCGAGGATTCTCGCTTCGTCGTGCTGCTCGCCGCAACGGCGCTGATCGGCGACGCGCTGATCGGCCAGGCCATTCGCGCGAGCGGCGGCTTCGGCGACGACCCCGACAGCGGACGCCGCTTCCACGAGTGGCTCGCCGAGCTCCTCGTTCGCCACCTCCGCGGCGCCTGACCCCGGGGCGGACCCCCCATCGCAAGCCCGCGCCGCCCCGCCCACAGCCCCCCCCGTGCTTCGGCACCACCCCGCCCCCCCGCCCGGGGCGCCCCGCTGCGGCGCCCCGCGCGCGCCCCGGGGGGCGGTCGGCGGCCGCGCCAAGGCCGCTGCCGGCGAGCCAAGCGAGCCGTGCGGCAAGGATTCGCGCGAAGCGCGCGCGCGCGGCGCCGTCAGCGCGCCGGGTGCTGCGGCACCTCGCGGCCCGCGAGCCAGGCCTCGAGCATCGCGTTCACGCTCTCGGGCGCTTCCTGCTGAACCCAGTGCGAGACGCCCGGCAGATAGCGGATCGTGAGGTTGCGCACGAGCTCCTCCGTTCCGTACGTCGTCTCCTTCGAGAGCGCGACGTCCTGCTCGCCCCACAGCATGAGCGTCGGCGTCTCGATCACGGGGAATCCGAGCGCCCGCTGGCGCTCTGCGCCGCCGCCGCGGACGATCGCGCGGTAGTAGTTGAGCATCGCCGTCAGCGCGCCGGGCGGCGCGGCCGCGCGGCGGTAGACGTCGAGCACTTCGTCCGGGAAGCGGCTGCGGTCGCACGACGAGCGCAGAATGGCGTCTCCGATCGCGCGCGCACCGTTCGCACCGAGAATTCGTTCGGGAAGCCACGGGATCTGGAAGAACGCGATGTACCACGAGCGGCGGATCTGGCGCAGCGTGCGCAGCTCGCGCGTCATCGGCACGGGATGCGGGACGTTCATGATGACGAGCCTCGAGAGCGGCCGGAGCTTTCTCATCGCGAAGAGCCACGCGATCGCCGCGCCCCAGTCGTGCGCGAGCAGCATCGTCTCGCGTGCGCCCGACGCGTCGATGAGATTCGCGACGTCCTGCATCAGCAGCTCGATCGCGTAGTCCTGCATGCGGGCGGGCCGATCGGTCTCGCCGTAGCCGCGAAGGTCCGGCGCCCAGGCGCGCCAGCCGAGGCGCGCGAGCAGCGGGAGCTGAAAGCGCCACGAGAACCAGCTCTCGGGAAAGCCGTGCAGGCACAGCGCGAGCCGATCGCCTTCGCCGCAGCTCGCGACGTGGAAGCCGAGCTCGCCCGCGCGGACGCGCTCGTGCCGGATCTCGGGAGGGGCTTCGTTCATGCGGCGCTCCTGTCGTGTCGTCGCAGCGGCGTCGATGTGCGTAGTTTCTCCGGCCTCGGCAGGTGTGTCACGCGCGCCCCTCCGTCTGGCGAGCCGCCGGCGCGCGGCTCTACCCTCATGCGAGGAAGCGGGGACGTCGAAGGTCTGGCGGGTCGGACCGGGAGCGTGCGAGGCGCGCTCCCGAGAGTTCGCCCGAGGGGTTCCATCCTGGTCCGTGAGCAGACGGTCAGAGCCGCGGCGTGGAACCCGATTCCGGCCGCAGCCCTCCTCGGCGCGGTGGCGACGCTCGCGCTCGCCGCCGCCGTGCCGATCCACTTCCACCCGAAGCCCAACCCGCTCGGAATCATCAGCGTCGCCACCGTTTCGGGATATCCGCTGCAGCAGGAGATGTTCTGGCTCGCCTACGGCGTCGGCCTCGGCGGGCTGCTGGCGTGGGGGATCGCGCGGGCCCTCGGCCGCCATCCCGTCGCGCCGCGCAGGCAAGCCGAGATCGAAGCCGTCGCAGCCGCGACGCTGGCCGCCTGCCT
>JAYRMX010000165.1:0-20902 GCA_041912475.1 Myxococcota bacterium
AGGTGCACGTCCTCCGCCCGCACCGCGACGGCCACTTCGTCGCCGGGGGCGAGCGAGTGGCCGAGGCCGCGGCCGGCGATCGCGACGGTGCGGAGCTCGTGGCCGGCCCACGAGAGCCACGCGGTCACGATCACTCCGTCGTGGAGCGTTCGCACGACGGCGGCCTTGCCGACCGGGATCGTCTCGCCGCGGCCGACGTCGACCTTCACGTGCTCGGGGCGGATCCCTGCGAGAACGCGCGTCCCGACACCGAGCGGCGACTCGGCGCGCAGCAGGCACTCGGGAGCGATCTCGACGACGGCGACGCCGTCGCCCTCCCGCGCGACGACCGTACCCGGAAGCAGGTTCGTCATCCCGACGAGCCGGGCGACTGCGGCGCTCGCGGGGGCGCGCAGCACGTTCTCGGTCGCGCCCACCTGCGCAAGGCGGCCGCCGAGCAGCACGGCGATGCGGTCGGCGAGCAGCATGGCGTGGCGAAGGTCGTGCGTCACGAGCGCGACGGCGACCCCGGTCGCGGCGATCGCCTCGCGCAGGTCGAGCGAGAGCCGCTCCTGCGCTCCGGCGTCGAGGTCGTCGAAGGGCTCGTCGAGCAGGAGGACGGCCGGCTCGCGGACGAACGCCTGCGCGAGCGCGACGCGCCGCATCTCGCCGCCGGAGAGCGTCGCAGCGCGGCGAGCGGCGAGCGCCTCGAGGCCGAAGTGCGCGAGCGCACGCGCGACGCGGCGGCGGCGCTCTGCGCGCGGCACGCCTTCGCCCCAGAGCGGGAGTCCGACGTTCCACGCGACGGAGCCGGCGAGCAGCACGGGGCGCTGGAAGACCATCGCAACCGGGCCGCTCGCATGCGCCTCGACCCGCCCGCGCTCGGGCGCTTCGAGGCCGGCGAGCGCGCGCAGCAGCGTGCTCTTGCCCGCGCCGTTCGGCCCGAGGACCGCGAGCACCTCGCCGGCGCACAGCTCGAGCGCGTCCACCTCGAGCACGAAGCCGCCTCCGGCAGCGCGGCTCGCCTCGCCGCGCCGCGCGAGCGGCCGCACCCGCAGCCCGCGCGCTTCGAGCGCGACGCCGCTCACGTCCGGGAGCTCATCGCCGGCCCGCCTGCTGCAGTGCGGTGAGCGTCGCGGCGAGCACGAAGGTGAGGCCGAGCAGGAGCGCCGAGAGCGCGAGCGCCTCGGAGAAGCGACCCATCTGCGTGTACATGAGGATGCCGGTCGTGAGAACGCGCGTCTGCCCTTCGAGGTTTCCGCCCACCATCATGACGGCGCCGACTTCGGAGAGGATCCCGCCGAGCGCGGCGATCACCGCCGCGAGCAGGCCGAGCTTCGTCTCGCGCAGCAGCAGCCACAGTGCACGCGCGCCGCGGACGCCGAGCGCGCGCACCTGGAGCCGCCATTCGGGGCCGAGCGCGCCGACGGCGGCGTGGCTGATGCCGACCACGAGCGGGAGCGCGATCGCGACCTGCGCGATCACCATCGCGGCCGGCGTGTACATGAGGCCGAGCCGCCCGAGCGGGCCGCTTCGCCAGAGCAGGAGCGCCACCACGAGGCCGACGACGACCGGCGGAAGACCCATCGCGGCGTTCACCAGCGAGACCGCGGCGCCGCGCCCGCGAAAGCGCCTCCCGCCGAGCACGAGGCCGAGCGGAAGCCCGATCGCGACCGCGATCGCGAGCGCGCTCCCCGAGACGACGAGCGTTCTGAGCGCGACCTCGGCGAGCGCGGCCGGCGAGATCTCGCTCACCGATCGCCGCTCCGCGCGCGGCGCGCGCGCGCCGCGACGCAGCCGGCGCGCGAGGCTCTCCGCGCGCCGCTCACGGCGACGCCGCGCCGGCGAGCGGCGTGAAGAGAGGCCCCTGCCCCGTCTCGTCGCCGAGGCGCGCAATCCGCTCGCGCGACTCGGCCGAGAGCAGGTGGTCGGCGAGCTTCGTCGCGGCCTCGGCGCGGATCTGCCCGGTCGCGAACTTCGCCGGGTTCACGCGCAGCACCGAGTAGACGTTGCGCAGCGCGGGGTCCGGGCCGGTGAGCGCCACGAGATCCGCTCGCTCGCGGAAGGTCCGGAACGTTCCGCTGTCGGTGAGGACGTACGCCCGCTTCTCGCCTGCCACCTGCAGCGTGGGGCCCATCCCGGCGCCCGTTCGCAGCAGGCCCGGCCAGGTCGCGCCGGGATCGAGGCCGGCCTTCGCGAAGAGCGCCTTCTCGCGCTGGTGCGTTCCCGAGTCGTCGCCGCGACTCGCGAGCGGCGCCTTCGCCGCGGCGATGCGGGCGATGGCGTCGGCGGCGCTCGCCGCTTCGCGCACCTTCGCGGGATCGTCCGCTGGCCCTGCGATCAGAAAGAAGTTCTCGGCGAGCGGCCGGCGGTCGAGGACGAAGCCCTCGGCGAGGAGCTTCTCCTCGCCCTCCGGCGCGTGCGCGAGCACGAGGTCGGCGTTGCCGTCGCGCGCCATCTGCAGCGCGGCACCGCTGCCGACCGCGATCACCTGCACGTCGATTCCGGTCTTCTCGCGAAACGGCGGCAGCAGCACGTCGAGAAGCCCGGCGTCGCGAACGCTCGTCGTCGTCGCGAGCACGACCTCGTTCTCGGCCCCGGCGGCGCGAACCGCCGCGGGGGCAACGAGAAGGCCTGCGATCAAGCCGGCCGCGAGAAGCGCAGCGGCGAAGCCGCCGCCGCTCCGCGCGGCGGCCGTCGGCGCGGGCGCGGCCCTGCGCACCGGCGCCGCGCGATGCGGCGCGGCGGGCCGCGCCTTGCCACGGCGGCGCCCCTTTGTCCCAAGTCGAGCGGCGAGCGCGCGCGCTTCGAGCGTCATCCGATTCCTCCTCGCCTATTCCAGCTCCGGCGTGCGAAAGCCCCGCGCCTCGAGCGCGCGGCGCACGTCGCTTCCCGGCGCGAGCAGGCGACGCAGCGCGGCGACCGCCGGGCGGTCGAGGCGCGACTCGGGAACGACGAAGTCGTAGCGCTCCTCGCGCAGCGGGAGAAAGCGCAGCCCCGCCGCCCGCGCGACCGGCTCGATCGCGACGCCCCAGTCCGCCCTTCCCTGCGCGATCGCCGCGGCGACCGCGTGGTGCGAGCGCGGCTCGTAGACGTAGCCGGACGGCCGGCGGCCGGCGAGGAGCTCGTCGATGAGAAGGCGCGTTCCACTCCCGCGGTTTCGATTCACCATGCGAAGCGAAGCGTCCGCGATCAGATCGGCCGCCGAGTGCGTGTCACCGGACCGTGTCACGAGGCCCTGCATCCGGAGATAGCCGGGGACCAGCACGAGGCCGGGCGAGAGAAACGGCTCGTTGTAGCGGCCGGTCGCCGGGTCGAGCAGATGAATCGGCGCCGCATCGCACTCACCGCGTGCGGCCGCCGCGAGCCCTCCCTGCGAGCCGACCGCGAGGAGCTTCACGCGAAATCCCTCGCGCGCGAGCGCGCTCGCGACGAGGTCGAGCCCCGTACAGTGGCTTCCGATCACGACGAGGTCGGCGACCTCGAGCGCGCGGCCGACGAGCGTCACGTCGACCCGCGCTCCCGCATCCACCTGCTCGACGTTTCTCGCGATGCGGACGAAGCCGTCGGCGCGGCTGAAGGCCGTGACGCTTCCGCTGCCCTTTCCCATCGGATACGCCGCGAGGCCGCCGTCCGGCTGAGCAACGAGCCCCACCAGCAGATACTCGAGGCGACCTCGCTGGGAGAGCGTCCGAAGGGCGCGGCGCGCCTCGCGCGTCTCGCGCCGCTCGGCCGCGAGCCCCGCCATGCGGCGGATCACGGGAGCCACGAGCTCGTGGAAGGTGAAGACGGCCGACGTCGGAAAGCCGGGAAGGATCGCAACGGGCCTGCGGCCGGACGCTGCGAGGCAGATGGGCTTTCCGGGCTTGAGCGCGACGCCGTGGACGAGGATGCCGGGAGCGAGCTCGCCGACGACGCGCGCGCACAGGTCGCCCTCGCCCTTCGAGGTTCCGCCCGAGAGCAGGACGACGTCGGCGGCGGCGAGCGCCCCCTCGAGGCCCGCGCGCAGCGCCACCTCGTCGTCGCGAATCGCTGCAGCGAGCAGCGGCTCGCCGCCGATCTCGCGCACGGCGTCGGCGAGGATGCGCGCGTTGCTGTCGTAAACGAAGCCGGGCGCGAGCGGAGCTCCCGGCGCGACGATCTCGTCTCCCGTCGAGAGGATCGCCACGCGCGGGCGGCGAACCACCACGACGCGGTCCCGGCCGATCGCCGCGAGGACGCCCGTGTCGCGCGACGTGAGCCGGGTTCCCGAGAACAGGACGGTCTCGCCGCGGCCCATGTCCGTCCCGGCGAACGAAACGGCGCCTCCCGGCGCGGTCGCGCGCCGAACGATCACCGTGCGGCCCTCGTCGTCGAGATCGGTGTCCTCGACGGGAACCACGGCGTCGGCGCCGCGCGGCAGCATGCCGCCCGTCGCGATCGACGTCGCCGTCCCCGGCGCGACCTCCTGCTTCGGCGCAACACCGGTCGCGATCGACTCGGCGTTGCAGCGAAGCCGCACGGGCTCCGTCTCGGTCGCGCCGAAGGTGTCCTCCGCGCGGACGGCGAAGCCGTCCATGTTCGAGCGGTCGAAGCCCGGAACGTCCACCTCGGCAAGGACGTCCTCGGCGAGCACGCGGCCGAGCGCGTCACCGAGCGAAACGGTCTCGGGTGAAAGGCGGGCGAGGTCGAGCGCCGCGTGCCACACGCGCTCGGCCTCGTCGCGACCCATCACCTCGAGGAACTGCCGCTGCCTCACGCACCCGCCTCCGGCTCGGCGTCGTAGAGCAGCACCTCGACCTCGGCGCCTTCGGCCATCCCCTCGAGCCCGCGCGGGACGATCACGCAGCCGGCGGCGCGAACCGTCGACGAGAGGATCGACGCGCCGGCGGTCGCGATCGGCGCCACGCGTCCGCTCTCGATCGCGACGCGAACGTAGTCGGTGCGGCCCACCGCCGAGCTGATCTTGCGCGCGAGCGGAAGGCGTACGCGGCGGTGCGGCCACGCGCGCGACCTTCCGCCCATCGCCCGGATCGCGGGCCCTGCGAAGAACTCGTACGCGCACAGGCAGCTCACGGGATTTCCCGGCAGCAGGAAGACCAGCGCGCCGCCGATCCGGCCGATACCCGCCGGGCTCGACGGCCGCATCGAAATCCCGTGGAAGTCGAGCGAGCCGAGCTCGGCGACGAGCAGCGGCGCATGGTCCTCGCGGCCGACCGAGCTTCCGCCCGACACCAGAAGGACGTCGGCGCCCTTCTCGGCGAGCGCCTCGCGGATGCGCTCCTCGCGGTCGGGGAGGATCGCGAAGGGAAGCGTCTCGCCGCCGTCTCGCGCGACGAGCGCGCGAAGCGTCACGCTGTTGCTGTCGACGATGCGGGCGCCCTCGGGAGCGGAGCCCGCGGGAAGCAGCTCGTCGCCCGTCACGACGAGGCGAACGCGCGGCCGGCGAACGCACGACGCGTGGGCGACGCCGATCGACGCGAGCAGGCCGGCGTCCTGCGGGCGAAGGCGCCTTCCGGCGCGCAGCACCAGCTCGCCACGGCGCAGGTCCTCGCCGCGCGCGCCGACGTGCTTGCGAGGCGGGACGGCCTCGCGCACGAGGACGACTTCGCCCTCCTCGCTCGCGACCTCGGCCATCACCACGGCGTCGGCGCCGGCGGGAAGCGGCGCCCCGGTCATGATGCGAACGGCGTCTCCGGGGGCGAGCGTCCCCGCAAACGCCCTTCCCGGCATCGCCGCGCCGGCGAGGCGAAGCGCGACCGGCTCGTAGTCCGACGCGCCGAAGGTGTCTTCGCCGCGGACGGCGTACCCGTCCATCGCGGCCCGCGCGAAGCCGGGAACGTCGACTTCGGAGCGGACGTCCTCGGCGAGAACGCGTCCGGCACACGCGAGCAGCGCGACGGGCTCCGCGGGGAGCGGCATCGCGTGTTCGGCGATGAAGCGCTCCACGTCCTCGACGTCGGCGCGCGCCGCGAAGCCCTGCATCCGAACGTCACGCATTCGCGACGCCTGCTCCCGAGCGCTCGTGCAGGAAGACCGTCCGGCGCAGTCCCCGTCGCTGGCCTGCCGGGCGGGCCGGAGCGCGCGTTCTCAGCCGCTGGCCTTCATCGCGAACAGCTCCTCACGATACGGCATCTTGACCTTCGCCTGCGCGATCACGTCGGCGCTCACGTCGAACTTGAGGACGCCGTTCGGTCCGACGCCGTCTTCCTTCATGCACGCGGGCAGGTCGTCGTCGGCCTTCGTGAAGCCGGCAGCGTCGTTGAACACCCACTCGTCGAGCAGACACTGCCATCCGAGGTCGGCGACCTGCTCGCGCGAGACGTCCTCGCCGAGGAGGAGGGAATGGAACCTCGCCATGTCGGCGAGCGTCGGCTGCAGGAACTGACAGAAGCCCGACGAATCGCAGGCCGCGTTCACGATCTGCGACTCCTGCGACGCGCGCGCGTACTGGTCGGGGGGCATCCCGGGGTTGATGATGAGGCCGGCGGTGTGGTCGGCGCCCATCGGGCTCGTCGCGTACGTGACGCCCGTGGCCTTCAGCGGCCGCGGATCCCACGCGGGGATCGACTGCCCCTTGACGACGGGGATCCGTCCGTGGCCGCGCTTGCGGCCGACCGAGAGCGCGCCGTTCCCGATCGCCTGACCGAGCTCGGTTCCCTCGGCGATCTCGCGCAGAATGCGCTTCGCGCCGGCGGCGTCGCCGAACTCCATGCCGCCCGAGTCCATGTAGACGGCGATGGCGGCGCCGGTCTCGATGGTGTCGAGGCCGATCTCGTCGCACAGACGGTCGAGGTCGGCGACGTCCTCCCAGCTCGCGATCCCGCAGTTGGCGCCGAGCAGCGTGAGCGTCTCGAACTCGAGCGCCGACGTCTTGTACTTGCCCTGCGCGTCGTTCACGACGTTGCTGCACTTCACGATGCAGCCCGTCATGCAGTTGTGCATGCCGCCGCCGCGCGTCGCGAAGCTCTCGACGATGCGCGCGCCGTCGAGGCTCGCGACGTGCTCGAACTGTCCGGACGTCCGGTTCCGCGTCGGGAACGTGTTGAGCATGTTCGCGACCGACACGAAGGCGCTCGTTCCGGTCTTGAACATCTGCGGGCCATCGAGGTAGCCCTTCGTGAAGGCCTTGCACTGCTCCATGAAGGCCTTCATGTCCGCCGGACGACGCACGGGGCGCTTCCCGGCGTCGACGGACACGAACTTGAGGCCCTTGCTCCCCATCACCGCGCCGAGGCCTCCGCGCGCCGCGTGGCGCGCGGGACGCCGCGCGTCTCCGTCGGTGCACGCGACCGACGCGCCCTTGAGGCCCATCTCGCCGGCCGGACCGATCGTCACGAACGACGCCGTCGCGTACTTCGCGCCGAGCGCCTCGCAGAGCGCGTAGTTCCACTGGCCCTTGTACTCGTCGGCAGGCACCACGCGGACCGCGTCCGCCGTCACCTCGAGGCCGTAGCGGCGTCCCGCATCCTTCGGCTGGCCCTTCACGACGATCGCACGCACGCCGAGCTTCATGAGGTCCTGGCCCGGGTTGCCGCCGGCGTTCGCCTCCTTGATGCCGCGGGTGAGCGGGCTCTTGGCGCCGATCGAGATCCGGCCCGAGGTCGGGGCCGCCGTTCCCGAGAGCAGTCCTGGCGCCATCACCAGCACGTTCGCCGGACCGAGCGGGTCGCACTTCGGATCGCACTCGGCGAGCAGGATCTTCGCCGACAGCGCGCGGCCGCCGAGCAGGCGCCACGCCGCGGGAAAGGGCTCGAAGTGCGCGGTCCCGGTCGTCATGTCGACCCGGACGATGCGGTCACCGGCCTGAGGCTTCGTGTCGGTCATGTGCTTGCCCTCCTTCCGCTCGGCTCAACAGTATCAGAACCGCCCGCGGGCTCAGCCGCCGGCGATGGCCGCGAGCACCGCGATCTCGTCCTTCTCGCCGACGGGCCGGTCGAGCCCCGACGCCGGGATCGAGGCGCCGTTCACGAACAGGCGCACGAACCGGTGCGGCTCGCCGCTCGGCGTGAGGATCTGCGCGCCGAAGCCCGGAAACCGCTCGTCGGCGGCCGCGATGCACGCCCGGACGGTCGCGCCGGCGACGTCGACGGTGGCCTCGCCGCCGGTCGGGCCGCGCAGGGGCGTCGGAATCATGAGCTTCGGCATCGGGTCCTTTCTCGTGCGGAGCGCGGGATCGTGAGGCGCCGACGGACCGATCCTAGCGCCGGACCCGCGTGCCGGCGGCCCCGCGCGCTCGAGGGCGCCGAGCGGCGCGTGTTCGCTGCCGCAGAACTGGGTAGGATTCGGCACGCGCCCGGCCCGGCCCCGCCGCGCGAGCGGCGGAGCGCGCCGGGCGCCGCGCGCCAGAGCGTCGACACGAGGCCGGGAGGGTCCTTGCATGCCGAAGCTGACGATCATCCAGGCGACGGGGTACCGGTACCCGCACACCCGGATCCCGAACAAGATCCGCAAGCGCAAGCTCGTCGGCGCGGTGATGCCGTACCTCGCAGCGCTCGCGCCCCCGGAATGGGACGTGACGCTCGTCGACGACGCCGTCGAGGAGATCGACTACGACGCGCCCGCCGACGTCGTCGCGATCACGATCCGCAGCGTGACGTCGTTCCGCGCGTACGAGGTCGCGGCGGAGTTCCGAAAGCGGGGCGTCACCGTCGTGATGGGCGGCCCGCACGCGACGTTCCATGCCGAAGAGATGGGAGATCACGCCGACGGCGTCTGCATCGGAGAAGCCGAAGAAGTCTTTCCGCAGATGCTCGAGGACGCGGCGGCGGGAAGGCTCAAGCAGTTCTACCGCCGCGACACGCCGGCGGATCTCGCAGGGATGCCGATGCCGCGCTGGGATCTGCTCAACCCGAAGCACTACGTCTTCTACCGGCCGAACGTCATCCAGTACTCGCGCGGCTGCCCCTACTCGTGCGACTTCTGCGCCGAGCACCGCCTCAACGGCGACTACGGCTACCGCTATCGGCCGACCGAGGAGGTCGTCGAGGAGGTGAAGCGCTGCGGGAGCCACCACATCTTCTTCGCAGCGAGCCAGTTCGCGGGGAACCCGCGCCGCACGCAGGAGTTCATGGAGGCGCTGATCCCGCTGAAGATCCGCTGGTCCGCGCTCTTCTCGCCGCGATTCTGCCTCGACGGCGAGTTCATGGACGTCGCGAAGCAGTCGGGCCTGCTGCACGTCAACATGGGCCTCGAGAGCATCGACCGCGACACGCTCGGCTCGATGGCCAAGAACTTCAACCGCATCGACGTCGAGGCGGTGATCAAGAACCTTCGCGACCGCGACATCAGCTACTCGTTCAACTTCGTCTTCGGCTCGGACACCGAGGGCACGGACGCGTACGGCGCCACCGCCGAGTTCCTGCTGAAGCACAAGGTCCCGGCCGCGTACTTCAACGTGATGACGCCGCTCCACGGAACGCCGCTCTACGACCGGATGAAGGCCGACGGCCGCATCGTCGACGAGCCCAACATGGAGCGCTGGCCGGGCGTCACCTGCCACTTCCGCCCGCTGCGAATGACGCCCGGCGAGCTGATTGCCGTCGTGAAGCGCCTGCACTGCGACTTCTACTCGCCGCGCTCGATGCTCCGCAGGCTGCCGCTGCCGACGACGTTCTCGCGAATGGCGTCGTGGAACATCAACTTCGAGCAGTGGAAGGTCGCGCGGAACATCGAGACGATGCAGGAGTTCAGCGACTTCTGACGCCCCGGCGCGAGTCGTGCGGGCGGCGGGGCGCCCCGGGAGCGACGACTTTGCCTTTGGCGGAGCCGCCCCGGATGCCGGCCATCGACCCCGAAGCTCGCGCGGCGGAGCGGAGGAGCGCACGGGGCGCCCCGCCGCCCGCGCTGCGCGGCCGCGAGGACGCGGCCTTCCCGTGATCCCTTGCTAATGGATCCGCTTGTCGCGCCCGGCCCATTCTCTTTCGCGCAGGCGGAACTTCTGGATCTTGCCCGTCGCCGTCTTCGGGAGCTCGCAGAACTCGACCGCCTTCGGGCACTTGAAGTGCGCGAGGCGCTCGCGGCAGAAGGCAACGAGCTCGCTCTCGCCGAGCGCCATGCCGGGCCGCAGCGTGACGAAGGCCTTCGGCACCTCGCCCCACTTCTCGTGCGGCGTCGCGACCACCGCGCACTCGAGGACGGCCGGGTGCTTCACGATCGTGTGCTCGACCTCGATGGTCGAGATGTTCTCGCCGCCCGAGATGATGATGTCCTTCTTGCGGTCGCGCAGCTCGATGTAGCCGTCGGGGTGGACGACGCCGACGTCGCCCGAATGGAACCAGCCGCCCGCGAAGGCCGCCTCGGTCGCCGCCGGGTCGTCGAAATAGCCCTTCATCACGTTGTTGCCGCGCATCACCACCTCGCCGGGCGTCGCGGCGTCGGCCGGAACGTCGCGCATCTCGTCGTCGACGACACGAAGGTGCGTCGCCGTGACGTGCGGGACGCCCTGCCGCGCGAGCATGCGGGCGCGCGCCTCGACGTCGAGCGCCTCCCAGCCCGGCTGCATCTCGCAGGTGACGTGCGGGCCGTACGTCTCGGTGAGGCCGTACAGGTGGACGATGCGAACGCCCATCTGGTCCATCCGGCCGAGGAGCGTCGGAGACGGCGGCGCGCCGCCCGTCGCGACGCGCAGCGGCGGATCGAAGCGCAGGCCCCGCGCCTCGGGCGCCTCCGCGAGCATCAGCAGGACGGTCGGCGCCGCGTTGAGGTGCGTGACGCCCTGCTCCCGGACGAGGCGAATCACTGCTCCCGGCTCGACGCGGCGGAGCATCACGTGCGTTCCCGCCGCGGCGGTGACGGCCCACGGGAAGCACCAGCCGTTGCAGTGGAAGAGCGGCAGCGTCCAGAGGAAGGCCGAGTCGCGGCCGAGGCCGTGGACGATCACCTCGCCGAGGGCGTTCAGGGTCGCGCCGCGGTGGGTGTACATCACGCCCTTGGGCCGGCCCGTCGTTCCCGACGTGTAGTTGATCGAGATCACGCGGTCTTCGTCGTCGACCTCCCCGCGGACGGGCAGCGGATCGACTTCGCCCGCGAGCTCGGCGTACGTCGGGCCGCCGAGAGGAGCGCCGGTCGCACCGCCGACCGGGTCCTCGACGCTCACGACGAGCGGCCCCCCTGCGGCCGGCTTCACCAGCGGCGCGAGCTCGGGATCGACGCACACGAGCTTCGCGCCGGAGTGCGCGAGGATGTACGAGACCTCGTCCGCGGCGAGCCGCGTGTTGATCGCGACGAGCGGCGCCCGAACGAGCGGCGCGGCGAAGTGCGCGAAGAGCAGCTCCGGGACGTTCGGCGCAAGGAACGCCACGCGGTCGCCCGGCGCGAGCCCCGCGCGGACGAACACGGCGGCCATGCGGCCGACGGCCTCGACGAAGCCGGCGTACGACCAGCGCCGGTCGCCGTAGACGACGGCGGTCCTGGTCGGGTAGATGCGCGCGGCGCGCTCGAGGAAGGCGAGCGGCGTCAGCGGATCGAGGTGTACGGGCGCCCGCATTGGGCGCAGCATAAAAGAAAACCCCCGGGAGTGGAGCCTGCTCGGCTCCTCCGCGGCTACGGCGTCCGCGCCCCCGGGGTCGGTGGCTCTGGGAACTTGCGTCCCCGTCTACACCGAGACGAATCCTTCGATTCGGTGCGGGCAGTCCTAGGACGCGACCACCTCACTCGCCGTAGTGAGACATTTCTCCACCGAATCACCTCCATCCCGGCGTGGGGTACACCCGGCTGGGCCCAGACCCCACCGGGTCCCGGTTACGGGGGTCGCCGCAACTCCCGCTCCGGGGCGCCCCGCCCGATACCAGCCGCCCTGGCGGCCACGCCCGCGATGCCCCTGGGGCCTCGCGGACGCTCCGGACGGAACTTGGGGACGAGTGAGATCCCCTATGCACTCAATCTAACCGACGGCCGCGGCGCTTCGCCACGGCCGGGGAGCCCGGGCCCCCGGTGCGGCGCTACGCTGCGGCTCCCATGGCCACACCGGCGCCTCCCGCGACGGGCATCCTGCTCGTCTCCTGCCCCGACCGGCGCGGAATCGTCGCCGCGCTCGCGCAGCTCCTCTACGGCCACGGCGCCAACATCCTCGACGCCGACCAGCACACCGACGCGATCGCCGGGCAGTTCTTCCAGCGCATCCGCTTCGACCTGTCGGAGATGCACGTCGACCGCGCGGGCCTCGAGCGCGCCGTCGCCGAGGTCGCCGAGCGCTTCGCGATGCGCTGGCGGATGGTGCTCTCGAGCGAGCGCAAGCGCATTGCGATCTTCGTCTCGCGGTACGACCACTGCCTCTACGACCTGCTGCTGCGGCACCGGGCCGGCGAGCTCGCGTGCGAGATTCCGCTCATCGTGAGCAACCACGGCGACCTCGAGCCCGTCGCACGGCAGTTCGGTGTCGAGTTCCGGACGTTCCCGATTCGCGCCGAGAACAAGCGCGAGCAGGAGGAAGCGGAGCTCGCCTTGCTCGCCGAGCGCCGGATCGACCTCGTCGTGCTCGCACGCTACATGCAGGTGCTCTCGGCGGCGTTCATCGAGCGCTGGCCCGCGCGAATCATCAACATCCACCATTCGTTCCTTCCCGCGTTCGTCGGCAGCAAGCCCTATCATCAGGCGTACGAGCGCGGCGTGAAGCTGATCGGCGCCACCGCCCACTACGCGACCACCGATCTCGACGAGGGCCCGATCATCGACCAGGACGTTGCCCGCGCCTCGCACCGCGACTGCCCCGCCGATCTCGTCCGCAAGGGGCGCGACCTCGAACGGACCGTGCTCGCTCGCGCCGTGCGCTGGCACGTCGAAGACCGCGTCCTCGTCTACGGCAACAAGACCGTGGTGTTCGATTGAGGGGCCGCATCGTCCTGCTCGTCCTCGTCGCGGTGTTCGCCGGCGTGAGCTGGGTGCTCTCGCTCGAAGCGTCGAAGCTGCAGAGCCTCACCGAGCGCGTCGGCGTGCTCGAGCCGCGGAGCTTCGAGACGCTCACGGTGATCACGGCGGGAACCGGCGCCGCGCAGGAAGATCCGGATCGGCTCGGGCCGGTCGTCGTCGTGGGCGCGGGCGGACGTGCCGTCGCGGTCGACGCGGGCCGGGCGGTGGCGGAAGCGCTCCGGCGCTCGAAGCTCCCGCTCGCGCAGATCGACACCGTGCTGCTGACGAGCCTTCTCCCCGAGAACGTCGTCGGCCTGCCCGAGCTGCTGCTCGCGGGGTGGACCGCTTCGCGAAGCGCGCCGCTGCGGCTCGTCGGCCCGCCCGGAACGAAAACCCTCGCAGCGGGAATCGAGCAGGCCTACGCCGGGCCGATCGCCGCGACCGCCGCCGCGCTCGGTCTCGCCCCCGACGGTGCGCGCATCGAAGCCGTCGAGATCGGTGACGGCTGGAAGGAGGAGCGAGACGGGCTCACGCTGCGGGCGGCCGCGCTCCCCGGCGGCCCCTTCCCCGCACTCGCGTACCGCTTCGAGAGCGGCGGCCGGTCGGTCGTCGTGAACGGCGCGGGCTTCGGAGGCGACGCGCTCGTCGCGCTCGCGACGGGGGCGAACGTTCTGGTGCAGGAAGCCATGCACACGCCCACGGTCGAGCACGCAGCGAAGGAGCAGGGCGCCGAGGCCGAGCGCACCGTCAGGGAGACGGCGCTTCACACGCACGCCGCCGCCGCCGGCGAGGTGGCGCAGCGTGCGGGCGTTCGCGAGCTCGTGCTCGTGCGCCTGCGGCCACCGCCGCTCCACGACCGGCAGTACGTCGGCCTCGTACGCGAGAAGTTCTCGGGCCCCGTCGTCGTGGCCGAAGACGCCGCCGAATTCACACGCTGATCCCGGGATCCTCATCGAGCGAAGGATGGCCCGGTGGCAGCCGTCGCGGCGACTCGTCGGGGCCGGGCTCGTCGGGCTCGCTGCGCAGCACGGGCTCGCTCGGCGGCGCAGGCCGGTCTTCGTACGCGCGCTCGCCGGTGAAGCGGCGGCGCTGCTCGAGGAAGTAGGTCTCCCCGGGAGCGAGCGCGATGGCTTCGTCGATCGTGTCGAGCGCGGCGTCGCCCATGCCGGCGAGAAACTGCGACTCGGCGAGCGTGTCGAGAAAGTTCGGGTCGGAGCGGTCGGTCTGCGCAACCGCTCGCTGCGCCGACCGGAGCGCGAGCTGAATCTGCTCGGGCGTCGGCGAATCGGTCGTGACGATCAGCCACGCCGTGTTGTTGAGCATGACCGCCGGAACCGCCGGCAGCGAGAGCAGCCGCTCGGCGCGGCGCGCGAGAACCTCGGGGCCGCCCGCGACCTCGCGCGCGACCGCGAGCGCGCTCGCGGTGACGATCGCGAGAACGGCCAGCGCCATCGCGCGCACCCAGCCGGCGGGCCGCGTCTGCGCGAGCGAGTCCGGGCTCACCGCGAGCGCCGCCAGCGCGCCGGCGACGAAGCCTCCGAGGTGCGCAGCACCGGCCACGGCCGGAACGACGATCGAGATCACCGCGTCGACGCCGAGGGCGACGAAGAGCAGGCGTCGCGGAACGCGCCACACGGCGGGGAGCTGCTCGGGGAGCCGGAGCTCGAGCAGGACCGCGGCGCCGGCGAGCCCGCACACGACGCCCGACGCGCCGACCGCATACTCGTAGCCGGCGGCGGCGCCTGCGCCCATCGCGCCCAGCATCGAGGCCCCCATCACGAACAGCGTCCGGGCCGACCCCAGCGGGCGCTCGACGAGCTCGCCCAGCACCCAGAGCCCGAAGGCGTTGAGCAGCAGGTGCGCGATTCCGGCGTGGAGGAAGTTGCCGGTGACGATCCGCCACGGCTCTCCGGCGAAGAACAGCGTCGAGCCGAAGTGTCCTTCGACCTGGAGCTCTCCCCCGAGCAGCCAGTCGAGCGCGTAGACGAGGACGCACAGTGCGATCGCCGCCGCGGTCGCTCGAAGTCGCGGGGGGCGGGCCGCGCGCTGCGCGAGCGCCGCCATGCGGCCGAGCTGGAGGATGCCTCCGGGCGCCGCGGCGATCCGCTCGCGCAGAGCCGCGACGAGCCGCTCCGGCGCGCCGTCGTCGCGGAAGGCGCGCCGCTGCAGCAGCTTCACGCCCCGGCGCGTCCCGATGCGCAGGACCCGCCGGCCGAGCGCGAGATCGGTGATCTCGTCGAAGCCCGTGAAGCCCTCACCGCCATAGAGCCAGGGCGCCGCGTGGCGCAGCCCGGTCGCGTGCAGGGTGAGCGGCCGCCGGCCTCCCCGCAGCGGGAAGGTCTCGACCTCCGGGGCAAGGCTCTCTGCGCTCACCCGGAGAATCTTCCGCAGCCGGTCAGCTTCGTCGAGGCACCGCCAGCGACGGGAACACGCGCGTGAAGGTCAGGTAGACCAGGACGAACGCGCCGAGGAAGCCGAGCGCGATTCCGAACTGCACCGGCCCCGCCCACGCCGCCGGGTCCTTCGGCGAGAACGACGGCCATACCAGCACGTTGCGCTCGATCCAGAAGCCGAGCATCGACACGATCCCGACGCCGCCGAGGATCGCCGGCGTCCGCTTGGGGCGCTGGCCGAGCAGCACCCAGAACGGAACCACCCAGCAGCCGATCCACGCCGTGAGCGTGAGCTTCACCCACGGCTCGTTGAGCCGCGCCCAGTCGATGTTCCACGTGCTCTGGAAGAACTGCGACCCGAGGCGGGCCTCCAGGAAGAACGTCTCTTCGGGGAGGTTCCCGTACCAGATCGGCAGGTACTGCGACCAGAACAGGTACATCCAGAAGATCGAGAACGCGAAGACCATCTTCCCGATGTCGTGGAGCCGGCCGGAGGTCACCTCGCCCTCGAGCCCGGGAGCGCTGCGGTGCAGGACCGTCAGCAGCGCGGTCGCCGACACGGCGCTGAGGAACGCGCCCCAGGAGAAGTACGCGCCGAACAGGTTCGAGTACCACATCGGCGAGAGCGACATCACCTGGTCGAAGCCGAGGATCGAGAAGCCGAAGGCGAAGGCGAGGAGCAGCGCGGGCGCGATCCGCCGCATGCTCCGCGCGGAGCTCTCCTGCTCGAGTGCGTCTCCGCGCCACCCGCGCGTCCAGCGCTCGATCATCGCGCGCGCAGGCCCCGACGCCTCGACACCATGGAGCGTCGGACGGACCGAGTGATACAGGAAGCGCACGGACAGGACGGCGAGCAGGCCGAGGATCACCAGGTCGACGATCACGAGGCGCGGGACGTTCAGCCACGCGGCCTTCGCGGGGACCGGGTCGGCGATCCACGGGTAGATGTGGTCGCGGCCGAGGAAGCCGATCGCGCCGAGGACGAAGGAGACCGGCACCCACGCGGCGAGGCCCTCGGCGATGCGGCGCACCGGGCCGGGCCAGTGCGCGCCGACCGTCACGAAGATCGCCGCGATCACGACGCCGCCCTGCGCGAGGCCCGCGAAGTAGAGGAAGTTCACGTGGTATGCGCGCCAGGCGGTGTCGGCGTCTGCGCTGAGACCGTAGAGGAACGATGCTACGCCGATCGCGGCGAGTGCGAGGCACACCGCGACGAGCGCGCCCGGAATCGGCCGCGGGCGGGCGACCTCGGCCAGCGGCTCCTTGATGGCAGTCACGGGCGCCCTCCAGTCGGCGCTGCCGACGCGACGCTCTTGGGGCCGGTCGGGAACAGGTACCGCATGTAGTTCACGATGTCCCAGCGCTCCTGCATCGTGAGGCGGCCGTACGCCGGCATGCGGCGGCGGCCGTATTCGATCGTCGTGTACAGGTGCCCGTCCGACCGGCCCTTCGAGACGACGAGCGGGAGCACGCCGAGAAACACCTTCGCGACCGGGCCGTCCGCCATGCCCGTCACGCCGTGGCACGGCGCGCAGAAGGTCTCGTACTTCTTCTTCCCGTTCTCGAGCGAGCGCAGGTCGGCGGGGACCGGGTTCACGATCGCGTTCGCCACGTCGTCCGGGATCGCCGTCGCCTCGGCGAGCGTGTCGTCGATCACGGTCGTCGGCGGGGCGAGCAGGCCGTCGGTCGGCACCGTTCCTTCCGGCGGCGCGAAGCCCTGCGGGTGGTTGGGAACCCCCGTGTTCTCGAACGCCTGGCCCACGGGCTGCCGCTTCATCTGCGGAAACCACGTCGACGACCACTGCTCCCAGCAGCCGAGATTGCCGCCCGCCACCGCGAGCAGGGCGGCCGCCGCCAGCGCCTGCGCCCTACGCCTCGACAAGGTTGACCTCCCTGGCCTTCCCGGCGCGGAGCATCGCGTCGATCTCGGCGACGTCGCGCTCCTTGCAGCGCACCACGAGGCCGAAATCCTCGGCCGAGAACCTCGGGTCGTACGCGACGTCGGTCTTGCCGAACCTTCCGTACGGCAGCCCGCCGACGAGGAACGTGCCGAGAACGGTCATCAGCACGCCGAACAGGATCGTGAGCTCGAAGGAGATCACCGTGTACGGTGCGTACGACGAGATCGGCTTGCCGCCGACGATGAGCGGCCAGTCCTCGGACATGAGCACCGCCATCACGTAGCCCGTGACGGCTCCGGTGAGACCCCCGATCAGCGTGAAGTAACGCACCTTGCTCGGGCCGGGGTCGAGCGCGCGGTCGAGCTCGTCGGACGGCACGGGCGAGTAGATCTCGAGGTCGGTGAAGCCGCGGCTCCGCAGCTTCTCCGCCAGCTCGCCCAGCTCCTTGGGTTGCGAGAAGACTCCCACCAGGGTCGGCATCAGCGCGTCTCCCCGTAGCCGTGCGCGTGCTCCCAGAACTCTCCCTTGTGCTCCTTTTCGTGGATCACGAGCTCCTTCACCTCGGCGACGGCGACCACCGGGAAGAGCTTGAGGAAGATGAGGAAGAACATTCCGAAGAACGCGAAGCTGCCGGCGAGGATCGCGAGCTCCGGAGCCTGCGGCGTGTACGTGTTCCACGCGCCCGGGTCGAACTCGCGCGAGAGGCCGGTGATGATGATGACGTAGCGCTCGAACCACATGCCCACGTTCACGAGGACGGACACGACGAAGAGCGTGGGAAGATGGAGCCTCGCCTTCTTGAACCACAAGATCTGCGGAACGAACGCGTTGCAGCCGATCATGATCCAGGCCGAGATCCAGTACGGCCCGAAGGCGCGGTACCAGAACGACGTCTTCTCGGGCTCGACGCCGCTGTACCAGGCGATGAAATACTCGGTCCCGTACGAGTAGCCGACGATCAGCGAAGTCAGCAGGATGAACTTCGCCATGTTGTCGAAGTGGTAGTCGGTGATGTAGCGCTCGAGGCCGAAGATCCGTCGCACCGGGATCATCACGGTCAGCACCATCGCGAAGCCCGAGAAGATCGCGCCGGCGACGAAGTACGGCGCGAAGATCGTCGCGTGCCAGCCGGGGACGATCGACATCGCGAAGTCCCAGGACACGACGCTGTGCACCGAGAGGACGAGCGGCGTCGCGAGGCCCGAGAGGTGGAGCACGGTGCGGTTGTGCGCCTTCCACTGCCGCGACGTCCCCTGCCAGCCGAGCGCGAGCGCGGTGTAGAGGAGCTTGCGCCAGCCCTTCGCTCGGTCGCGCGCGATCGCGAGGTCCGGGATCATGCCGATGAACAGGAACAGGATCGACGTCGTCGCGTAGGTCGAGATCGCGAAGGTGTCCCAGACCAGCGGGCTCTTGAAGTTGACCCAGAGCCCGCGCTGGTTCGGGTACGGCAGGATGAAGTACGACTTCCAGATCCGGCCGACGTGGATGCCGAGGAACTGCGCGGCCGTGAGCACCGCGAAGACCGTCATCGCCTCGGCGCTGCGGTTGATCGCGTTTCGCCACTTCGACCGGAACAGATAGAGGATCGCCGAGATGAGCGTTCCGGCGTGCGCGATACCGACCCAGAACACGAACGTGACGATGTAGACGCCCCAGAAGATCGGGTGCGCGTAGCCGGCGACTCCGAGCCCCTCGTACACCTGGTAGACCCAGACGGCGCCGGCGACGTGCACGACCAGCACGCACAGGCCGAGCAGCGCCCAGTACCCGATCCCGGGATTTTCCATCACCGAGAGCAGGTCGCGGTTGGTCTGCGAGTCCGCAGGCGACGGAGCGGGCTGCATCAGCTCGGCGACGGATACGGCGGGCGGCGGCGTCATGGTCTAGGCCTCGACCGGCCCGCGCGTCACCTTCGCGAGGTAGGTGACCGACGGCCGGGTGTTGAGCACGTGCAGCGCGTGGTAGCCGCGGACGGGGTCGTTGCCGAGCTGCACCGCGCGGCTCTTCTCGTCGCGGAGGTTCCCGAACACGATGGCGTCGGTCGGGCACGACTGGGCGCAGGCGGTCGTCACCTCGCCGTCGGCGATGGCGCGGCCGAGGTCCTTCGCCTTCTGCCGCCCGAGCGCGATGCGCTGGACACAGAACGTGCACTTCTCCATCACGCCCTGCCCGCGCACCGTCACGTCCGGGTTGAGCCCGAGGTCCATCGGGTACGGGAACCGGGAGTTCTCGTTGGCGTAGTCGTAGAAGTTGAAGCGCCGCACCTTGTACGGGCAGTTGTTCGCGCAGTACCGCGTGCCGATGCAGCGGTTGTAGATCATCCCGTTGAGGCCCTCGTCGCTGTGCGACGTCGCGATCACGGGGCACACCGGCTCGCACGGCGCGGCGCCGCACTGCTGGCACATGAGCGGAAGGTGCCGGACGTCGACGTCGCCGACGGCGCCGTGGTCCCGGATCGGCGGCCGGCCCGGGACGTAGTCGACCTCTCCCGGCCCGACGTAGCGCTCGATGCGAATCCACGACATCACCCGGCCGCGAATCACCTGCTCCTCACCGACGACCGGGACGTTGTTCTCGACGTAGCACGCGACGACGCACGCGCTGCACCCGTTGCAACGGTCGAGATCGACCGTCATGCCCCAGCGGTACGGGAGGTCCGGCCGCGCGTCGAGCTTCGCGTCGAACGGGCGGAGCATCTCGTGATGCCCTCCCCCGGCTCCGTGTCCGCCCTGCTCGCCGCCGTGGCCCCCTGCGGCCGCGGCGTGCGCGCCGCCGTGCGCCGCGTGCTCGCCCCCGGCGCTCGCCGGTGCGGCGCCGGCCGCGAGCGCGGCGACCGCCACCGTCTCGGCGAGCTTGCGCTCGCGCTGGTTGTCGAACTTCTGAAGGATCGCGACGCGCTCGGAGCGCCCCGTCGCCGAGAGCTTCGCCTTCGTCGAGAGCCAGGCGCGGCCGCCCGTCTCGTCGGTCGCCGCCGGAAGCGCAGCGATCACGTTCACGCCGCGCGCCTCGCCCGGCGTCGTCGCCGCGCCGCGCGACGCGTAGCGGCCGACGGTGTGCCCCTGTCCGATCGCGACCGCGATCACGTCGTCACGCAGCGCACCGCGCGGGACCGCCGGCGCCTCGAGGCGGCCAAAGGGCGTCTCGACCGCGACGACGTCGCCGAAGTCGACGCCGAGCTTCGCAGCCGTCGCGTTGCTGAGCTCGACCCACGACTGCCAGGCGATCTGCGTCACCGGGTCGGGGACTTCCTGCAGCCACGGCAGGTTCGCGCCGCGGCCGTCGTACAGCAGCGGAGACGGCACCGCGACGAGCGTCCACGCGCCGTCGCCTTCGAGCAGCGGCTCGGAGACTTCGAGCTTCGCGACGCCCGGCGAGAGCGCGACGCCGGCGGCGGCCGGCATCGGGCCGAACACGCCGCCCTTCGCGAGGACCGTGCGCCAGTCGCTCCCGGAGTTCGCCTGCTGAACGAGCTGCCGGAAACTCCCTTCCGGGAGCTTCGCCTTCACGTCGTCGCCCATCGCACGGCCCACGTCGAGCAGCGTGTCGACGAGCGCGCGCGTGTCGTAGAGCGGACGGAACGTGGGCTGGACGATCGACCGGATCCCGGGCCGCGGCGACGCATCGCCCCAGCTCTCGGCCGGCGTGTGATCGGGAAGGACTAGGTGCGCCCGCGCCGTCGTCTCGTCGGACATCGACGCGAACGAGACCACCAGGGGCACCTTCGCCAGCGCGTCGGCAAAGCCGGTCGCCGGCGAGAGCGAATAGAGCGGGTCGGCGTCGTGGATGAGCAGCACCTTCACC
>JAYRMX010000166.1:0-10381 GCA_041912475.1 Myxococcota bacterium
CGACGACGCTGTTCTTCGATCTCTTCGACGGCGACACGAGAGTGCGACGCGGGATCCTGCGGCTTCCGACGAGCGTCCTCTTCGGGACCCAGCTTCCGAGCTTTCGCGCGACGCACACCGAAGATCCGCTTCGCCAATCGTGGGCGCTCGCCGCGTTCGGGAATTTCTTCCTCGGCCGGCTGGCGCAGATCTACGCGCCGGAGCTCGGCGGCCTCGCGCCGCTCCTCGCGAAGGCCGTGAGGCGCACGCATGTCTAGCGCTCCGGAGCGCATCGCCGCGTGGCGGTCCGAGGGCGACGTCGAGCTCGTCCTGTACCGGCAGCCCCGTCGCACAGCGATGCCCGTGCTCCTCCTGCACGGCGCGAGCGCACAGCACGAGACGTTCACGCTGCCCCGGTCGTTCGGGGGCGCTCCGCGCAGCCTCGCCGGCTGGCTGCACCACCGCGGCTTCGATCCGTGGCTCCTCGACTGGCGCGGGAGCGCGCGGGTGGTGGACGAGTCGCGGAGCCGCGGCGTCCTGCGCAGCGCGCGGCAGGTCTTCGACCTCGACCACGCGGCGGATCACGACCTGCCCGAGGCGCTCGCGCGGGTGGAGGCGATCGTCGCGACGGAAGGCGCGGCGCAGCCGCTGGTCGGGATCGTCGGGCACTGCATGGGTGCGGCCGTCCTCGCGCAGGCGATCGCGAAGGGGACGCTCGGCGCGGACTCTCACCGGCTGCGCGCCGTTCTGCTCGCGCTCGGCCTGTTCTACGACGCTCCGGCGCAGAGCCAGTTCCGGAGCCAGGACCATCTGCTCGAGCGCCTTCTCGGAGCCCCGGAGCCGCCGCCGGACATCGATCCGCGCCCGGGCGCCGCATGGCCCCGCGAGCTCGACGAGCTGTACGCGAATCTGCCCTCCGGCCCGCGTCACCGCGCGGGCGGCGGCGAGCCGCTCCCGGCGTGCGACGAGCTCTGCAATCGCCTCAGCTTCCTGTACGGAAGGCCCTACCTCGAAGAGAACCTGTTTCCGACGCTGCACCGCGACCTGCTGGCGATCCGGTTCGAAGAGGGCGGCGCAGTCCCGCCGCCCGGGCAGATCGTGCGGGGCGCCGCATCGGGAGCTCGCGCGGAGCTCGTCGAAGCGATCGTGGGAGCCGGCGCGCGCGACCTCGCGAGCCGGAGCGGCGTCCTTCTCGCAGCCCCACGCGCGGGATCGTTTCTCGACGGTGAGCCGCTCGAGGCGGGCGGCGCGCGTTTTGCGACGTGCACGTCGAGCGAGGAGATTCCGGCCGAGCTCTCGGCGCAGTTCGGCGCGATTCCGCTGCGACTCTACGTCCACGCGTGGCGCAATCTCCGGCGCGGATGGGCCGCCCCGTTCGGCGCCGGCGACGACGACCGAACGCTCGTCGGCGCCGAAGCCCGCGGCCGCTTCGGCCGTCTCGGTGGGCTGCTCCTTCTCACCGGCGAGCGGAACCCGCTCTGGCACCGCCGCAGCATCGACCGAATGTACGAGTGGCTCGTGCGGGGGCCGCGCGCGGCGGCGGCCTCCGTCACACGGCGCGTCCTTCGCGGCTACGGCCATCAGGATCTGCTGTGGGGCCGCCGCGCTTCCGACGAGGTCTTCCCGTGGGTCGAGTCGGCGCTTCGCCCGCGCGGGCGCTGACCAGACCGCTCCTCCCGGGCCGGCGGGCGGCGCGCTCTAACCTCTGGTCTCCTCGATCACGAACAGGCTCCCCGACTCACACCAAACGGTGTCGGACGGATAGCCGGGCGGCTTGCGGTCGAGGCGCGCGAGCTCGTACCAGCGCCACGGCGGGTCGCCGTGGTCGACGTACTCGCCGGTGAGGATTCCCGAGAACTCCTCGCGGCCCGCGAAGTGCGTACCGGGGATCGCGGCGCCCCCGTCGCACTCCGCGCGCTTGCCGGCGAGCGCGGCGTCGAATCCGGCGCGTAGCGCGGGAGCGTCGCTCGTCACGGGGCCTCCGTCGTGGGCTGCGCGGGCTTGCGGAGCCTCGATCGCGCCCTCGCGGATCGCCCGCGCGATCTCGGCGCGGCTCATGCCGAGCAGCTCGCCGAAGACCGCCTCGTTGTCCTCGCCGATCGCGGCGCCCGCGCGACCGGTCCGCGCGGGCGTCGCCGTGAGGCCGAGCGGGATGCCGGGGGCGACCACCTCGCCCTTCACGAGGTGCGGGACGCGCTCGAAGAAGCCGCGCGCTGCGAGCTGGGGGTCGCGTCGCAGCTCGTCCTCGGCGGTCTGCGCGACGCCCGCGGCGACGCCGGCCCGCTGCAGCGCGTGCATGAGCGCGTAGGCATCCTGCGTCGCCGTCCACTCGGCGATCGTGTCGTCGAGCGCGGCCGCGTGTTCGAGGCGGCTCTCGGCCGTCACGAAGCGCGGGTCCTGCCTCCACGCTGGCTTCTCGGCGAGAGCGCACAGCCGTTCCCATCCGGCGTCGTCCTCGACGCGGATCGCGCACCAGCGGTCGTCGCCGCGGCACGGGTAGCAGCCCTGCGGCGCGGCGTCGGGAGCGGCGTTGCCGCGGCGCGGCGGCTCGGCGCCCGACGCGAAGTGCTCGAGCAGGAGCGGACCGAGCGCGGCGACGGTCGTCTCGAGCTGCGAGAGCGAGATGCGCTGGCCCTCTCCGGTTCGCGTGCGGTGGTCGAGCGCGCACAGCACGGCGAACAGACCGTGGAGCGCGCTCAGGCCGTCCGGGTAGGCGTACTGCGTGAGCGTGCACTCGCGCTCGCGAAACCCGGAGAGCGTCGCGAGCCCGGAGAGCGCCTCGATGTTGGGGCCCCACGTCACGTACTCGCGGCACGGTCCGGTGTCGCCGTAGCCCGAGCTGCTGAAGTAGATGACGTCCGGCCGCAGGCGTGCGATGGCGTCGTAGCCGAGGCCGAGCGCGTCCATGACGCCGGTCGCGTAGTTCTCGACGACGACGTCGCAGCGCGCGGCGAGGCGCCGCGCGATCTCGACCGCTGCCGGCCGGGTGAGGTCGAGCGCCACGAAGCGCTTGCCGGCGTCCCAGTCGGTGAACCAGGGAGAGAGCGCGGGCTGGACGCCGCGCTCGGGCGCGTGCGGCGAGACGTAGAGACGAACGACGCTCGGGCGGGTTGCCGACTCGACCTTGATGACGTCGGCGCCGCAGCACGCCATGATGCGGCCGATCCACGGCCCGGCCATGCCGGCCGTGAACTCGAGCACGCGGACGCCCTGCAGCGCGCCGCCGGAGGCGAGGCTAGACGACGCCATCGCTTCGCAGCGCCCGCAGCGCGGCGGCATCGAGGCCGAGCTCGCCGCAGTACAGCGCCTCGTTGTGCTCGCCGGGCCGCGGCGCGGGCCCGCGCAGCGTCCACGGCGTCTTCTCGTGCCGGTACGGAGCGCCGGGGTACGGCAGCGCCGCGCCGCCGGGGTGCGTCACCGGGACGAAGTAGCCGCGCGCGGCGAGCTGCGGGTCGGCGGCGACCTTCGCGGCGGTGCTCACCGGCGTCAGCGCGATGTGTCGCCGCTGTCCCTCGTGGTAGACCTCGGCGACGGTGAGCTGCTGCGTGAGGTCGGAGACGAAGATGTCGATCAGCTCGCGATACTCGATCCGGCGCGACGAGGGGCCCTCGAAAACGGGATCGAGAACCTCCTCGTTGCCGGTCACCTCGTGGATCCATTCGGCGAGCGCCTTCCAGTGGAGAGGGCGGTTCACCATGAGATAGACGAGCCCGTCCTTGCACGGATACGCTCCCGACGGCACCGATGCGAAGAGGCCCGTTCCCCGCCGCTTCGGGACGATCCCGTCGTCGAGGAATTTTCCGGCGCCACAGATGTGCGTCATCGACGCGACGGCCTCCTGAACCGAGACGTCGACGTGCTGCCCCTCGCCCGTACGCCCCGCGTGGAGGAGCGCGATGAGCGAGCTCACGGCGGCGAAGCTCGATGCGGTGACGTGCGACTGCGCTCCGGCGAGGGCGACCGGCGGGTCGTCCGCGTCGCCCGTCACGTAGAGCGCGCCGCCGAGGGCTCCGGCGACGAGGTCCGACGAGCGATAGTCGCGGTGCGGGCCGGTCTGCCCGAAGCCCGTGATCGACGTCACGACGATCCGCGGGTTCGCGGCGCGAAGCGCGCCGTAGCCGAGCCCGCGCGCGGCGAGATGACCGGGAGGAAACGTCTCGATCACGAGATCGGCCCGAGCCGCGAGGCGCAGCAGCAGCTCGCGACCGGCGGAGCGCTCGAGGTCGAGCGTCACGCAGCGCTTGCTGGTGTTGGCATAGAGGAACGCGAAGCTGGTCTCGGCGCCGTCCGCATCGCGCCAGCAGGGCGGGGCGCGGCGCGCGGGGTCGCCGCCCGGCGGCTCGATCTTCACGACGTCGGCGCCCATCTCGGCGAGGAGCTTGCCGCAGTACGCGCCCGAGGCGCCGGCCAGATCGAGGACCCGCCGCCCGTGCAGGGCGGGAGCGCCGGGGCCGGTCACGGGACGCGACGGCGCGGGCCGGAGCGTGGCGCTCCTCCGCGCGTGAGGCGTCGGTCGAGCGCTCGCACGCCGGCGAGGGGCTCGAGATCCGGCTCGTTCGCGGCGGGCCTGTAGACTCCCGTGTCCATGCGCTCCCTCGCGGCACAGCGTAACGACGCGCCCGGCGGTGCGCCGCATCGCGGTGCGGCCTCGCGCGCGCTGCGAGGGCGAGCGGCCGGCGCCACGGCGGCGAGGACCCGAACACCCTCGCAGGGCGCAGGGCGCCGCGCGCCGTGCTGATCACGAACGCCGAGATCGGCGGCGCCGCGCCGTTCGACGTGCGGATTTCCGATGAGACGATCTCCGAGGTCGGACGCGTGGTCGAGCGGCGTGGCGGCGAGCCCGTGCTCGACGCGGCAGGCGGCGCGCTGCTCCCGGGCCTGCACGACCACCACCTGCACCTGCTCGCGCTCGCAGCGGCCCTCTCGTCGGTCCCGTGCGGCCCGCCGCACGTACGCGATGCGGCGGGTCTCGCGCGCGCACTTCGCTGCGCCGCACGGGACGGCGAGTGGATCCGCGGCACCGGCTACTTCGAATCGGTGGCGGGTGAGCTCGGCCGCGAGCAGCTCGACCGGATCGTTCCGGATCGCCCGCTGCGGATCCAGCACCGAACCGGAGCTCTCTGGATGCTGAACTCGGCCGGCGTCGACCACCTCGGGCTCGATCGGGGCGCCGATGCGCCGGGTGTCGAGCGAGATGCGGCGGGGCGCGCGACGGGACGCCTGTTTCGCCTCGACGCCTTTCTTCGTGAACGCCTCGGAAGCGACGAGGCGCCCGGCCTTGCCGAGGCGGGACGGCGCCTCGCGCGCTGCGGGGTGACCGGCGTCACCGACGCGACGGCCGGCGCCGGCACCGCGCAGGTCGCGCTGCTCGCCGCTGCGGCCGGCCGCGGCGATCTTCCGCAGCGCATCCTCGCGATGGGATCGCTCGCGCTCTCCGATCCGGTGCATCCGCGCGTTTCGCGCGGCGCCGTGAAGATGCAGCTCGCCGAAGACGCGCTCCCCGACTTCGGCGAGGCGGAGAGGATCGTTGCGCAGGCGCACGCGGCAGCCCGAAGCGTTGCCCTTCACTGCGTGACGCGCGCCGAGCTCGTGTTCGCAGCCGCGGTCCTCGACGCGGCCGGATCGCGCGCGGGCGACCGCATCGAGCACGCCGCGGTCGCGCCTCCCGACGCGGTGGCGCTGCTCGCGCGACTCGGCGTCTGCGTCGTGTGCAACCCGGGCTTCGTTCGAGAGCGCGGCGACGACTACCTCGCGCACGTGGACGCGGAGGACGTCCCGTGGCTTCACCGCGGCCGCGGCTTTCTCGCGGCGGGCATCTCACTCGCCGCGGGAACCGATGCGCCGTTCGGCGATCCCGACCCGTGGCGTGCGATGCGGGCCGCGGTCGAGCGGCGCACCGAAGCGGGAGCCGTTCTCGGCGCGGGCGAGCGCCTCTCGCCCGAAGAGGCACTCGCTCTCTTCGTCTCGCCTGCCGAGGCGCCGGGCGGCGCGCCGCGCCGGGTCGCTCCCGGCGAAGCCGCCGACCTTTGCCTGCTCGACCGGCCATGGCGGGAGGCGAGGGAGCAGCTCTCGGCCGACTGCGTGGCGGCGACGCTCGCCGCGGGGCGCCTCGTGTGGAAGCGCGCGTGAGGCCGGCGGCCCGCGTCTGTGGTGTACTCGGCCGGAAGGGGGCCGAATGACCGATCGTTCCGGCGCGGACCGAAGCCTCGACCGCGCGATTCTCGACGGCACGGGCTGGGAGGCCTTCTGCAACGCGCTCGCGCAGGCCGGCGCGGTGCTGCGACGCCCGGGATCGCCAGCGGACGCACTCGACCGCGCCGAGGGCTGCCGCTATCTCGGGCGCCTCACGCGCCTCGCGCTCGAGAAGTTCGTCGAGCACGCGGATCCCGCGGCGCCGAGCTTCTACCGTCTCAGCCACCAGACCGCGAAGATCGGCTGCGACAACCCCGACAGCGTGTATCTGAACGCGACCATCAGCGGCGAGTACGAGTACCGCCTTCGCGGAACGCGCGGCACCGTTGCGTACCTCGGCTTCGGCGCCTACTACGGACACTACGGATCGACGGCGCGCTCGGGCTGCAGCGGCTACCTCGAAGCCGGCGACCTCTCGCTCGCGCCCGACGGCTCGTTCGAGATCGTTCTCAGCGCGGCGCGGCAGCCCGGCAACTGGATCCCCCTCGAGCCGGACTCGTCGATGCTGATCGTCCGGCAGAACTTCCTCGACCGCGACCACGAACGCGCGGCCGACGTGCGCATCGAGCGCATCGGCGCGAAGAGCCCTCCGGCGCCGCTCTCGGCCGATGTGCTCTCGCGCGGCCTCGCCGACGCGGCGCGCTTCGTCACCGGAACCGCGACGCTCTTCGCCGAGTGGGCCGAGGGCTTCGCGCGGCAGCCGAACGAGCTCCTGCCGATGGACCCGGCCGTCACCGGCGGCGCGCACGGCGACCCGAACATCGCCTTCCACATGGGCTACTGGCGGCTCGCTCCCGGAGAGGCGCTCCTCCTCGAGGTGACGCCGCCCGCCTGCGACTTCTGGAACTTCCAGCTCAACAACCACTGGATGGAGTCGCTCGACTACCGGCACCATCGCATCCACGTGAACAAGCACACCGCCGTGTGCCGGCGCGACGGGTCGGTCGCGATCGTCGTTGCGCACCGGGACCCCGGCGTTCCCAACTGGATCGACACCGCGGGCCACGCGCACGGCACGATGGGCCTGCGCTGGATCAAGGCCGCGACGCACCCGACGCCGCGTGCGCGGGTCGGGAGGCACGACGAGATCGCCGCGCTCGCGGCGAGAAGCTGAGGAGGGCGGACGTGGAAAGCGCGCAGAGCGTCACGGAGCGGATCGGGAGCGGAGCGCTCGGCTTCGCGGCGGCCGAGCAGGCGCTGCACGAAGCCGCAGCGGACGGCGCACCGGCGGCCGACTTCGGCGACGACGCGTACCGCACGGGGCTGCGCGTCCTGCTCCGCGCGTACGACGGCGAAGCGCCTCTCACGGCGGCCGGCCGCTCGATGGTCGCGAACGAGCTGGTCGGGATCCTCCGCAACCGGCTCGCGGTGCAGCGCGTGCTCGCCGAGCGGCCGGATCTGCTCGCCGCTCCCGTCCGCCGCCCGATCTTCGTGCTCGGCCTTCCGCGGTCGGGGACGACGGCCCTCCACCACCTGCTCGCGCAGGACCCGGCGAACCAGGCGCTCGAGTTCTGGCTCGCCGCTTCGCCGCGGCCCCGGCCGCCGCGCGCGACGTGGGAGCGCGAGCCCGCGTACCAGGACGCCGTCGCGTTCCTCGATGCGATGTACGCGGCCGACCCGGGCCTCAAGGCGATCCACCTCATGACCGCGGACGGGCCGGAGGAGTGCCGGCACCTGCTGCAGCAGAGCTTCACGGACGACACGTTCGAGTGTAATTCGACGATTCCCGGCTACTCGGCGTGGTACGCGCGGCAGGACATGCGCGCGTCGTACGCCCGGCACCGGGAGGTGCTCGCGGTGATCGGCGCGACGTCGCCCGAGCGGCGCTGGGTGCTGAAATACCCCGCGCACATGCGGCACCTGCGTGCCCTGCTCGCGACGTACCCCGATGCGTGCATCGTGCAGGCCCATCGCGACCCGGCGCGCGTCCTCCCGTCGCTCGCGAGCCTCATCACCGGCTGGCGCGGCCTCTACGAGGACGCTCCGGACGGGCGCGCCATCGCGGGCTGGCAGCTCGACCTGTGGGCCGGGACGCTCGAGGACGCGCTCGCCGTTCGGAGAGCGAGCGATCCGGCGCGCTTCTTCGATCTCCACTTCCGCGAGGTCGTCGCCGACCCGGTGGGCGCCGTCGCCCGGATGTACGCGCACTTCGGGCTCGATCCCGGGGAGGGCGCCTTCGAGCGGATGCGCGCGTGGCACGCGGAGAACCCGCAGGGCAAACACGGCGAGCACCGCTACAGCGCGGACGAGTTCGGCCTCTCGGCCTCTCGGATGCACGAGCGGTTCGGCGACTACCTGCGCCACTTCGGCGTCGAGCGCGAGAGCGCGGGCTAGCCCGGCGCGCCCGGAGGCGCGGCGCTTCGGCGCGGGCGGCCGATGGCATACACTCGAGACGGATGCCGGCTGCGGTCTTTCATCCGACGGTCTGGTCCTTTGCGATGCCCGCGGCCATCGTGGCGGGCTACTGGACGAGCCTGCGCCGCGCGCGCGAGGCCGGGCTCGACACGCGCGAGTTCGAGCGCGCGGCGCAGTGGGCGGTCGCCGTCGGGCTCGTCGTCTCGCACATGGTCGAGGTCGTCTTCTACCAGCCGCAGCAGCTCGCGGCGCGCGGCTGGCTCACGCTGTTCGCGTTCTGGGAGGGTCTCAGCTCGTACGGCGGCTTCTTCGGGGCCGCGGCGGCGCTGCTCGTGTTCTATCGCGGGAAGAGCTGGTGGAAAGAAGCGGACTGCCTCGCCGAGGGGCTGATGGTCGGCTGGATCTTCGGCCGCTTCGGCTGCGCCGTGGCCGGCGACCATCCCGGCTCGCGCCTCGACGCATGGTTCGCATACCCGTATCCCGACGGCGGCCGGCACAACCTCGGGCTCTACGAGATGATCTTCACGGCGCTCGTGATCGTTCCCGCGAACCTCGTACTCCACCGGAAGAGGCCGCCGGCGGGGACCGTTCTCGCGATGGACTGCCTCCTGTACGGCGGCGGACGCTTCGCGCTCGACTTCCTGCGAGCGACCGATCGCGCCGGCTCCGACCCCCGCTATCTGGGACTCACGCTCGCGCACTACTGCTCGCTCGCCATCTTCGTGTTCGGCGCCGTCTGCGCGTGGCTCGCGCTCACGCGAAGGCCGCCGCCGCGAGGCGAGGCCGTCGCGTGAGCGCGCCGGGCAGAGCGAGTCCCGCGACCGGCGGTGTGGCGGCGGACGGACCCGTGAGCGCGGCGCGCCGCGCGGGAGAGGTGCGGCGCCGTGAGCCCGCGCCTCGCCCGGCGGCGGCGCGCTGGCCGGCGGACGGCGCTGCGGAGAAGGCGCTGCTCACCGCGGGCGTCCTCGCGCTCTGGCTCGCGGTCTACTTCGGCGCCGCACGCCTCGCCGACCCCGCCCGCGCCGCGTCGTTGCGAACGGGCCTCGACGACCGCATCCCGTTCGTTCCGCGTGCGATCTGGCTCTACGCGACGGTCTACACCGCGATGCTGCTTCCGATCTTCACGGTGCGTCCGGTGGGGGCGTTCCGGCGCGTCGCCGCGGCGTACACTGCGACGATCCTCGTCTCGGGCGCCGTGTTCGTCGCATTTCCCGTGACCGCGGTCGGCTTTCGGCCCGACGTGTCGCGTTTCGGCGACGGCGCGCTCCACCTCTGGGGCCTTCGCCTCGCGTTCTTCCTCGACCCGCCGGTGAACCTCTTCCCGTCGCTCCACCTCTCGATCGCGACGCTCGCGGCGCTCGCGTCGTGGAGCGTTCGCCGCGCGTACGGCGCGCTCGCCGGCCTGCTCGCGCTCGCGATCGCCGCGGCGGTGCTGCTGGTCAAGCAGCACTTCTGGCTGGACGCCGTCGCCGGGGTCGCGCTCGGCGCCGTCGCGTGGGCTTTGTTCGTGCGACCCCGCGTTCGGCGGGGCGAGGGCGCTGCGTACGGCTGGGCCGGTCCTGCGAGCTACGTCGCGTTCCACGCGAGCGCGCTGCTCGCCGCCGCGGCGCTCTGGTCGGCCGGCGTCCGGCCCTGGGCGCAGTAGATCGAGCGTGGCCCGCGCGCGACTCTGCTCTCCGGCCTCATCGACAGCGCCGCGGACGAGAGGGCCTTATGCATGCGACGGCGGGCCGACGGCTCCGCAGCGCGCCCGCTACGCGCTCTGCAGCGTCTCCACGACCCGCCGCACGTGCCGGCGATCCTCGTCGGTGTCGAGCGGAAGATCGGTCGGGAGGTGGAGCGTCGCGAGCAGGCC
>JAYRMX010000167.1:0-3745 GCA_041912475.1 Myxococcota bacterium
GGACGAAGCGGTCCGGCGGCTCGGCGGCCGGCGCCGCGCGGGAGAGTCGGCCGTCGCCGTTTCGAGAGTTCGCGCGGCCGCCGCCGCGCCGAAGGTGCCGCAGCGCGCGGTGCGGCGGCGGCCCCCCGGCGGGTGGGGCACCAATCGGCGGGGGGGCGCCCGCGCTAACTCCAGAACGGGCGCGGGCCGACTCCCCCGGGCGGCGCCGGACGCCGAGCCGCCGGACCGCTTCGTCCACGACCCGAACGATCCGGTTCCGACCGCCGGCGGGCGCAGCATGATCCCGGGCGTCTGCGCGCCCGGGGTGCAGGACCGCGCGAAGGTCGAGGGCCGCGCCGACGTCCTCGTCTACACCGCGGACGCGCTCGACGCGCCGCTCGCGATCGCGGGGCCCGTGTCGGCGACGCTCTTCGTTCGCGCCGATGCGCCGGTCGCCGACTTCGTCGCGAAGCTCGTCGACGTCGAGCCGTCGGGCTACTGCGCGCCGATCGCCGAAGGAATCCTGCGCGCGAGGCTTCCGCGAACGCTGGCCGGAGAGGATCCCGCCGCCCTCGGAGAAGCCGTCGCGGTCGAGGTCGACCTGCTCGCGACGGCGCACGTCTTCGGCGCCGGGCATCGCGTTCGCCTCGAGATCGCCGGGAGCGACTTCCCGAAGTACGACCGCAACCCGGGAGGCGGCGCGAGCTCGCTGCAAGCGCGCGCGCCCGACCTGCGCCGCGTCGTGCAGGAGGTGCTCCACGACGCGGAGCACCCGTCGCGGCTCACGCTTCCGGTCTCTTCGTGACGGCTGCGATCCGCGCCGCGTCGTAGCCGAGCTCGCGAAGGATCTCCTCGGTGTGCTCGCCGGGGCGAGGCGCGAGCGTTCGCACGGAGCCCGGCGTCTCGGAGAGCTTCGGCGCGATGCCGACCTGCCGGATCGTTCCGAACGCCGGATGCTCGAGCGCGACCACCATCCCCCGTGCGCGGTTGTGCGCGTCGGCGAGCGCCTCCTGCATGTCGAGGACGGGCGTCACGCAGGCTTCGAGATCGCGAAGCTCGTCGAACCACGCATCGCGCGGCTTCTCGGAGAAGCGCTGCTCGAGAAACGCGATGATCTCGGCCGCGCGCGACGCGTCGAACTGCGCGTCGGCGTAGCGCTCGGCGCCGAGGTGCGCGCAGAGCCTCTTCCAGAACCACGGCTCCATGCACGCGACCGAGAGCCACTTCGCGTCGGCGCACGCGTAGACGTGGTAGCAGGGAAGCGCGCCGCTCAAGTAGTAGCGGCCCGGCCGCGGCGGCTCGCCGCTCGCGAGCGTGTCGGCGGCCGCGAGACACGCGAGCGAGAGCGCGCCGTCGCTCATCGCGAGGTCGATGTACTGGCCCCGCCCGGTCGTCTCGCGCGCAACGATCGCCGCGAGGATCGAGAAGGCCGCGAAGAGGCCGCCGCCTGCGAAATCTCCGATCACGTTGAGCGGGATCGCAGGCGGGCCTCCGGCATTCCCGATCGAGCCGAGGATGCCCGCAATCGAGACGTAGTTGAGATCGTGGCCGGCGAGCGATGCGTACGGGCCCGTCTGCCCGTAGCCGCTGATCGAGCAGTAGACGGCGCGCGGGTTGCGCGCGCGGACGGCCGGGTAGTCGACGCCGAGCCGCGCGGCGACGCCGGGGCGAAAGCCCTCGACGACGACGTCCGAACGCTCGACGAGCGCGAGCAGCGCCTCACGCGCGGCGGTGTGGGTGAGATCGAGGGCGATCGAGCGCTTGTTGCGCCCCATCGGCAGGAACGCCTTCGTGCGCTCCGAGACGCCCATCTCGGCGTCGACCCGCCGCGCCCTTCCGGGCGGCTCCTCGACGACGACGACCTCTGCGCCGAGGTCGGCGAGGAGCATCGTGCAGTACGGGCCCGGCGCGTAGCGCGAGAGGTCGACGACCCGGAGCCCGGCGAGCGCCGTCACGCGTCCCTCCGTCGCAGCGAGCGGCTCGGCTCTCTACGCCTTCCCGCACGCGTCGTTCGCGGCGACGAAGCCGAACGTCGTCGCAGGGCCGAGCGTCGACCCCGGCCCGGGATACGTGCGTCCCATCGCCGCCGCCGAGCAGTTGCCGATCGCGTAGAGGCCGGGGATCACGTCGCCGCTCTCGCGCAGGACGCGCGCCTTCTCGTCGGCGAGCAAACCGCCCTTGGTCCCGAAGTCGCCCGCGAACGCCTCCATCGCGTAGAAGGGCGGCTTCTCGATCGGCGCGAGGCACGCGTTCGGCTTCACGTTCGCGTCGCCGTAGTAGGTCTCGATCACCGTCTCGCCGCGCCGGAAGTCGACGTCCTTGCCCGTCCGCGCATGCTCGTTGAAGCGCCGGATCGTGGCGCCGAGGCCGGCCGGGTCGATCCCGACGAGGGCCGCGAGCGCATCGAGCGTCGGCGCCTTCTTGAGGTACTCGCGGCGGATCCGCGCGGGCAGCGCCCAGTCGGGCTGCTGCGCGCCGGGAAGGAGCGGGCCGAGCGGATACTTCGCGCGGCACGTGGCGTCGAAGACGAGCCAGCACGGGACCGTCGGCGCGTCGGGCGCGTTCTTCTCGTACATCGCGTTCACGACGTCGTTGTACGGGAGGGCCTCGTTCACGAAGCGCCGCCCCTTCTGGTCGACCATGATCGTCCCGGGGAGCGACTTCTCGATCACGAGCAGCCGCGCGCGCTCTTCGCCGGGGACCATCGTCGTCGGGCTCCACCAGGCGTCGTCCATGAGCCCGACGCCCGCCCCCACCGCGAGCCCCATCTCGATCGCGTCGCCGGTGTTCGTCGGGTTCGCGGCGCTCCATTCGGCGCGCGTCGGGTTCGGCAGGTACTTCTCGCGCATCGTCTGGCTGGCGTCGAAGCCGCCGGCGGCGAGAACGACACCCTTCGCGCCGCGGATCCGCATCGTGCGGCCATCGCGCTCGGCGACGACGCCGGCGACGCGCCCGTCTTCGACGACGAGCTCGCGCGCGGGAGCGGAGAGCCAGATCGGAATCTCGCGGTCGAGGAGCGATGCGCGCAGCATCCCGACGAGCGCGTTGCCCATGCCGAGGTTGCGGTCGCGCCGGCTTCGCAGGCGCCACGGAAGATCGAGCCAGTAGCCCGCCATGAGCCGCGTCATGAGCGAAACCCAGCCGGGAGACTTGCAGAACAGGATTCGCGCCTCGGCGACCGTCATCGCGACGCGGCCCATGATGAGCTCCTGGATCGCGATCTCGCGCATGCGCAGGAACTCGTCGCCGAGCTTCCGTGCGTCGAACGCCTTCGGCTCGAGCGCGCGACCGCCCGGCCGGCTGCCCGGAGCGTTCGGGTAATAGTCGGGATACTCCGGGAGCGAGACCAGCTCGACGCGCGTCTTCTCACAGAGGTACTTCGCCATCGCCGGCGAGTGATCGAGATACGCGAGCAGGCGCTTCTCGGGAACGACACCGCCCGTCACGGCCTTCAGATACGCGAGCGCATCGTCGTAGCTGTCCGTGATCCCGACGCCTTCCATGAGGTGGTTGTTCGGGATCCAGAGGCCGCCGCCGCTCATCGCGGACGAGCCGCCGTAGACGGGCGCCTTCTCGAGCAGGAGCGTCGTCGCGCCGAGATCGTGCGCGACGATCGCGGACGTCATCGCGCCCGCACCCGAACCGACGATCAGCCAGTCGACCGTGTGGTCCCAGCGCTCGCTGCCCATCGCGCCACCTCCCGCCCGGGAATCGCCGCGGCGCCGCGCATTATAATACGCGTCGTTTCGTAATGGAACCGCGGCCC
>JAYRMX010000168.1:0-32724 GCA_041912475.1 Myxococcota bacterium
AGCACCGGCGACGCGCCCGGCGGCGGCGGGTAGAGACCCTGCCGCTGGAGCAGATCGGCGCGGTTCACGGCCGCAGCCGCGACACGAACGAGCAGCTCGCCCGGCCCCGGGACCGGCGCCGGCAGCTCGCCGACGCGCATCACGTCCTCGCCGCCAGGCCGGTCGATCACGATCGCGCGCATCGATCGCGGCGCTACTTCAGGTCCCTGCTCGAATAGCCGAGGATCGAGCGCGCGAGGATCAGGCGCTGGATCTGCCCCGTGCCCTCGTAGATGTCGGTGATGCGCACGTCGCGGAACCACTTCTCGAGCAGGTGGTCGCGCGAGATGCCCATCGGGCCGAGCAGCTCGATGCAGCCCTGCGTGATCTCGCGAACGGCCGCGCCGGCCTTCGCCTTGCAGATCGACGCCTCGTCGTTGTTCGGCTTTCGCTGGTCGCCGAGCCACGCCGCGTGGAGCGTCGTCAGCTTCGCCGCCTCGAACTGGGATTCGAGGCGCAGGAACTTCTGCGCGACGGCCGACTGGCCGTGGATCCCGGGGCCGTACTGGATCTCGACGCCCGCCTTCTCGAGCTCCTCGCGCGTGAAGTCGAGCGCCGCCTCGGCCATGCCGAGGCCGATCGCTGCGACGCCCGGGCGCGTCATGTTGAAGGTCTTCATGACGCCGCGGAAGCCGCCCGACCCCTCGCGCGGGATCGATTCGTCTCCGCCGAGCAGGTTGCCGCGCGGGATTCGGCAGTTCTGGAACACGTACGCCGCGGTGTCGTCGGCGCGGATCCCGAGCTTCTTCTCCTTGTGCGCGACGACGAAGCCGGGCGTTCCCTTCTCGATCAGGAAGCTCTTGATACCGGCGCGCCCGGCGCTCTTGTCGAGCGTCGCCCAGACCACGACGCCGTCGGCGCGGCAGCCCGTCGTCACGAAGATCTTCTCGCCGTTGATCACCCACTCGTCGCCGTCGAGCACCGCCGTGCACTGCACGCCGGCCGAGTCGGAGCCGCAGCCGGGCTCGGTGATCGCCATGGCGAGCGTGAGCTCTCCCCACTTCGCCTGCTGCTCGGGCGTTCCCGCGGCGCGCAGGGCGGCGTTGCCGAGGCCGCCCTTCCCGCGCCGCATCCGCACCGAGTAGTCGCCCCACGTCTGGCCCATCGCCATCAGCAGCGAGATGACGCCCATCGACGTGTCCTGGTCGGTGCGGCCCGCGAAGAGCGACCAGGTGTCGGGGAAGTCCTTCGCCTCGGGGAGCGCGTCGGGCGGGAACTCGTGCTCGTGCTCGTCGTAGTGCCGCGCGTACGTGCGCGCGACGAGCGCCTCCTTGCGAACCGTGTCGAGGATCTTGCGATCGTTCTGCGTGAGATCGAAGTCGATCATGGGGGTTCTCCCTGAAGGTGGGGTGGGCGACGGCTAGACCGCGACCGTGCCTTCGAGCACGCCGAGCGTGCGCGCCGCGCGATACCACAGCTCGACCGGGTGCTCGCGGATGAAGCCGTGCCCGCCGAGCACCTGCAGGCCGTCGTCGGCGACCTTCATCGAGGCGTCGGCGGCGTAGCCGCGCGCGAGGTGCGCGGCGCGCGTGGCGTCGCGGCCGTGCTCGAGGGCGGACGCCGCCTGCCACGCGAGCCAGCGCATGCCGTCGATCTCGATGCGCATGTCGGCGAGCCAGAACGCGACCGTCTGGCGCCGCGCGATCGCCTCGCCGAAGGCGATGCGATCCTTCGCGTACGGGATCGCGTACTCCATCACCGCGCGCGAGAGGCCGAGCATCGTCGCGGCGAGGCCAGCACGCGACGAGGCGACGAGGCGGCGGGCGTCGATTCCCGCGTCGCCGCCGAGCCGGCTCGCGGCGGGCACCTCGACGCGGTCGAGCGCGAGCGACGCGGTCGGAAGGCCGCGCAGGCCGAGGCTCTTCTCGGGGCCCGAGATCTCGAGGCCCTTCGCGTCGCGCGGGACGATGAAGGCGTCCATTCCCGCGAATCCCTCGCGGCCGCTCGCGCGCGCAACGACCAGGAAGTGGCTCGCGCGGTCGCCGAGCACGACGAAGCACTTGCGCCCGGAGAGCAGGAAGCGGTCGCCCTTGGGCTCGGCCGTCGTTCGCAGGTCGAGCGCGTCGAAGGCCGGGCTCGGCTCCGCGAGCGCGAGCGACGCCGCGTGGAAGCGCTCGCCCGTGAAGAGCGGGAGGTACTGCTTCTTCTGCTCGTCCGTCCCCATGTCGAGGATCGGCAGCGCGAAGCTCGACGGCGAGACGATCGCGAGCGCGAGCGCGGCGTCGCCCCACGCGAGCTCCTCGAGCGCGAGGACGTTCGTGATCGGCGAGCGCGACTCACCGGCGCCGCCAAAGCTCTCCGGAATCTGCGTCGCCGTGAGGCCGAGGCTCCACGCGGCGTCGAGCAGAGAGTCGGGAACCTGCGCCGTCTCGTCGCACTCGCGCGCGAGCGGGCGGATCTCCTTCTGCGCGAAATCGCGCAGCGTCTCGCGCACCAGCTCCTGCTCTTCCGTCGGTCCGAACGAGATCATGAGCTTCTCCTTCGTTTCCGGGTCGGGGGGTCCGCCCGGCGAGATCGGTTCGAAGAGGCCGCGTCGGCCTGCGCCGGCCGGCCCACCTGGTGAAAGAAGTGGTCGAGGGCCTCGGCGCCGCCCTCCTTGACGAGCGCGCCCACCCGCACGGCTTCGCGCGGATCGAGCAGACCGAGCGCGACCGCGCACCACGCGCGGGCGTCGGCCGTGTACCGGACGTCCGAGCGGTCGGCGAAGCCGGGCGCTGCCGTGCACGCGCCATCCTCGATGCGGACCGTCCACACGCCGCCGCCCGGCCCGGTGAGGCGGATCTCGAAGACGAGGCTCACGCCACGCGCGCGCTCGTCGCGGAGCAGGAACGGCAGCGACTCGAGGATCGACTGCGCCGAAGTCTCGGTGAACTGTCCGGGCGTCGCGCCCTCCTCGCCCATCGCGTGCTGCACCCACCAGCGCGCCGTCGCCGCGACGATCGGCTCGAGCGTCCGGCCGCGCGAAGTGAGCGCATAGAGCGAACGCGCGCCTTCGGCGACGGTCGTCACGAATCCGGCCGCAACCAGCTCGCGCAGGCGCCCCGAGAGCACGCGCGGCGCGATCCCGGTCCGAACGCGCAGCTCCTGGAAACCGCGCGGCGCGCCGAGCAGGTGCCGCACGAGGACGAGCGTCCAGCGGTCACCGATGCGGTCGAGCGCGCGCGCCACCGGGTCGAAGACCTTCCCGGGGCGAGGGATGGCGGGGGCGCCGCCCTCGTCGCGCGGCGGCGGAGGGCGCAGCGGGATCCCGGCCTGGGATCCGGACGAAATCTTGCCGGCTTCCTGCTCGGCCATTGACGTAGTATCCTACAGATACTTTCATCGGCGTCAACGGGCCACCCAGGCCCGCCGGGCGGCCGCCGCTGCGCCCCGCCCCGCCGGTTCGGGTGTATCCTCCGTGGACGTTCCGCGGCGGCCGCCCCGGAAGCAGCCCAAGAGAGGACCCCCATGGCTCGTGAAGCCGTCATCGTCGATAGCGTCCGCACCGCACTCACCAAGGCCCACCGCGGCTCGTTCAACCTGACGCCGCCGGTCGACCAGCTCGCCCACACGTTCCGCACGCTCCTCGAGCGGAACCCGCGGATCGACCCCGAGGAGATCGCCGACGTCATCACCGGCTGCGGCATGCCCGAGGGCTGCCAGGGAATGAATACGTCGCGGATCGCGGCGATGGCCGCGGGACTTCCCGTCACGGTCGCGGCGACCACGGTGAACCGCTTCTGCTCGTCGGGCTCGCAGGCGATCATGATGGCGGCGCACGCGATCCTGCACGAAGGCGCGGACGTCGCGATCGGCGCCGGCGTCGAGACCATCACCATGATGCAGGACGGCACGCAGAACGTTCACCGCATCGTGAACGAGGCCGCGAAGAACCGCTTCCCCGGCCTCTACTTCCCGATGGGCATCACCGCCGAGGTCGTCGCCGAGCGCTACAAGGTCTCGCGCGAGGACCAGGACCGCTACGCGCTGCAGAGCCAGCAGCGCTACGCGAAGGCGCAGCAGGCCGGCTGGATCGCCCAGGAGATCGCGCCGATGAAGGTCCGGCGCAAGGTCGAGAAGAAGGGCGAGCAGCCGTACGAGGAGGACTTCGTCGCCGACCGCGACGAGTGCAACCGCCCCGACACCACGCTCGAGGGCCTCGCGAAGCTCGCGCCGGCCTTCAAGAAGGAGGGCGGGACCGTGACGGCGGGCAACGCCTCGCAGCTCTCCGACGGCGCGTCGGCGACGCTCGTGATGTCGTCCGAGCGCGCGAAGCAGCTCGGCATGGAGCCGCTCGGCATCTACCGCGGAACGGCCGTCGCCGGCTGTCAGCCCGACGAGATGGGAATCGGCCCGATCTACGCGGTGCCGAAGCTGCTCAAGAAGCACGGCCTCACCATGAACGACATCGACCTCGTCGAGCTGAACGAGGCCTTCGCGTCGCAGGTGCTCCAGGTGCAGCGGGTGCTCGAGATCCCGAACGAGAAGCTGAACGTGAACGGCGGATCGATCTCGATCGGGCACCCGTTCGGCATGACGGGATCGCGCCTCACGGGAACGCTGCTCCGCGAGCTGAAGCGGCGCGGCAAGCGCTACGGGATCGTGACCATGTGCATCGGTGGGGGGCAGGGACTGGCGTCGCTCTTCGAGCGCGCCTGATGCCGTGACCTCGCGCGCAAGGCCGAGCCCCGCGCTCCGCGCGCTGGCCTGCGCCGCGGCTCTCGCGGCGGCGGGGACGGACCCCGCCGCCGCCGACCCCGGCACCGATTCGTGCACCCCCGCGTGGGCGCGCGTCTACCTCGGGACGCGCTTCGACGCGGCCGCAGCGTTCGATTCCGCGCATGGCCGCGTGGTGCTCTTCGGCGGCTTTCCCGCCCACGGCGATCCCGTGGGCGACACCTGGCTCTGGGACGGGCATACCTGGACGCGCGCGGACGCGGAGGGGCCCTCCGCGCGCCTGCACCACGGCATGGCGCACGACGTCGCGCGCGGGCGCACCGTCCTCTTCGGCGGGCGCGCGGGCGGCGAGTTCCTCGGTGACACGTGGGCGTGGGACGGCGCGGCGTGGTCGCTCGTCGCCGCCTCCGGGCCCGAGCCGCGCGCGTCACCCGAGATGGCCTACGACCTGCGGCGCGGCCGCATCGTGCTCTTCGGCGGCGTCGGAATCGCCGGCGAGCTCGGCGACACGTGGGAATGGGACGGCGCCGCGTGGACGCGTGTCTCCACTTCCGGGCCGCCGCCGCGCGCCTTCGCGCATCTCGCGTACGACCCGCTGCGCGGGCGAACCGTTCTGTTCGGCGGAATGGCGGGCGGCGAGATCCTCGGCGACACGTGGGAGTGGAACGGCGCCGCGTGGACGCGCGTCGCCGACACCGGGCCGCCGCCGCGTGCGTTCGCCGCCCTCGCGTACGACGTCCTCGGCGGCCGCACGCTGCTCTTCGGCGGCTTCGACGACTCGACACTGTTCGGCGACACCTGGGCGTGGAACGGCGCCGTGTGGACGCGCGTCGCCGACACCGGGCCGCCGCCGCGCGCCGAGCACGTGATGGTGAGCGACTGGGCCCGGGGACGGATCGTGCTCGCGACCGGCGCGGCGCTCGGCGAGCTCGACCGGACGACCGACACCTGGGAGTGGAACGGCAGCGCCTGGACGCTCGCGCAGGACCTGCGGCAGGCCGGCCGCTCCCGGCACGCAGCGGCCTACGACCCGCTCCGAAGGAGCACCGTCATCGCCGGCGGATCGGCGAGCAGCGCCCCGTTCGCGCCGAGCGAGACCTTCGAGCTCGACGGCACCGCGCTCCGGCGCACCACGACCGACGCGCCGGCCCGCATCGGCCCTGCCGTCGCGTTCGACGGCGCGCGCGTCGTGCTCTTCGGCGGCCTCTCGCCGCTCGGCCTCGCGCGAGACACGTGGGGCTTCGATGGCGCGCACTGGAGCTCGCTCGCGACCTCCGGCCCGTCGGAGCGGATGGACGCCGCAGCCGCCTTCGACCTCCGGCGCCGGCGCGTCGTTCTGTTCGGCGGGGTCGGTCTCGGCGCTCCGAACGGCGACACCTGGGAGTGGAGCGGGAGCGCGTGGGCGCTCGCGGCGACCATCGGTCCGCAGGCCCGGAGGCGCCACGCGCTGGCGTACGACGTCGCGCGGCGGCGCACGCTCCTCTTCGGCGGCGCGAGCGCGTCGGGCGAGGCGCTCGGCGACACGTGGACGTGGAACGGCTCGGCCTGGATCGAGCTCGCCGGCGGCGGCCCGCCCGCACGCTTCGGGCACGCCATGGCGTACGACGCCGCACGCGGCCGCATCGTGCTCACGGGAGGGACTTCGTCCGATGCGTCCGGCGTCGCGTTCGGCGACGCCTGGGAGTGGGACGGCGCGCGCTGGAGCGAGATCGTGCCGGGCGGAGCGACCGCGCCCGAGCCCGCGTACTCGCACGCGCTGGTCTACGACGCCGCGCGCGCGACGCTCGTGAGCATCGGCGGAACGAGCGGCCGCTATCCCGAGGGACTTCTCGCGCCGGATCAGGTCTGGAGCCTCGGCTGCGCCGCGCCGCCCGCCGACGCCGACGGCGACGGCGAGCCGGACACGACCGACAACTGCCTCGCGGTCGCAAACGGCCCGCTCGTGCCGGGGATCCCCGCCCGCAGCCAGCGCGACACCGACGCAGACGGCTACGGCAACGCCTGCGACCCCGACTTGAACAACGACGGCATCGTGAACTTCGCCGACCTCGCGCTCCTGAAGGCGAGCTTCTTTCGGACCGGAACCGGTCTCGCCGCCGACCTGAACGGAGACGGCGTCGTCAACTTCGCCGACCTCGCGATCCTGAAGTCGCGTTTCTTCGGGGCGCCGGGGCCATCGGCGCTCGCTCCCTGATCGGAAGGCGGCCAGTCCCGGAAGCGGAGGCAGGAGGACATGCAGATGCGGACGACGATGCGAATGCGAACGTGGATGGGCGCCCTCGCGGCGCTCGGGCTGTCGGCGCTCGGTGCGGGCTCGTGCTGGTTCGTCGACGGAGGCCCGTACCGCGGCGGCGCGGGTCTCGCGCTCGCTGCGACGGGCCGCTTCCGCGTCGAGCAGGTGGACGGCGTCTGGTGGCTCGTCACGCCCGACGGTCGTCCGTTCTTCTCCGCCGGGATCAACAACGTGAGCTCGGATCCCGACTACGAGCCGAAGACGGGCCGGCATCCGTATCTCGAGAGCGTGCTCGCGCGCTGGGGAACCGCCGCCGCGTGGTCGGACGAGGTGCTTCGCCGCATGGACCTCGCGGGCTTCAACACGATCGGCGCATGGAGCGAGCTCGGCCGCTTCCGCGGCCGCTTCCCGTACACGCAGATCATGGGCTTCTCGGGAGCCGCGCCCGCCATCCCGAGGACCGGGAACGCGTCCATTCCGCCGATGGGCGACTACTTCTCGCCGTCGTTCGCGACGGGCGCCGCCGCGCACGCAGCGGGCGCGCGCGCGTGCGCGGCGGATCCGTACTGCATCGGCGTCTTCACCGACAACGAGCTCGCGTGGGCGCCGAGCCTCAAGCAGCCCCTGCCCTTCATCGACGGATACCTGCACCTTCCGGCGGGCGCTCCGGGCAAGCTCGCCGTGCAGGCGTTCCTCGAAGAGCGCTACGCGGGCGACATCGCAGCGTTCAACGCAGCCTGGAACCAGTCGCTCGCGAGCTTCGGCGAGATCCAGGCGCTCGACGCGCTGAGCGCCGGCTGGATGGGCGACTCCGACTCGGCGAAGGCCGATCGCACGGCGTTCCGCGCGCGCGTGGCCGAGCGCTACTACCACGTCGTTCACGACGCGCTGCGCGCGGTCGATCCGCAGATCCTCATCCTCGGCGACCGCTACATCGCGTACGAGGCCGCGCCCGAGGTCGTGCTCGCGGCAGCGCCGTTCGTCGACGTGCTCAGCATGAACCCCTACGAGTGGAATCCGGGCTGGCACGCCGCAACGCAGATCCTCGCGCAGACGTCGGGATTCATCCCCGCGCCAAACCTTCTGGACGACCTCGACGAGGTGAACCGGCTCACCGGGAAGCCGGTGCTGATCAGCGAGTACGGCTACCGCGCCGCCGACACCGAGTCGCCCGGCACCTGGCCTCCCGTCTACCCGCTGCTTCCGACGCAGGCCGAGCGCGCGGACGCGTACGAGCGCTACGCGAAGAGCGCCCTTGCGCGCCCGTACATCGTCGGCCTGCACTGGTTCGAGTGGGCCGACCAGCCCCCCACCGGTCGCTTCGACGGCGAGGACGACAACTGGGGCTTCGTGAACCTGCACGACGACGTCTACCCGCAGATGTTCCTTCGCATGTGGAGCGTTCACGTGCAGCTCTACGAGACGAGGCTCGGCCTCGCGCACTGAAGAGCGTCGCATCGCCAGCGAGTGCGCAGCACGCTCCGGCCGCTGCAGCGCAGACCATTCGCGGCGAGGTCAGGGCGCCTCGAACGTCGCGCGCGCCTCGAGGATGTAGCCGCCCGGGTCGAGCTCGAAGACCACCGCAGCCGTACACGCTCCGCCGCTGCACGCCGACGGCGCGAGGGTGACCCGCTGGCTGAAGGGCGCGCGGCCGATCTTCGGCTTGGCGGTCACCTCGACGGCGGTTCCCGCCGGAACGTCGGTGGTCGCGAGGTCGATCTGGATGGAGCCGGGCGAGTCGACGAGGAGGTCGATCTGGCCGCGGTGCCCGACCGGGTTCACCGGAGTCGCCTTCCCGTCGACGCCGGTGATCGTGACCGTGGGCGTGATCGGGTTCGCGAGCGGCCCGGGTGCCGGCGCCCGAACGGCGACCGGGTTCGTTCCGTTGACCGCGAAGCTGTTGCTGATCGCCTCGAGCCGGATGCGACCCGAGCCGCCGCCGTTGCCGCGGTCGCTGAGTTCGCCCCACTCTGGGCCACCGCCGGCCCCGACGGCCTCGATCACGCCGCCGCCGGTGATCGCCGACGCGAGGATCCGGATCGCACCGCCGCTCCCGCCCGAGCCGTTGCTGCTGCAGCTCCCTCCCGCGCGGCTCCCGCCGCCGCCGCCGTTCGCAGACACGGTGCCGTCGATCCGCACCGTCCCGTTGGCGGCGATCAGGAGCGCGCCGCCGCCGCCGCCGCCGCCGCCGCCCGAGCAGCTCCCGCCGGTCGTGAGCGAGTGTCCACCGCCGCCCCCTGAGCCTCCCACCAGGGGCCGCAGCTCGGGAACACCGAAGAACGTACCCCCGGCCGCGCGAACGCGTCCTGCGGCGACGCTTCCCGCGCCTCCGCCGGGGCCGATTCCTGCGCCGCCATCGCTGGCGAGGTTCGAGAGCTGGTACGCGCCGTCGCCGCCAGCGAATCCCCCAGGCCCTCCCTGACCGCCGATACCATTCGAGCCGGACGACCCATTCGAGCCTGCCGACCCACGCACCGAGAGCAGGTCGCCTTCCCCAACGGTGAGATCGCCCCGGATGAGCAGCGTCACGGGGGTATTCGCCGCGTTGGGAACGAAGCTCACCGTGACGTTCCTGGTTCCGCAGCCGGTATTCCGATTCGACACCGTGAAGCTGTCGAAGACGAGGACGCCGCTCTCCGGAACCGGGATCCGGATGTGCGGATAGCAAGAGCCTTCGATGTCGACAGTCCCCGCAGGCCACGTAGCGGTGTCGTTCGCGTTGAAGCTCCCGAGGCTCTCCGGGCTCCCCGCGCAGCCGCAGAAGTCTGCGGTTGCCTGCGCCTTCGCGCTCTCGCCCCCGAGCAGCAGCGCCCCGATCGCGACGGCCGATCCCGCAAGCCACCCGCGTCGCATCTTCGCCGTTCGTCGTCCCGTCATGACTCTCTCCTTCGAGCGTTCTCGAGCCGCCCTCAAGGGGCAGGCACCTCGATCCCTACCGGCGGCGCCAGCGCCTCCGGCCGCCGGCCGGCTGCCGGCACCCCTACGATCACGAGGAGCGTCCTGCGCTCCGCGCCGTACGCGACGTCGACGATCGTCTCGTCTCCGTGGCTCCCGAAGGCCGTCACGCTGAGCGAGATCCTGCGCTGGCCGACGGGCAGCGTCTGGAGCTGCGGCGTGACGCTCGCCACCGCCGGCGAGCGGCTCTCGACGGAGACCGGCAGGTCGATGAGCGACGGGAAGGCGAGCAGGTCGAGCGTGAAGCTGCGAGAGCTTCCCGGGTCGATGTACACCGCACCGAGCGTCCCCGGCTCGAGGACGGCCGCTCCGACCGGCGCGGCCAGGATCGGCGGCGTCTTGCCCGCCTCGGGAGTCCCCACCACCACCCGCAGCTCCTGGCCCGCCCGCAGGTCTTCCTCGGGACGGATCACGAGAATGGCCTCGCCGGCGAGCCCCGCGTCGATCGGGAGCGTCGCCGTCACCGACCCTGCCGGAACGACCACCGCCTGCGTCACCGCGGCCACTGCCGGGTTGCTGCTCGAAACGACGAGCGGCGTCGGCTGCGCGACCGGCGCATCGAAAAGGCGAAGTGAGAGGCTCTGCGTCCCGCCCGGTGCAACGATCACATCGCCGAGCGACGGCAGCGATAGCACGAGCGCGCCTATCGGCGGCGCGAGGATCGGCGGCGTCTCGCCCGCCTCGGGAGTCCCCACCACGACCCGCAGCTCGCGGCCCGCCCGCAGGTCTCCCGCGGGACGGATCACGAGAATGGCCTCGCCGGCGAGCCCCGCGTCGATCGGGAGCGTCGCCGTCACCGAGCCTGCCGGAACGACCACCGCCTGCGTCACCGCGGCCACCGCCGGGTTGCTGCTCGTGACGACGAGCGGCGTCGCCTGCGCGACTGGCGCGTCGAAGACCCGCAGCGCGACGCTGCGCGTCCCGCCGGGCGCGACGATCACGTCGCCGAGCGACGGCAGCGAGAGCACCAGAGCTCCCACCTGCGGCGCGAGGATCGGCGCCACCGCGCCGGCCGCGGGCGCTCCCACGACGACCCGCAGCTCTCGGCCCTCGCCGCCGAAGCGAAGCGTGAGGCGGGTCTCGCCGGTCGCTCCGGCGACGAGCGTCACCAGCGCGCTCGTCTCGCCGGCGGCGAGGACGACGCTGGCGCCGATCGTCGCGACGGACGGATCGCTGCTCGTCACCTCGACGGGGATCACGCTCGCTGCGGGCGCATCGAGCAGACGCAGCCGCAGCGTCCGGATCGCGCCAGGCGGGAGGATCACCTCGCCCGCCGACGGGAAGGTTCGCACCATCGCTCCCATCGGCGCCGCGATGACGGCCGTTCCGGGAACGATCTCGGTCCGCTCGCTCACCGACGCGATGGTCGATGCGCTCCCGTGGCTCGACGTCGCGACGACGGCGGTGGCGCCCTCGGCGAGGCCCGCGGCCGGGATCGCGAGCGAACGAGCGCCGGCAGGGAACACCACCGACGCCGGCAGCCCGACGATCGACGCATCGTGGATGCGCAGCGCGATCGCCACGTCGGCGAGCGGCGGGCTCGATGCGACGAGGCGAAGGGCGCCCGTCTCACCGAGCGGCACTCCGCTGATCGGGCGCTCGAAGCCAAGTCCCACCACCACCGGGACCATCACCGCATCGGTCGCCAGCTCGGCGTTCGCCACATCGAAAGCCGTCGCGGTGATCGTGAGCGCCGGCGTCTCGGCCGCCCGAGGCGCGGTGAGCGTCGCGCGGAAGGGAGCCGCCGTCACGGCCGGGAGCGCCTCGCCGTTCACGGTGAAGGCGACCCGGGCGATCCCGAGGGCTGCGCTGCCGCTCGCCTCGATCGTGAACGCGCGCTGCTCGATCACCGGCGCTCCGGCGGCGGGCTGCGTGATCGCGAAGCGACCCGTCACGAACGCATGGGTCAGCGTCTCGAAGGTCTGCCCCGTCTCGCCGCTGACCGGGTTGCCGTCGGCGCCGCGAAGCGTCCCGCGAAGCTCCGCTGCGTAGCTGTGCTCGAAGCCGAGCGGCGCGTCGAGGGTGAGCGCGACGCAGCGCCCGTCGCCGCTCGCCGCCAGCGATCCCGAGAGCGCCGCCCCGCCCACCGCGTAGTCGAGGACGCGCAGCGCCGCCGACGCTCCGGCGCCGAAGCTCGCCGGATCGAGGACGTCGTCGAAGCACGCGCGAACCACCGGGCGAACCGACACGCCGCCCGCGCCGTCGGCCGGGAGCAGCTCGACGAGGCGCGGGCCGACGAGGTCCGGACCTTCGGTCGTGAAGGCGCTCGAGACCGGCGCTTCCAGCGCGTTGCCTGCGAGGTCGGTGATGCCGGTGCCGATCCGCACGACGTGCGCCGTCCTCGGCGCCAGCGGCGCCGAGGGCGTCACCGCGACGACGGCTCCGCCGTCCTCGATCACACGGGTCGCCACGACGTCGCCGCCTGCCGCCTCGAGGACGACACTTTCAGGTGTCACGCTGGCCGGAGCGATCGCCTCGCTGAAGCGAATCCTCAGGACCGTCCCGAGCGGAACCTCGGCGGCGCCTCCTGCCGGGTCGATCGAAACCACCGCGGGCGGCGTCGTGTCGGGGCGCCGGACGGAGAAGCTCGCGACGACGGGCGCAGCGAGGGCGTTGCCCGCAGCGTCGCGGATGCCCGTCGTGATCGAGACCGTGCACAGATCACCTTCGCGAAGCGGCGCGGCCGGCGTGAGGACGACGAGCGTGTCGGCGCTCGCGAACGAGAGCGACGCGGCAACCGCTCCTTCGCCGCACGCGAGCGAGAGCGTCTCGGCCGTGACGCTCCCCCGCGCGACCGGCTCGTCGAAGGTGACGCGCACGACGGACTGCGGAGCGACGCCGGTGGCGCCGGACGGCGGATCCACGGCGACCACCGCCGGGCGCACGACGTCCGCCACGCGCAGCGTTCGCGTGAGCGCCGTCTGCCGGCCTCCCGCGTCGGTCACAACGACCGCGAGCGACACCGGCGCTCCGGCGGGCGCACCGGCCGGCACCGCCACCGCAAGGGTCTCGTCGATCTCGGCCGCGGGCGGGTCGAACGGCCGCGTCTCGGTCGCGGTCGCAGCGCCCGTCACCGTGAGCGCCAGCACCGCCACGCCGGTCCGGTCGCTCCCCACCACGTGGACGTCGAACGTCTCGCCCGGCCGCACGAGGCCACCCTCCGCCGGCTCGGCGATCGTCGCCAGCGGCGGGCTGAGGTCTGCCGCGGTGAGCGTGAGCGGCGCTGCGGCTGCCGCGTTGCCGTCGGCGTCGAAGGCGGTCGCTCCAACGTCGAGCGTCGCTCCGAGCGCGAGCGACCCCGGCACCACCAGCGTGAACCGCTCGCGCGCTTCGCGCGCCGGCGCGATCGACCGCGTCTGCACGGACTGGCCGGCGGGCGCGAGGTCGATCCGCACCACGCCAACGTCGTCGTCGGCAGCGACGTCGATCGCCACCGCCGCGCCGGGCTCGGCGAGCAGCGACCCGCTCCCGGTCGCGAGGCGCACCGACGGCGCACGCACGTCACGGACGCGAACGACGCCGATCCGGGTCGATTCGTTGCCCGCGGCGTCGAGCGCACGCGCGACGAGGTTGAGGCTCCCCGCCGGCGCGTCGGCAGCCACCGGCACGGTGAAGCTCCCCTGCGCAGCCGGCACCGGCGGCGAGAAGCTCCGTGTCTCGTCGAATCCGAGCGCGTCGACGCTGAGCCGCAGCGACGACACGCCGCTGGCGTCGTCACCGCGAACGAGAACCGTGAGCGCGCTCCCGGGCGAGACGGTTGCGCCGGCCGCCGGGCTTCCGATCGTGACCGCCGGCGGCAGCCGGTCTCCGACCTCGAGCAGCGCCGTCGCGGACTGCCCGGCGACGCCGAGGGCGTCGGTCGCCGCCGCGCGCACCGGGATCAGCGACCCGACCGGCGCGCTGCCCGGCACCTGGAAAGTGAACAGGCGCACCGCGCTCTCTCCGGCCGCTGCGCTCGCGCCGCTCGCAACGGCGCCGTCGCTTGCGACGAAACGAAGCTCGGCGAGGCCCACGTCGTCGCTGGCCAGAACCTCGACGGTGATCGTGTCGCCCTGCGAGACGGGGCCGCTCGCAGGCCGAACGAGCGTCACGTGCGGCGGCTCGTTCGGCGCGATCGCGAGCGAGAGATCTCGCGGCGGGCTGCGGTTCCCGACGGCGTCCACCGCGACGGCGCGAACGCTCGCCGCCGTTCCGAGCGCGGGCGAAAGCAGAAGTGTCTGGGTGAAGGGCGAGCTCGTCGCCACACCGAGCAGCGCGCCACCGACCGAGAACTCGACCCGCGCGCCGGGCTCGTCGCCTGCGAGGGCGGCTTCGAGGACGACGGTTCGGCCCGTGACCAGCGCCGATCCGGCTGCGAGCGCGAGCGACGCCAGCTCGGGTGGCCGCGTGTCGACCGTCGAGAACGTCGTCGTGAGCTCGGCCTCGGGCATCGGATTGCTCGCGAGGTCGCGGACGGGGCCCTGCAGCCGCGCGGTGTAGGTCTCGTTGACCGCCAGCGGCGCGTCGGGGGTGAAGACGAGGACGCGCCCACCGAGGATCGGTGCTTCGCCAAGACCGCCCGCGACGGCGGCGCCGCCGCTTCGCGTGAGCGATACGCCCGCCACGGATTCTCTCGCGACCGGCTCGGAGAACTCGAAGCGGACGACCGAACCCACGTGGACCTCGCTGGCGCCGCCGGCGGGCGAGACCGAGACGAGCCGGGGCGGCTGCGTGTCGCCGGTGGTGAAGCCGAACGCGAAGTCGCCAGCGAGCGAGAGCCCTGCGAGATCGCGAACGCCGGCTTCGAGCAGCTCGTTCTCGAAGCCGAAGCGGTCGGCGCGCACGGTGACGTCGATGCGCTGGAGATCGGACAGCGGCGCGGCGGGAACGAACGCGAGGGCCGTCCCGCCGTCGCGCAGCGTACGGGCGCCCGGCACGGCGGCGCCGCCTGCGCGCACCACGAACGTCTCTGCGGTCACCGACGCCGCATCGACCGGCTCGTCGAAGCGAACGACGATCTCTCCCGATGGCGAGACGCCGGACGCCGACTCGGCCGGCTCGGTCGAGACGACGTTCGGCCCCTCGGCGTCGAGGACGAGATCGCCGAGGCCCGCGACCTCGCCGTTGACGGTGAGGGCGAGCCGTCGACTTGCGACGCCGTTGGTGACCGGCTCGCGCACGGAGAGGCGGTAGCTCCCGAGCGGGATCCCCTCGAAGAGGATCTGCCCCGTCGCATTCGCAACCCGCGAGAGGCGAAGCCCCGCCGGCTGCTGCTCGAGCAGCGCCACTGCGCCCTCGGCGAGCGTCGAGCCATCGGCGAGGAGAACGCGCGCCTCGATCGCGCCCGCGGGCTGGAGCCGGATCGCTTCGTGGTCGGGATCGGCGTCGCCGTCTTCGAAGGCGACGAGATCGCCAGCCGCCCGGACGGCGCCGCTCGCCGCGCCTCCGAGCTGCGGCTCCTGCAGGTTGGTTCGCACGCTGAGCGAGAACCCCGCGACCGGAACGTTCTCGAAGCGGAAGCGCCCGGCGGCGTCGGTGATCCGCGAGCGCGAGGCCCCCGTGAAGCGGCTCTCGCTCGAGAACGTCACCGACGCGCCGGCAACGGGCGAGCTGCCGAGCGAGTCCAGCACGACGCCGGTGACGCTGCCCGTCCCCGCGAGGGCCAGCGCTGCGAACGCGATCTCTCCGTCGAAGCGGATCGACGCGCTCGCGACCGCGCCGTCCTCGGAGATCGGCGATCGCGCGACGAGATCGTAGTTGCCCGTCGGAAGGAAGGCGCCCGAGCTGAACCCGCCGTCGTCTCCCGTCTGCACCGTCTGCACGAGCGACCTGCCGCGCCGGATCTCGACCGCGACGCCCGCGGCGCGCGGCGCGTCGGGGAAGGCCGACCCGTCGGAGTGTCGCGGCTCCCCGTTCGGCCCCACGACGACCCCCGGTCCGTACACGACACCGGCGATGCCGCCGCTCGGCTGGAGGCGTACGTCGGTCGTGACGAGATCGCCGTCACGGATCAGTGTCGCCGAGGCTTCGCCCGCGAGGCCGGTGAGGAAGTCGCGCGCCCGGACCGTGTAAGGCCCGAGCGGAACTCCCGGAAGCTCGTACGCGCCCGACGCGTCGGTCCGCGTCACCAGCCGGTCGCTGAAGTCACCCGACGGCGCGAGCTCGACGTCGACGCCCGGAAGGCTGGCGGAGCCGTCGCTTCGCAGCACCGACCCGGTGACCGTCCCGAGGCCCACCAGCGTCACAGGCGTCTCGACCGTCTGGCCGTTGGAGACGAGCGCTCCGGTCGCCGATCCGCGCCGCGACGTGAGCGGCTCGAACACGTCCACCCGGAACGGCCCACCGGGGACGTTCTCGGCGACGTAGCGGCCCTCGGCGTCGGACGTCGCGAGGAGCCGCGCTCCGCGGCTCGTGACGGCCACCTGCGCCGGGTTGACGAGGCGGGTCCCGTCGGCCCGGAAGACCGTTCCGGCGACGCTCCCGAAGACGGCGCTCTCGACGATCTGGCCGGACGCCGTCGTCACGGCGCCGAGCTGGACCGTCACCGGGATCTCGAGCCCGTTCGGCCCGTTCTCGGGGACCGAGCCGCTCGCCGCGCCGCGCCGCGGATCGCCGAGCAGGCTCACCGACACCGAGAAGGGGCCCTCGAGGATCGGGAAGAACGTCACCTCGCCGCTCGCGTCGGTGAAGGCGGCGGGCGGATCGGAATCGAGGGTCGACGACGTCGAAACCGCGACCCGCGCGCCATCGATCGGCGTCACGCCATCGGCCGCCACGACGCGCACGCGCGCGCCGGCGACGTCGCGGAGGCGGACGTCCGCCGTCATGAACTCGCCGAACTCGAGGAGCGGAACCGCGCCGCGCGCTTCGCCGAAGAGACGGACGTTGAGAAGGCGGCTCCCGTCCTCCTCCTCGAAGCGCTCGGTCTGCATCTCGGCGGGCGACGTCGCGCGGATCTCGGCGGGCGGCGCACCGGTGTCCGCGGTGAGGACGAAGCTCCCGCGCAGCACGAGCGGGAACTCGAAGCGGCCCTCGGCGTCGGTCACGACTTCGATTTCGGGCAGCACCGGCTGTGTCACCGATCCGCCCGCCGAGGGGACCGACCCGCTGTTGTCGAGCGACCGCAGCCGCACGGCGACGTTCTCTCCCACCGGCGTTACGCCGTCCGGCATGTACACGGTGCCGCGAACGGCTCCGGTCGCCGGCTCGATCACGATGTCGCCGACGTCGACGGCGCGCTCGCTGGGATCCGGCGTTCTCGGAATCTCTCCCTTCACGACGGCCGGCGCGAGGAACGGACCGAAGGCCGCCACGGAGAACGGTCCGCCGGTCACCCGCTCCGCGAACCGGAAGCGCCCCGTCACCTCGCCGCCCGGCCCGAGCTCGTCGCTTCGCAGGTGCGCGCTCTCGTCGGCGAGGACGAAGTACTCGTTCGCAGGCTGATCGAGGCCGTTCTCCGAGATCGCACGAGCGACGGACTCGCCGAGCCCGGGGATCTGCGCGTACTGGGCGAGGATCTCGAGCGCGAGCTGCCGGTTGTCGACGGGCAGCGCGCTCGCGTCGGTGAGGATCCGCCAGACCTTCCGCGTCACGATGAGGTCGGCGATCGCCGGCGTCCCGTTGCTCTGGACGACGCGCCCGCTGATCTCGCCGAGGCCGCGGAATCGCAAGTCGACGTCGCGAACGTCTCCTGCGAAGCGGATCTCGGAATCCGCCATGCCTCCGTCGAAGTCGCTGCGCCGGATTGCCCGCAGCGAATACTTGCCGACGGGATAGTTGCGGAAGGCGTAGCTTCCCTGCGCATCGGTGAAGGCTTCGGCCGCGACGCCGGTATCTCCGAGCCAGAGCTGCACCTTCTGGGCGACGATTGGCGTCACTCCGTCGGCCTCGAACACCGTACCGGCGATCGACCCCACCGGCTGGAGCGTGACCACGACTTCCTGCAGGTCGCCGGGTCCGGTGGTCGTGACCCGAACCGTGCCGAGCGCGGGCGAGTCGAGGGCCTGGCCGTAGACCGTGACGCTTCCCCGCGGAAGCCCCCGGATCTCGAAGCGGCCGTTCGCGTCGGCAACCGTCATCGTGAAGCCGCCCGCAACGGCCGCGCCGGCGACGGGGTTGCCGAAGGCATCGATCACGAGCCCGGTGACGGTCCCGCCCCCTCCGGGCAGCACGAGCTGGAGCCGCGCCTCGCCGCTCTCCGGAACGACGCCGCGCGCCTCGCCCTCCTCGAAGGTCGACGCGCGCTGCGCCACGACGCGGACGTTTCCCGCCGGGACGTGCTCGAAGCGGAAGGTTCCCGCCGCGTCGGTGACTGCGCTCCCGAGCAGACCCTCCTGATCGCTGCGGCCGCCGAAGTCGACTCCCGAGAGGACGCGGCCTGCCAGGTGTACGGCGACGTTCGCGGCCGGAGTTCGCCCGTCGGCCTCGAAGACGATCCCCGACACCGCCCCGTACCGGAACGGCGGCAGGAGCACCAGATCCTGCGTCTCGCGGGCACCGGCAGCAGGAAGGTTCAGCGTCGACACCGCGGTGGCGCCGTCCGACGGACGCACGACCAGGAGCGCGACGTTGCCGGCCGGCAGCGCCGCCGCCTCGGTCACGCGGCCGTCCGGTGCGACGAAGCGCCGCGGGAACGCGTAGCGACCGTCACCATCGACCCACGACTCGGCCATCTCTCCCGTACTGAGGCTCTGCGCGAAGACGCGCAGCGCAGGCTCCGACCCGGGCTCTCCGCCCGCGACCGCAGTGCCGTCCTCCTCGAGTACGCGGCCGTCGATCGCGCCGAAACCTCGGATGACGACGTCGAGGCGAAGCGTCTGGCCGTCGAACTGCGGCCGGATCGAGAGCCTTCCCACCTCGCCGGTCTCCGGGTCCTCGGCGTCGAGCTTGAAGTGGTTCGTTCCTCCCGCGCCCCGCTGATTCAGCCAGAGGTCGGGAGAGCAGACCTCCCAGCTCTGGTATCCGCTCTGCAGGGCGAAGTCGATCGAGAAGCGGCCCGCCGCATCGGCCTGGAAGCTCGAGATGACGAAGTCCTGCGGGAAGCACTCGAAGAGCGCGTACTGATACATCGGCTGGAGGTAGCGGACGTTTGCGAACGGGATCGGCTCACCCGACGCCCGGAGGACGCGCCCGATCACCCTCGCGCCGATCCCACGCTCGGGGTCGGCAGCGACCGGGCGCTCGCTGCGCGGCATCGGCTGATCCCGCAGGTCCTTCACCCCCTCGGCAGCGAGCGTTCGCGGGACGAACGGACCGACGGGCTTCTCGAAGACGACGAAAGCGAGTCGTCGGTCGGGCTGGAGCGCGACGCTCACGGGCGCGTTGTCGGCGATCGTGTACGCGCCGAGCCGCTCGGCCGAGTCGCGGCTCACCTCCTCGCTGAACAGGACGCCGATCATCCGGCCGATCGGATCGCCCATCTCGAAGCTCGGTGTCACCTTGGGCCGCGCTCCCTTCGCCCACTGCTCGACGCCGAGAATCGACGGCGGCACGTCGGCGATGGCCTCGCTCGCGAGGGGAGAGAGCCGCGTCTCGACGACGCCGTCGGCGTCGCGGTCCACCTCGAGCGTCGCGTCGCCGCCGTTCGGCAGGACGAGCCGCCCGGCGGCGCCGGCATCGAGCGAAACCCGCGGGAAGGTGAGAAGCAGCGGGCCGCTCTCGCCCGGAACGACCGCCACCAGATCGAGATCGCTCGCGCCCGACGCCGCCGCGAACGCCAGCGTGTAGGTCGCGGCCTCGGGAGACGCGACCATCAGCACCTCGTCCCCCATCTCCGGCGAGGCGCGCAGCGGGAGCCTCGCTGCGTAGGCGATCTCGTTCGCGAGCGGAGCCGCGGGATCGAGCCCGCCCAGCCGCTCACCCGCCGCACTCTGCAGCTCGAGCGCGACGGGGGCGCCGCGGGCGCTCGCTCCCACCGCGAGGAATGCCGGCCGCGACGCGAAGCGCTCGGCCAGGCGACGAACGACCGCGGCCGGCGGCTCGGCGCCTCCGAGCCGGCCGAGGACCGCGCCCGCCACCGCGTCGAAGTGGCTCCCGGCGCCCGTCGTCCTGCGCAGCGCATCGAAGGCGGCCGCATCGCGCAGGAAGGCCTCGCGCTCGGCCTCGTCGGGGAAGAGACTCTCCGCCCGCGCGCGGTCGTTCCCAACCCAGTCGAGGAGGACGTCCTCGATCGCGTGGTCCTGACTCTCGCCGAAGCGTACGTGGAGCCCGCTCTGGGCGAGCTTCACCGCCCGGTCGAAGACGTGCGCGCGGCCGACGCGGGCGACGTCGGCCGCGAGCGCCTGCGCTGGCGCGGTGGCGACGCTGTACGCCATCCCGAGCATGCGGACCGCAGCAGCAACGAAGTCCGGGTCGTCCGGCAGGAACTCGGTGGTCTGGGGGAGCACCAGGCTGTCGGGCGAGAGGGGAATGTTCCGGTCTCCCACTCCCGTCGTGAGGACGAAGCTCCCGTTGATGCCCTCCTCGGCGAGGAACACCGTCCCGGTCACCTCGCCGGTGGTCCGCGCGACGAGACGGAACTCGAAGGTTTCGGCCTCGCCCGGAAGAAGCGTCTCGAGCGTCCGGAGCCCGGTCTCGCCGTCGGCCATCCGCGCTCCCGAGAGCGACCGGCTCGCCAGCTCGATCCGGAACAGGTTTGCCGGGGTGCTCGACGTGTTGGTGACGGTGGCGAAGACCGGGTAGCCCTCGCCCTCGCGGACGACGCGCGGGTGTGCGAGGACGATCGAGAAGGTCGGATTGCGGACCTGGACGACGCCGGCGGCGATTCCCGAGAGCTCGACCTTCCGGCCGAGCGCAGGAACGAACATCTCGCCGCGCAGGTCGAAGTCGACGCGGTGCGTTCCCTCGCGAAGCCCCTCGACGAGGAACTCGGCGGCGTTGGTTCCCTGCGGCAGGATCGTGTCGGCGCCGCCCGCGTCGAGGAGCGGAAGCTCGGTCCGTACCCCGCCCGACGCGGTCTCCGCAACGCGCAGCGGGTCGTCACCGGTGCCGCCGATCTCGTCCTCGCCTTCCGGCAGTGAGATCGTCGCCCGGGCACTCTCGACGTCGAGGCCCGACCCGGTGGGAGCGAGATTCGTCGTCTGGAGCAGAACGCTGAAGAACTGGTGGAGGAAGGCGATGTTGCCCGGGATCACGATCACGCCGTGGATCGGCGGGATCGTCGGCCCCTTCTCCTCGTCGAGTTCGGGCGGCGGCCGGAGCGAGAAGCCCGAGAGCGAGAGATTCGGGATGTTGATCCGGCGAAGCTGGGCAGGATCCGCGCTGAGGGTGACGAGCCGCGGCGTCTCGACGCTCGCGAGCGCCTGCGAAGACGTCGGCACCAGCACCGGGAGGTCGATCGTCACCTGCTCGCTGCCGAAGGTCAGCCCCACCGCGAAGTTCATCGCGGTGAAGTTGTCCTCGTCGATCACGATCCCGCGCTCCTGGATCTCCTCGAGCGTGAGCGGGCGGGTCGTCACCGAGCTCACCAGGAGCTGGTCGATGACGTCGATTCGGACCGGCGGCCGCGTCGGATCGCGCTCGAAGAGCACCGTTCCGTCTGCGGCCTCGAGACGCACTCGCGTGACGCGGTGCTCGCCGGCGACGCGCAGGAGCGGCAGCTCGAAGAGCTGGTTCGGCGGCGCCGCAAGCTCGACGACGGCGTCGCCGAAGGTCGGCCCGCGAAGCTCGGCCTTCACCAGCGCCCCCGGCGGCGCGGTCCGAAGCGCCGTGTCGACGGGGGACCCGAGGAACGTCTCGAGCCCGGTCGGAACGTCCCTCACCGCCGTCATCGTGTCCTGGAGACCTTCGATGTCGGGCCGCGTGTCGAGGTCGACCGCGAGGCCAACGACGCGGATCTCGCTTCGCCCGAGCGGAGCCGGCCCCTCCGAGGCGAGGCTCGGGACCGTGAGCAGCAGCAGAGCGAGGAGCGCGGCGAGGACCTGCATCACCAGGCCTCGTGGAGGAAGGGGGTCTCGCTGACGATGTCGTCGCCCGTCCCGGACAGCGTTCCCGCGATGACGCGGAGCACGTAGGCGCCCTTCGGAAGATCCGGGAAGCGGCAGACGGGAACCGGCGTACCCGTGTCGGCGACACCGACGCGCTCCGGGAAGCCGGTCGTCTGCCCGGCGCTCGGGATCGTCGTCCCCGCGTCGCTGCGAACGAGCGCGCCGTTCGACGCGTTCCGCACCTCGCAGCGGATCTTGTAGATCTTCCAGTCGCGGATCACGGGATGGACCGCGAGGACGCCGCGCGTGATCGCTCCCGACGCCGGCGCCGCCGTGACCAGCGTGTTCCCGAAGGCGATCGACGGCGACGCATCGGACGTTACGTCGAAGTCCTTCGTCAGCGGCACGTCCAGTCGCCCGCTCTGATCGACCGCCGTGTCGAGCGTCGTATCCGTGGGATCGAACGGCATCACCTCCATCATCCGCTGGCCTTCGGCGATCGCTGCGGTCGCCCACATGCGAAGCCGCGGATTGGTTCCCGCGAGATGCGCGGCAAGCAGGCCACCTTCCTGATCCATCGCGAACGAGACCGGGAAGTCGTCCTGGTAGTAGAGGCGCTCCTCGCGCGCGGTGAGCCGATCCTCGATCTGCGCGTCGATCGTTCCGTCGGCACGGAGCTGCGTCTCGAGCGCGGCCTTCTGCTCCGTACGCGGCTCGACGAAGCTCCCGAGCATCCGGGTTGCCGAGGTGAGCGCCTGGAACGAGCCCGTCGCCGGATTCGCTTTCAGCAAGGCGAGGTTGCCCGTCCCGTGGAAGACCATGTAGGCGAGACCGCGGAGCGGGTCGATCGCCATTGCCCGGACGCCGCTCGTGGCGGTGTCCATGAGGCGTGCGCGGCTGTAGAACGTCCCGAGCGGGAAGCCGACCATGTCGCCGGCCGCGAACTGCTGCGCGACCCGGTCTGGAATGTTCGATCGGATCCGCCCGTTGGGGCTCCCCGGCGGATCGACGAGGGCGAGATCGCTGCCGCGGTGCACCGTCGCCGCCGCAACGCTCTTGTCGTCGCCGTAAAGGACGTAGACGTGATCTTCGCCCGCCCTCGGCACCACGGTGAGGCCGCTCGGCCCCCGGCTCGGCGGGGACGCGAACGGCTCGCCCAGGTCGGTGACCACGAAGCCGTCCCGCTGGTCGATCCGCCAGCGCGCCATGGTGCTCGACCGGGGCTTGCGAACGAGCTGCCCCGAGTAGTCGTCCGTCGTGAGCGCGTAGAGGGTGTCGTTCGCTCCGAAGGCGAGCGCGCGCAGCGCTCCGACGTTCACGCTCCCGCGGAACGTCTTCACGTCGACGATCCGATCGCTCCGCGTGTCGAGGAAGGCGACTTTTCGGTGCTGCAGCGGAATCGCCAGGATCTGGCCGTCGCGGCTCAGCGCCATCTGGATCGACGGGAATTCGGCGAGCCTGTACGTCGTCGATCCCATTTCGAGCGGCACCCACGATTCGGTCGTCGCGGGCGACACCGTGAAATCCGCCTCGGCGTTCGTGTTGGCATGCCAGACGAGGATCTGGTTCGTCCCACGGCACGCGACGTAGACCTTGTCGCCCGAGGCCGACGGCTGCACGGCGTACGGCTGCCTGCAGTTCGCCACGAGGAGATCTACCGGCTCGTCGATGACGAGCGAGTCCGCGCTCAGCGTCCGCTCGAACGGCGTCTTCACGAGAACGCGGATCAGCCGGCTCCGCGGACGGTCGAGGATCCACAGGTAGCGCCGGAGGCCGGGGAGGTACTGGGCCGGCGCCGCTCCGGTCGCGGCCGCCGCTCCGCGGTGGCGCAGCGCCATCTGCACCGCACGAAGCGCATCGAGCCGGCGCGGAGCGGCCCACATCCCAAAGCCCATGTCCTTCGGGACTCCGTCGAGGGGCGTCGCGCTGTCGATGATGAGGCGCTTGGTCTCCGCTGCCGTGAGACTGGGATCGATCGCCTGCACCATTGCCGCGACGCCCGTGACGAGCGGCGTGGCAGCCGACGTCCCGCAGAAGTAGTCGTACGGGTTGTTCGCCGGAAGTCCGGCGTCCTTACAGCCGTCCGAATCGACGGTGCCGTCGGTGTTGACCGAGAGCACCCCCTCGCCGGGCGCCGCTACGTCGACCGCCGGGCCGTAGTTCGAGAACGACGCGCGAATGTCCGGCCGGCGGCCGCCGGACGTCACGCGGAAGCCGGTCGACACCGCTCCGACGGCGATCACCCGGTCTCCCACGTCGGCGTCGAGGGTGAGCGCCGAGGGCGAGTGGCGATCGGCGGCATTGTTGTCGTTGCCCGCGGCCGTCACGAAGAGCGTCGTGGGGCGGGCGCGAACGAGGTCCTTGTAATACGCGAGAGAATCGCCGATGTCGGCAGGATCCTTGTAGGAGCCCAGTGAGAGGTTGGCGATGTTCATCGGGAGCGTCGTCGAGCATTCCGGCGCGACGGCGCCGCAGCCCTCGAGGGCGTACTCGATCTCCCTGGAGTCGTTCAGCGGGTGGCCCGTCTTGGGGTCGACGCCGGCGAACGTCGTGTCGTAGAGATCCACCGAATAGAAGGGCGGAAGGGGAGCGTCCGCGGGGACGAGCCCGCCGAGGATCCCCGTCGACCGGCGGAGGGAGTCGTCGACGTTGCGGGCGCCGATCAGCGCCGAGACGTGGGTCCCATGGTCGTACTTCGACGGCTGGATCCAGCCCGGTTGAACCTTGAAGTCCTGCGGCGTGATGGTTCCCACGAGCTGCGGTGCGGAGATCGGAGTGGGGACGAGACCGAAATCGAGGACGCCGACCCGGATGGCGGCGAAGGGGCCCGCGCCGGGGCCGCTGAAGAACCCGCTGTCGGCAACGGCCTGCCACGCCTCGAAAGCGTGGATCTGCGCGTACGCCGCCGACAGACGCGCGTCGCTCGGCCGGCTGGGGTTGGCCGGGATCGATCGGTCGGGGAAGTCGTCGCGGCCGGCGATGGGAAATGCATCGGACTCGGAATACGCCAGAAGGTTCGCGTATCGCACCTCCGGGAGCGCTCGCAGCGTCTCGAGCCGGGTGCGCAGCACGACGGTGTCGGCGCCCGCAAACCGCAGGTGGTAGGCGTTGCGCGGCGGCCAGACACCGACGATCTCGGCGCCCATCGCCGCCGCGATGGCCTGGGCGCGCGGCCGCAGGACGTCGCGCTCGAACGCCACCTCGATCCGCTCGCGGACGATGGTCTCGCCGGTGCGCGCATCCGTCACGAAGTCGCCGGGTGCGGGATCGGAAACGACGGCGTCGTCGGACCACTGCCCGGCGAGGCCCGTCGAGAACGGAACGCCTTCGCTCTCGCGCCGTCCCGACCACACCGAGACGCGCCCGTTGCGGGCGAACGCTGGAACGACGGCCTCGATTTCGGTGGGCGAGACGCGCCGCGGCGGGAGGCGAAGGTCACCGAAGGCGACGAGGTGGTCGCGCTCCCGCGTGCCGAAGTTGCGGCCGCGGATGACGACGGCAGCGCCCGGCGGCGCTGCGGGCGGAGCGATGCTCTCGATGATCGGCGTCGCCTGATCGAGCCTCGCCGAGAGCTGGTACGCGGCCGGGCCCGTGGCTGCCGTCACCGTGACCAGGAGCGGCGATTCGCTCGCCGGCGCTTCGACGACGAGCGGCGGCCCGCCGGCGTCGATCGGCCCGAAGACCGCTCCGCCGTCGCCGAGCACCGACGCGCGGACGCCTTCGCCGCTGAGCGTGATCCTCCACGTTCCCGGAAGCTCCCGCGCGACGGCGAAGACGTCCGCGGCGTCGCCGCCGCCCACCTGCCCTGCGACGATCGCGGCGGATTCCAGGATCCCCGCTCCGGCGGCCGTGTCGTTCGGCTCGAGATCGATGTTTCGCGCGATGACGGTGAAGTCCGCACTCGCAGTGAAGACTCGGCCTGTGCCGGGCGCCGTGATGCGCGCCGTGATCCGGCCCGACCCCGTCGTCGAGAGCCCCGTGAAGATCGCAGGCGCCCCGCCGCCGGCGAGAGCCGCCGCGCGCTGCGTCGTCTGGTCGGCAGCGAGCCCCTCGAGGACGAACTCGACCTCGAGCCCCTCGAGCGTTCCGGTGCCCTGGATCCTCGCAGACGCTCCGACCGCGCCCACGTCCGCGTTCACCACGCTGCGGTCGAGCCGCAGGTCGAGCCCGGTGACCTCGGGGCGTACCACTTCGTAGACGCTGACGTTCGCCACGGCATCGGCGTCGCCGGCCGCGACGCGGATCTGTGTCTGTCCCGCCGAGAGCGCGAGAACCCGCCCGCTGGCATCGACTCCCGCAACGCCCGGCTTGCTCGACGAGAAGACGATGCCGTCGGCAGCGGTGAGCGGCCTGGACTCGCCGTCGCTGAGGAGGCCCGTCACCTCGAGGACGGCGCCGGAGCCTCCCAGCGCGAGCCGAAGCTCCTGCGGGTCGACCGCGAGGCCGCCGATCGCAGGCGGCAGCGTCGCCTTCGCGAGAAGGCTCTGCCTGCGGCCCGCCACCTCGTAGACGATCTCGCTCTCTCCTCCCGCGGCGGCGGTGAACGAGCCGTCGGCGCCCACTGCGCCGATCGCGGGATCGGCCAGCTCGAGGCGGGCAAGGGGCGTCAGGTCGTAGAGGACGTCGTCGGCGCCGACCCCCGAGATGACGATGGGATGCGGCCCCGGGCCGTCGGCGACGATGTCGTCTCCGTCGACGCTCACGAGCGCGTCGACGGGCACCGGGGAGAAGGCTCCGGCGAACGCCGCGAGAGGCTCGGCGTCTTCGACGATCGCGATCGAGAACGAGGCCGCGGCGGCTGCGCCGGGCACGGGAACGAGTCGCAGGCGCTGCGTTCCCGCAGCGACTGCGATCTCGCGGGCACCGCCTTCGAAAACGAGCGGCGCGTCGCCGCCGAGCACCGCGCGAAGCCCCGGATGCCCGGGCGGGATCCGCGCCTCGACGTGGGCGACGATCGCCTGATCGCCGTGGAACGCGCGGCCCGTCGCGAAGATCGACGACTCGTCGTCCCGGTCTCCCGGAAGCACGTCGCGGCGAACGTCGGTGATGACCGCCTCGGCAGGGCCGAGCTGGACGAGGACGAGCCCCGCGCTGCCGGCCGAGACGAGCCCGAGCGCGCGACCCTCGTCGAGGTCGAGCGCCAGCGGCGAGGACGGCGCGATCGAGAGATCGACGAGCCCTGCGATCCGATCGTCGAGCCCGTCGCGATCGCGATCGATCGGGTCGACGCCATCTGCGCCGGCGAGGTCGATCACTCCGAGCTTGCCGTTGGTGCAGGCGAACCACGCGCGCTGGAGCGGCGCGTCGACCGCCAGCCGCGTGACGGCGCAGCCCGGGAGCACCTGACCTGCCCTCGTGACCTGCGCGGGCGACGCGGGGCCGACGCCCCCGGCGATTTCCTCGCCTCCCTGGATCACGAATGTCTGCACGCCACCGGGCAGGCCTGCAGCGACGAGCGCGAGCCTGCGGCCTGCAACGCGCGCGAGGACCACGTCGCGCGCGGCTCCCGTGATGGCGGCGGTGGCGAGCGGCGAGAGGCTGGCCGGGTCGTGGAGCGTGAGCACTGCTCCCGTGACCGACACGACGAGTCCCTCGTCACCCGCGACTGCCGCATAGCTCGCGCCGCCCGGCGGATACGACGGCGGCTGCTCCGGCGGAGCGGGGCCGAGGCCATCGGCGAGCAAGAGACGCTGGAGCCCGATCCCCTGCGTCGCCACGACTGCGGCGTCGCCGGCAGGCGCGAGCGCGGACGGGATTCCCGGGCGCGGATCGACCCCTGCGACCGCAGGCTCGCCCTCCGGAGTCGAAAGACGTCGCAGGGCGGCGAGGACCGGCCGCAGCGGATCGACGATTGCGATGCGCTGGACGGCACCGTACTCGGCGCCTCCACCGCCCGCCGCGAGGAGCAGCGGAGAGCCCTGCGCCACGTGCCGGAGCAGGCGGCTCGTCGCAGCGCCCAGATCGAGACGCGCGCCCTCGACCGGCGCGCTCGGGCTCGTGAGGTCGAGCGGGCGAAGGCGTCCCGCGTCGAGCGCGTAGGCGAGCGGGCTCGCCACCGCCGCATCGCGTACGTCGGTGCCCGGAAGACGCGCCACCACCGACGGCAGGAAGGCGTCGAAGGCGCCTGCCTGATCCGCAGCGAGGCGCGATCCGCCGATCCCCGCGACTTCCATCGTGATCCGGTAGGCGTACGACTCGCCGAAGCGCCACGGGCGATCGGGGATCAGCTCGACGCGAGAGCCGTCGCCGACGAGCCTTCGCTCAGCAGCCACCGCCCGCCCGCTCGAATCGGTGACGACGACACTCTCCGGTGTCACGCTCGCCACCGAGACCGGCTGGCTGAACTCGAAGGCGATCGGCCCGCGGCCGTGGACACGCCCTCCCGGACCGGTGCGCACCGCCACGGCCAGCGCCGGGACGCCGTCGTCGCCGAGCCGGGCCTCGCTGCGCGTCTCGCCCGCCGCGAGCGCCGCGATCGCGCGCCGCGAGAGTTCGGCGCCCGTCGCCGCGTCGATGCGCCGCAGGACGAGCGGCTGGCCGGAGGGGACGGGAAGCAGGAATGCGCCGCCCGGATCGCCGGCCCGGGCGACGAAGGGAGAGCCCTCGGCGCCGACGAGGACGTCGCCGTCGGCGCGCCCCTCGATCCATGCGAGGCTCGCCGGCGCGCGAACGATCCAGTAGCCGCCGCTCTCGCGAAGCCCGAACGGCGCGAGCGGATCGGTCACGAGCTGCAGGCCCGAGCCGACGGCGAGGCGCTCGTCGACCCGCCACGCGCGCTCGCTCCCGAGTGCCTGCGCGCGGAGCACGAGCCAGGTGGCGTCGGACGCTGTTCCGGCGGGCCGCGGCGCTGCGATCTCGACCCGCGGCTGAACCGCTTCGGCGCGGAGGGTGAACGCCTCTTCCGGCCCGAGACAGCGAGGCGCCGTCAGCGCCAGCGCGGGCGCTGCGGCGTCGTCACGAACCGTGCGCGTCTCGTTGCACGCGGCCGTGCGGCCCTCGGCCTCGATCGCGACGACGCGCTCGGCGCCCTGTGCGTCGCGGCTCGTCGCCGTGAACGTGAAGCGCGACGCGAGCCCCGTCGTCGCGGGAGCGATGCGCGTGGCCTCGACGCGCAGCGGCGGCGAGAACGCGCCGCGCTGCGGGAAGCGTCCTGCCGCCTCGCCGACCTCGAGAGCGTTCGCCTGGTTGAGCAGCGTGGCATCGAAGTCGAGGCTGAAGCCCTGGGCGAGAACGACGCCGGCCGGAAGCGGCGCCTCCAGCTCGGCGGCCGCGCGGTCCGCGATCCGCACCAGCGCCGGCGCGAGGAGCGCTCGCGGGCGAAGCCGCGCGACGACGCCCGCGCCCGAAGCCGCCTCCCCGCCCTCGGGCCCGATCATGAAGCCGCCCTCGCCGTCGGAGAACGGGATCGCGCCGAGGTCGGTGGCGCTTCCGCCGGCGCCGATCACCAGCAGGCGGACCGTGTCGCTGGCTTCGGCGGCAACGCGCAGGAAGAAGCTGCCGTCGGGCCCGGCGAGGACCGACGTGGCGGCGCCCTGCGTGAGGTTGCGGGCCGTGACGAGCGTGCCGGGCGGGACCGCTCCGGGAGCGCCGCGAACGTCGGAGACACCGCCGAGCGGCATCGAGAGCGTGACGATCCCGGGAGCGGGCCGAGGCGGCGGCGTCGTATCGACGGTGGTGAACGCGCTCGTGAACGGCGTCGCGAGCGATCGCCCGAAGACGTCGCGCAGCGCGACGCCGACGGAGATCTCGTGCGCGGCCCCGCCGGCGAGCGCGACCGCGGGCGCGAGGACGACGCGCACACGGTCGGGCGTCAGTGAGCGCACGGCCGCAACGCTCTCGCCTCCGCGCCGTAGCGACACCGACTCCGCGCCGAGCGTCGCGGGGTCGACCGGCGCGGAGAAGCGCAGCGTCACCGGCGAAGCGACGGCCACGTCGGCAGCGCCTCCGGGCGGATCGACCTCGACGACCGCAAGGGGGTGCGGTGCGAGCGCGAGATCGCGCGACGCGACCTCACCTCCGGCGGCGAGCTGCGCTTGGGCCGCCGCGCCGTCGCCGCTCGCGAGATCGAGCCCTTCGACGTGCGCCGCGCCCACCTTCGCAGCGACCGCGTAGCGCGCGTCGCCGGCGCGTGTCCGGCTCACGAACGGCAGCGTGTCGGCGCGCACGAGCACGTCGGCGGCGAGCGCTCCAGCGCGCGTTGCCTCGCCGGCGACGAATCCGGCAGGCGCGCGCATTCGTACGAGCACGTAGCGGCCGCCGCTTCGGATCCCGGAGAGCGGCAGACCCGCGCCGCCGGCGCCCACGAGGACGGCGTTCCCGGACGGCATCGCGACGCCCGCCAGCTCGAGCTCGGCGCGTCCGAGGACGGTGATCGGACGAACCAGGAGGATCTGCTCGCCGGCGGCAGGGGGCACGGCCAGCGGGAAGCGGAGCACGGCGGACGCGGCGAGCACGCTGCCGCCGAGATCGACGTCGACGCCGCCGAGGACGTCGTAGCGGTCGTCCGCCGGAAGGCCGGCGGCGCTCGCGGCCACCGGGGCGATCTGCGACGGCGTCCGTTCGCCGAGGGCTCCGGGGGCGATCTCGAGGGAGACACCGCCGGGTGTCTCGAGGCGCCCGCCCTCGGGACCGACCAGCGCGGGCGCCGCGGCCGGCCTCGTCTGCGCAACCAGCTCGATCACGCCTTCGGCGAGCAGTCCCGGATCGAGACCGGGAACCGGCGCCGCGACGAAGCGAGCGGCCGGCCCCTCGGGCTCGGCAAAGAGCAGGAAGTCCTGCGCGCTCGGCGGCGGCTCGACCCGCGATCCGTCGCTCTGATCGTACGCCTCGCGGAAGCGCACCTCGATGGGAGTTCCGCTCGGAAGCGGCGCCGGCACGGCGAGCCGGACAGTCACGTCGGCGCGCGCGTCCGCGGCGGCGAAGACGATCCGCGGAGCCGGGAGCAGCGTCGCGGCGGCGCCTTCCGGGATCTCGACCGGGGAGACCCCGGCGAGGAGCGCTCCGGGGTCGGGGAGCGGCGGCGCCGCCGGAACTGCGTCGGGACGCGCCAGCGCGACGACGCCCGGGGACGACACGGAGACGTGTCGCTCACCGCCGCCGCCCGGCTCGATCGCGACGCTCCTCCAAGCGCCCGCTGCCGAGTCGAAGCGGGCGGCCACCGGCGCGTTCGCGAGGGCGTCGTCTTCGAGGACGAGCATCGCCGGAGCGGCAAAGCCCGCGGCCTCGACCTCGAAGGCGCCGAGGGGAGTCCATCCCGGCGGAAGCGGCAGCGCGAGCGCCTGCGGCCCCATTCGAGTGAGCGCGACGGCGCCGCTCGCTGCGAGGGCGCCGGCGGGCACGACGAGGCGCGCGACGCCTCCCGCGGCCTCGACGGCGCCGCCCTGCGGGCGATCGATCGAAACGGGCGGCGCTCGGGGCGCGAGCCGTGCGTCGAGCGGCGTCGCGACACCGCTCGGCGGCACGTCGACCACGCGCCACGCGCGCGTGTAGCCCTCCTGCACGATCTCGAGCAGAGCGGGTCCGGGGGGCAGCGCGAGCCGGTACGCGCCGCGCTCGTCGCTCGTGGTCTCGGCGACCGCACCCTCGACCGGTGCGCCGGCTGCGCGAGTCGCGCGGACGCGTGCTCCCGCGAGCGGACGGCTCGTCGCGTCGTCGTAGACCTCGCCGTTCGCGAAGCCGGCCTGTGCTTCGACGATGCGCGTCACCGTCGCCACGGACGATCCGGCGTTGCCGGCGAAGTCCACCGCCACGGCCGTCCACACCACGATCTCGCCGGGCCGGCGATCGGCCGGAAGTCGGACGCGCACCTCGTGCGGCGGCGCCACGCCCTCGATGAGCATCACGCCGTCCGCGTAGAACAGCACCCACGCGACGCCCTGATCGTCCTGCGCCGACGCGACGAGGCGGACCTCGGCGCCGGGCGGCGCCTCCTCGGGTGCGTCGAGCACGACGCGGGGAAGCGAGCGGTCGCCCTGCGCGACGATCGCGATCGCGCCGCTCGCGTGCGCGGTCTGCCCTGCGCCGTCGACCGCATCGACGGTGACGCCGAGCCGCTCGCCGACCTGTACGCCGGGCGGAGCGACGAGCTCGACCTGATAGGGCGGCACGACGGCCGTTGCGCTCGCTCCGCCCGCGACCGAGAAACGCACCTCGGCGACGCCGCGGTCGTCGCTCGCGGCGGCACCGACGACGAAGCGCGCTCCCGGCGCGACCGATGCCGGAAGGCGCAGCGCTCCCACGCTCGGTGGCGCATCCGGGCCCGCGTCGACCACGAGCACCGCGCCCGCCGCCTGCGCGCGGTTGCCTGCCGCGTCATGCGCCACGGCGCGCAGCGCGAGCGTCGCGCCCGGCGTCGCGGGAGCCACCACGTCGAAGACGAAGGGCGCCGCAGCTCGAACGCCGGCGGATGCGTCGTCGATGAAGAGCTCGACCGACGCGACGCCGACGTCGTCCCGCGCGTCCGCCACCACGCGGAGCGCCTGCCCCGCACCCACCTGCGCCGGCGCGACGACGCCGACGACCGGCGCGATCCGGTCCGCTCCGGCGCCGAGCGCCACCGACGCCGTCGCTGCGTTGCACGCGCGGTCGATCGCTCTCGCGACGACCACCGGAGAGCCGATCGGCACGGGCGCCTGCGCGGTCCAGCGCAGCGGCGGGTCGCCCGCCTCGATCTGCGCGTCGACGCCGTTCACGAGCAGCCGGAAGACCGGCTCGTCGATCGTTCCGGCCGCGGCGACCGTCGAAGCGCTCACTTCGGTGCCGGCGGCGGGCGACGAGATCGTCACGACCGGCGGCGTCGTGTCGGGAACGCGTACGGGGAGCCCGCTGCGGCCGAGCTGGCTCGTCGCGATCGCGACGTCGGCCGCATCGACCGTCGCGGCGCCGGCCGGGGGCGCGAGCCCGCCCACGCCGCCCCCCCCCCGCTCCCGGGCCCGGCCC